>CAJTVA010000012.1 GCA_910579585.1 uncultured Christensenella sp.
CAACCGCGGCGGAAACGGCTATTATAATTATGTACTTTGTGGTTTTGGGTTTCATTTCACGCCTCGTACAAAGTCGCCACCGCGTACACGCAAATTCCGCGCCCTTCGCCGACGAACCCTAGTCCCTCGGAAGTTCCCGCGGTAATCGAAATATTTCCCCTGTCCGCGCCCGTCAAGGAAGCCACCCGCGCGACCATATTATCTATATACGCTGAAATTCTGGGCTTTTCCGCCTGAACGGCTACGGAAACGTTTTTCACCCGCAAACCCTTTTTACCTATAATTTCAACGACTTGTGCAAGAAGAAGCGCACTGTCTGCACCCTTAAAGGCAGGGTCATTATCGGGGAAGTAGTGCCCTATGTCTTTAAGCCCCGCCGCGGATAAAATCGCGTCCATAACCGCGTGCAGCGCCACGTCTCCGTCGCTGTGTGCAATAAGCCCCGTGTCGCACGGAATTTCCACGCCGCAGAGCTTAATAAAATTCTGTTTTTTTCCGAACGCGTGCACGTCCACGCCGAACCCCGTCAACCCGCTAACGGCGGCGGGGAGGGGAAGTTCCCTAATAAAATCGCTTTTGAAAGTAAGCTTAATATTGCTCTCTTCGCCGTCGATAAGTCTCGCGGGCGCAATAAACTCGCAAAAAGCCGCGCTGTCGTCGGTGTAAACCCTGTCGCCGGCAAGCCCGTACGCTCGCCGTATATCCTCGGTATAGAACCCCTGCGGGGTCTGAACCCGGAACGTCTCGCTTCGGTCGAGCCTGTCTGTCACAAGCCCCAACTGCGCAATCACCGCCGTGTCTGTGAGCTTCACCGCACATACCGCGCTGGAAAACTTTTTCACGCCGTCGATACAGCTTAAAATCAGCCCGCGCGAAACGAACGGGCGCGCCCCGTCGTGAATTAACACAATCTCGCCCGAAACCGCCGCAAGCGCACGCTTTACGCTCTCGGTGCGCGTCTGGCCGCCCTTTACGACGGAGTACTTGAAAGGCGCGCAAAGCGCGGAAATTTCCTCAAAGTCCTCTTCGGACGCGGCAACTACAACCTCGTCAATCTCGGGAATATCGAATTTTTTCAGCGTATGCCAAATCGCAGGCGCGCCGTAAATGGGCGCAAGCAGTTTGTTTTTAGAAAATCCCGCACGTTCGCCCTTACCCGCCGCACAGATTATCGCACTGACCTTATCTTTCATCGCCGTCCTCGCTTATTATTTCGTAAAGGGAGGAAGCCTCGTCCTTTTTAACGGTCTCCTTAATATCCAGAATACGGAACTTCACCGCTCCGCCCGTAAATTTCAGCTCTACGACGTCGCCGATTTTAACGGGTCGCGCAGGTTTTACTTCCTTGCCGTTCACAATCACCTTGCCCTTGTCGCAAGCCTGTTGCGCAAGGGTGCGGCGCTTTAAAATTCTGGATACTTTTAAAAATTTATCAATTCTCATAATTTTAAGTTGACAACCTTGAAAGTAAGTTGTACAATAATAAACTGAACTAAAATGCAGTTTTTGCGCGAATTTATCAAAATTAACGAAAATTTCCGCAAAAATTCGGCGTTTTTCGCCCTGTTTTCAAGCAAATTTCTTATACATTATATATTAAATACTTAGAAAAGTAAAGGGCAAATCAAAATTTTTTGTAACATTTCGATTGTTTGCGGTGAAAAGATATAAACGCAAAATCGCCTGTATGTGAAAATTAAGTCGGCTGAAAAGCCCAAAAGGAGTTCTTTTAATGAATTTACCGATTCACAAGTATGGCAAAACCGAAAGGAGAAAGTTCGGTAAAATAAACGAAGTTATAGACATTCCCGACCTTGTAGAAATACAAAGGTCAAGCTATGACGCGTTTATGAACGAGGGTATCGCGGAGGTGTTCGAGGACTTTATGCCCATCACCGACTACTCCGACCATTACGAGCTGTATTTCCTCGAGCATTGGTTTGACGAGAAGCCCAAGTACGATGAAAAAGAGTGCCGCAACCGCGACGCAACTTATGCGCTTCCTATGCACGTCAAGGTCAGGCTCGTCAACAAGGTCAAGGACGAGGTCATCGACCAACCCGTGTTTATGGGCGAGTTCCCGCTTATGACGGAAAGCGGCTCGTTCATCATCAACGGTGCAGAGCGCGTAATCGTCTCCCAGCTCGTTCGCTCGCCCGGCTCTTACAACGCTTCCACGCGCGATAAGACCGGTAAGGAAATTTTCGGTACTACGGTTATCCCCAACCGCGGCGCTTGGCTCGAATTCGAGCAGGACGCACAGGGCGTTTTGTGGGTTCACGTCGACAGAAAGAGAAAGCTTTGCGCAACAGTATTGCTCCGTGCCCTCGGCTTCGGCTCGGACAGGGCGCTTCTCGACTTGTTCGCAAACGATAAAATGATTGAAAACACCATCGCAAAGGATACTACAAAGTCCGAAAGCGACGGTCTTATCGAGCTGTACAGAAGGCTTCGCCCCGGCGAAGTTCCCACCGAAGCGTCGGTTCGTCAGCACCTTAACAACCTGTTCTTCGACCCTCGCCGTTACGACGTCGTCAAAGTCGGCAGATACAAGTTCAATAAAAAGCTCAACCTTTCGTACAGGCTTATCGGTTGCAAACTTGCCGAGGACGTCATAAGCCCCGAAACCGGTGAAATTTTAGGCCACGCAGGCGAAACCGTATCCGAAGCTAAGGCTATCGAGATGCAGGACAGCGGCGTGAACGAAGTTTTCGTTCTCGTTTCCGACCCCGCACAGGGCGAAATCAAACACAAAATAATCGCAAACAACACCGTAAACTTCTCTTCCGTGTCGGACAAGGGTCATAAGTTATACGGGCTTTTGCCTACAATCTATTACCCCAACTTCAAGTTTATGCAGAAAATCGCCGCAGAGTGCGAGGGCGCTAAAATCGAAGAAATCGCGGAAAAATTCCGCGACGAGATAAACGCGATTTACTACACGGCGGAAACCCCCGAATCCGCGGACGAAAAGCCCGAGGACAAGAAGAACAGGGAAAAGCGCCGCGAACTTCGTATCAAGTTCGTCGCAGGCTGCAAGAAGTTCAACGAACTCTTCACCGACCCCAACCTTACCGAAATAAGCGCGGAGGACAAGAAGACTATAAAGCCCGTCGTCGAAAAGCTCAACCACAAACACATCACGGTTGACGACATCGTCGCGGCAATCTCCTCTAATATCGACTTGCAGTACGGTATCGGCACAATCGACAATATCGACCACCTCGGCAACCGCCGCGTGCGTTCGGTCGGCGAGCTTTTGCAGAACCAGTTAAGAATAGGTATCGCAAGGCTCGAAAAACTCATTAAAGAGCGTATGGCAACGCAGGACGCAATGGAAGTAACCCCGTCGGGGCTTGTCAACGTCCGTCCCGTCACCGCGGTCATTCGCGAGTTCTTCGGTTCGTCACAGCTCTCGCAGTTTATGGACCAGACTAACCCCGCCGCCGAACTTACCCACAAGCGTAAGCTTTCCGCGCTCGGCCCCGGCGGTCTTAACCGCGACAGAGCTACTTTCGAAGTCCGCGACGTTCACCACTCGCACTACGGCAGACTCTGCCCCATAGAAACCCCCGAAGGTCAGAACATAGGTCTTATTTCTTCGCTTGCAACTTTCTCTAAGGTCAACGAGTACGGCTTCATTATGAGTCCTTACAGAAAGGTAGAGCATACCTACGACGCCGACGGCAAAGTTACCGACACTTTCGTCACCGACCACGTCGATTACCTCACCGCAGACGAAGAGGACAGATACATCGTCGCACAGGCGAACGAACCTTTGGACGAAACAAGCCGCTTTGTAAACACCCATATCGGTTGCCGTCACCGCGACTTAATTACGCAGTACACACCCGACAAGATGGACTATATGGACGTATCGCCCAAACAGCTCGTCTCGGTTGCGACCGCGCTTATTCCTTTCCTTGAAAACGACGATACCAACCGTGCGCTTATGGGCTCGAATATGCAACGTCAGGCAGTTCCCCTTATGAAGACCGAAAGCGCAATCGTCGCAACGGGTATCGAGGGCGCAATCGCCCGTGACAGCGGCGTTATGGTTCGCGCAAAGAACGCAGGCGTAGCCGTCGGCGTTTCGTCGGACTGCATCAAAATTCAGGAAGATAACGGACTTATCACCGAATATCCCTTAAAGAAATTCGCGCGTTCCAACCAGGGCACCTGCTTAAACCAGCGCCCCATTATCAACACGGGCGACAGAATCGAAGCAGGTGAAATTATCGCCGACGGTCCCGCGACCAACAATGGCGAGCTCGCCCTCGGTAAAAACATTCTCATCGGCTATATGGAATGGGAAGGTTACAACTACGAGGACGCGATTCTCATTTCCGAAAAACTCGTTCAGGACGACGTGTTCACTTCAATTCATATCGAAGAACACGAAACCGAAGCAAGAGATACTAAGCTCGGCGCGGAAGAGATTACAAGGGATATCCCCAACGTCTCCGAGGACGCGCTTAAAGATTTGGACGCAGACGGTATTATCCGCGTCGGCGCGGAAGTTCAGCCCGGCGACATTCTCGTCGGTAAAGTAACCCCTAAGGGCGAAACCGAACTCACGCCCGAAGAAAGGCTTCTCCGCGCAATCTTCGGCGAAAAATCTAGAGAGGTCAGGGATACTTCCCTGAAAGTTCCCCACGGCGAGGGCGGTATAGTCGTAGACGTTAAGATATTCACCCGTGAAAACAAGGACGAGCTTTCCCCCGGCGTATCCAAACTCGTGCGCGTATATATCGCGCAAAAGCGTAAAATTCAGGTCGGCGACAAGATGGCGGGCCGCCACGGTAACAAGGGCGTCATCTCGCGCGTCCTTCCGCAGGCGGATATGCCTTTCCTTGCGGACGGCACCCCGCTTCAAATTGTGTTGAACCCCCTCGGCGTTCCCTCGCGTATGAACATCGGGCAGGTTCTCGAAGTGCACTTGGGTCTTGTCTGCAAACAACTCGGCTGGAAAATCGCAACCCCCGTATTCGACGGCGCGACCGAGCAGGATATAAAGAAACTGTTCCAGGAGAACAACATTGTAAACCCCGAAGGCAAGGTAGACGGTAAAATTCAGGTATACGACGGCAGAACTGGTGAGCCTTTCGAAAACAGGGTCACGGTCGGCGTACAGTATATGATAAAACTTATCCACCTCGTCGACGATAAGATTCACGCTCGTTCTATAGGTCCTTACAGCCTCGTCACGCAGCAGCCCCTCGGCGGTAAAGCGCAGTTCGGCGGCCAGCGTTTCGGCGAAATGGAAGTCTGGGCGCTCGAAGCCTACGGCGCGGCGCACATCTTGCAGGAAATTTTAACCGTCAAGTCGGACGATATCGTCGGACGTGTCAAAACCTACGAAAGTATCGTAAAAGGCAACAACATTTCCGAGCCCGGTATCCCCGAAGCATTCAAAGTCCTCTTGAAAGAATTGCAGTCGCTTGCCCTCGACGTTAAGGTACTAACCGAAAGCGGCGAAGAGCTTATAATTCGCGAGCTCGACGACGAAGACGACGTTATCCCCACCGCAAGGGCGCGCGAAGCACAGGAGATGGAGGACAGTATCCCCGAAACCGAATACGACATTATCGATGGCGGCGAGGTAGAGGAAGACCTCGACGAACCCATCTCGATATTCGACAACGACGAAGACGACTTCACAAGTAAAGAACTCTTCGGCGGCGACGATTTGGACGATTTCGGCGACGATGATGACCTCGGCGACAAGTTCACCCTCTTTGACGAGGACGACGACAAGGACGAGGAGTAAGGGAGGTCAAAAATGTTTGAATTAAACGATTTCAATTCGATAAAAATAAGCGTAGCTTCCCCCGAAAAAATAAGGGAACTTTCCAAGGGCGAAGTAACCAAGCCCGAAACCATAAATTACAGAACGCAAAAGCCCGAAAAAGACGGACTTTTCTGCGAACGCATCTTCGGACCTATGAAGGACTGGGAGTGCCACTGCGGAAAGTATAAACGTATCCGTTACAAGGGCATCACCTGCGAAAGGTGCGGCGTCGAAGTCACGCGCTCGAAAGTAAGGCGCGAAAGAATGGGTCACATCGAGCTTGCCGCTCCCGTTTCCCATATCTGGTATTTCCGCGGCGTTCCCTCGCGTATAGGTCTTATCCTCGATATGAGCCCTAAGGCGTTGGAGCAGGTCATCTACTTTGCGGCGTACGTCGTTATCGACCCCGGCACAATAAAGACCCTTGAATACAAGCAGGTAATAAACGATAAAGAACTTCGCGAAATCGAAGAAAAGTACGGCGATTCGGAAACCACCGGCTTGAAAGTCGGAATGGGCGCCGAAGCTATCCGCGAGCTTTTAATGGCAGTCGACCTCGAAAAAGAGTGCGAAGAAACCAAGAAGATTATCGACACCTCCAACGCAAGCCAGAAGCGCGTTAAAGCCGTCAAGAGGATAGAAATTCTCGAAGCTTTCAGAAAGAGCGGCAACCGCCCCGAATGGATGGTTTTAACGGTTTTACCCGTGCTTCCCCCCGAACTCAGACCTATGGTCCAGCTCGACGGCGGCAGGTTTGCTTCGTCCGACCTGAATGACCTGTACAGGCGCGTTATCAACCGTAACAACCGTTTAAAAAGAATGATTGAACTCGGCGCGCCCGATATGATTGTCAAGAACGAAAAGCGTATGTTGCAGGAAGCCGTCGACGCACTTATCGACAACGGCAGACGCGGCAAAGCATTGTCGGGACCCTCTAACAGAGAGCTAAAATCTCTATCGGGTATGCTCCGCGGCAAACAGGGACGTTTCCGTCAGAACTTGCTCGGCAAACGTGTAGACTATTCGGGCCGTTCGGTTATCGTCGTAGGTCCCGAACTCAAACTTTACCAGTGCGGACTTCCCAAGGAAATGGCAATCGAGCTTTTCAAACCCTTCGTTATGAAAAAGCTTGTCGAAAGCGGTCAGTGCCACAATATAAAGAGCGCTAAGCGCACCGTCGAAAAGGCTAAGCCTTTCGTTTGGGACGTTTTGGAAGAGGTCATAAAGGAACACCCCGTTCTTTTGAACCGTGCACCCACGTTGCACAGACTTTCCATTCAGGCTTTCGAACCCGTCCTTATCGAGGGCAGAGCAATCAAAATTCACCCCTTGGTATGTACCGCGTTCAACGCAGACTTCGACGGCGACCAGATGGCAGTCCACGTGCCCCTTTCGGTCGAAGCACAGGCGGAAGCAAGATATTTAATGCTTTCTTCCAACAACATCTTGAAGCTTTCGGACGGCAAGCCCGTAATGCAGCCCGCGCAGGATATGGTCCTCGGCGCGTACTACCTCACGATTATCCGTCGTGAAGAGGGCAAATTCTACCGTTGGGGCGGCGACAGATATTACGAGTGCAAAGAGGGCGAAGAGGGCGCTGAAAAGTACGTTCCCAACGCATACATCTCTGAAGACGAGGCAATGATTGCCTACCAGCTCAAACTCGTTCATATGCAGGACGAAATCTACGTCCGCAGAACGGTCACCATTGACGACAAGAATTCCCCCTACGACGGGCAGACCGTCACGGGCAGGGTCAAGACCTCGGTCGGTAGAATTATCTTCAACGGCAATATGCCGCAGGATTTGGGCTTTGTAAACCGCGTTCAGCCCGAAGACTATTTGAAGTACGAAATTTCTTACGAATTCCTCGGCAACAGCGTAGCCGTCGGCAAGAAACAGCTCGGCAAAATCGTCGAACGTTGCTTCAAGACGGGCGGCGCACCCAGGGCGGCTGACATTCTCGATAAAATTAAGACCCTCGGCTATAAGTATTCGACTATCGGCGCCGTCACGACGTCCGTATTCGATATGCACATTCCCGACGCAAAGAAGGCAATCGTCGCAGAAACCGAAGAAAACGTCATCAAAATCGAAAAGAAATACCAGCGCGGACTCCTTCGCGAAGAAGAGCGTTACAACGCTGTAATCGAAGCTTGGGACGACGCAACCGACAAAGTTACCGACGCACTCAAAAAATCGCTCGATAAGTTCAACCCCATCTGGATGATGGCTGACTCGGGCGCCCGCGGTTCAATCGACCAGATGAAACAGCTTTCTGGTATGCGCGGATTGATGGTTAACCCTCAGGGTAAGAAAATCGAAGTACCCGTAAAATCGTGTTTCAGACAGGGTCTGTCGGTTCTCGAATACTTCATTTCCTCGCACGGCGGTCGTAAAGGTCTTGCCGATACCGCGTTAAAGACGGCTGACTCGGGTTACCTTACACGTAGACTTGTCGACGTTTCGCAGGACGTTATCGTCCGTGAAGAAGACTGTATGGCGGGCAGTAAAAAACCCCGCGGTATGGTCGTAAGGGCGATAATAGGACCCAACGGCGAAGTTATCGAGGGCTTAGAGGACAGAATTCAGGGCAGATACGTTTCTGAGGACGTCAAGGACAAGAACGGCAACGTGCTCGTTCCCCAGAACGGCTTCGTGACCGACGCGCTTGCAAAAGAAATTATCGCAGCAGGCATAGAAGAAGTTTCTATCCGCTCGGTGTTCACCTGCAACTCACGCTTCGGCGTCTGCGCAAAATGCTACGGCAAGAATATGGCAACCAACACGCCCGTACAGACGGGTGAAGCGGTCGGTGTAATCGCGGCTCAGTCCATCGGCGAGCCCGGTACCCAGCTTACGATGCGTACCTTCCATACCGGCGGTATCGCGGCAACGGGCGACATTACGCAGGGTCTTCCCCGCGTAGAAGAGCTTTTCGAAGCGCGCAAACCCAAGGGCTGCGCAACCCTCTGCGAAGTTTCTGGCGTAGTCGCGGTAGACGATAAAGACAACTTAAAGCACGTCATTGTTCGCGACCCCGTCACCAAAGAGGTCAAAAAAGAGTACTCGCTTCCTTTTAACGCAGAACTCCACGTCAAAACAGGCGATACCGTCCAACCCGGCACCGTCCTCAACACGGGTTCCGTATATCCTCAGGACATTTTAAGAGTATCGGGCGTCAAGGGCGTTCAGGACTATATCCTCGAACAGGTCCAGTCGGTTTACCGTTCGCAGGGCGTTGACATCAACGATAAACACGTCGAAATCATCGTCCGCCAGATGCTCAGAAAGGTAAGGATAGAAAGCGCAGGCTCTACGAACCTTCTCCCCGGCGAAACCGTCGATATGTTCACCGTCGAAGAAGAGAACAGAACCGCAATCGAAAAGGGCGGCACCCCCGCGCTTCAAAAGCGCGTGCTCCTCGGCATCACCAAAGCGGCGCTTTCCACGGATAGCTTCCTGTCGGCGGCTTCCTTCCAGGAAACGGCAAGGGTCCTCACCGACGCGGCAATCAAGAACAAGGTCGACCCGCTTATCGGTCTTAAAGAGAACGTCATAATCGGTAAACTTATCCCCGCAGGCACGGGCGTCAAGGAATACAAGAATATGTCCCCCGTAATCAACACGGGCTACACCAGCGTAGTTGACCCCGCAGACTTAAAATAACTATAAAACAAAAGCGGCGGAGCTAAAAGCTCCGCCGCTTTTCTGTTTAAATAACGTCTAATTTACTGAAAGTGTACATTATAACGACGTTCACCGCGCATATGTTTCACCGCCGATATGCGCTACTTTTCATCGGTATCCCCCGACATATGTGCCGATTTCGACTTGCGGCTCTCCGCATATGCGGTCAGCGCAAAACTTGCAATCACGCCGGCAAGGCACAAAATTGCGCCAATCGCTATATGAACTCCGTCAACGGTGGCGGAGGTAAATTCTTCCGTTAAAAATATCGCGGGAACAGACCCGAACACAAACCCGAGTATCGCCCAGCCCGTGCCGCGCGGGAACTTCTTCAATAAAAATTTCATCAGTTTCGCAATAGTGAAGAAGCCTACTACAAGCCCGACCGCAAACAGCGCCAGCACCAAAAGCGAGTGCCCGAAGCTCGTCAAAAGCGCGGACACGGTTTCTAAAATAGGCTGATAGTACCCGAAAACCAGAAGAAGCAGCGACCCGCTCACCCCGGGCACAACCAGCGCACAGGACGCCACCGCACCGATTAAAATCAGCACGAAGTACCCCCAAACAGGCATATCCGCACCGAGATTCGCCTGCCCGAGCGCGGGGATAAAACAAATTCCCACCACGAACGCAAACGGCAGAACTACGGCGATAATATCCGTCCACTTAAACCCGTTTTTGTAAGTGTCCTTAAAAAGCTTGGGGCAAGAGCCTATCATAAGCCCCGCAAACAGCAAAATCGTGGGCATAGGCGCGTATTCTATAGCGTATTTCAGCGGAAAGTACATAGCCGCAATACCGACCAATGCGCCTGCAATTATCGGCAAAAGGAAGAAGAAGCTGTTTTTAAAGTCCCGCCGTAAATCGCTTATCGCACAGATAAGCTTGTCGTAAACGTTAAAAAGCACGGCAATCGTACCCCCGCTTACGCCGGGGATAATCATAGCAACGCCCAGCGCCGCACCCATTCCGAAGTTTTTAAAAAACTCTTTAACTTTCATAAGAATATTTTACGTTTCAAAATTACGGTTAATTCAACTTTCCCGTTACTAATCCTATAGCCGACACGCCGCCAGCGCAAGTAAAAATCAACCCGAACGTCAATAAAGCTACGGGCGTAGCGCTGTCGCCCTTTACGGTCGCAGGGTCGTCGGGGTCGTATTTAACGGTAAACGTTTCGCCCTCGAACTTCGCCGAATTCGCGCTTTGCGCCGCCGTCTTTTTAACGTACCTTTCGCCGTCTACGAAGTATTCATAGGTGGAAACAGCCGTAAGCGTTCCGTCGTCCGAATATCCGACCTCTGCCGAAATCACGGTCGCCGTAGTCTTGCCGTAACGCGCGTCTTCGACAAAGAATTTAATCGCCTGACAGGTTAATATTACGCCCAGAATAAAAAATATCAGCGCTATTATAAGCGGAAATATGCGCCCCTTAATTTTCATACCGCATACCCATTAACCTTTTTTACGATGTTTCTTACGCCGACGTAAAGGAAGTATCCGCCGAGCAGAAGCATTCCGTTGCAAGCGTATATTCCCGCGCCACCGACCAAAAGCCGCAAAAACGGATACCCCGTCATAAGCGCAACCGCGGTTTCCAAACAGACGGGCAACCCGATAAAAATCACCCCCGCAGGGAAAGGCAGCAGGTAATTCAGGTTCAAATTAAGCTGATGCATACAAGCAAGCACGCCCAGCGCCGCGGCGAATATCCCGCCCCCGCACAGTATAACGTAAATCGGCGCCTGCCGTATTACTTCGGGGTGCAGAGAGTGGTAAAACACCGTCGTGCTGTAACCGTCCTCGAAACTTACTCCGTACCAACCGATGGTGGAGGGGGCTTGAACGAATTTCCCGTTCAAATCGTAGAATTCGTAAAAAGGTTTCTCGTCGATAACCCTTAAAACCGCGTCGGTCTTAATAAAATAAGGCGCGTTCAGCTTTTCAAAGCCCCGCGCCGCGAAGTACCAGCAAGCCGCCGCCGCGCCCAAGCCGATAATCAGTACCGCAACAGCCGCAATAACGTCGTTCTTTTTGGGCTTGATTTTTACTTTTTCGGCTTTTTTGTCGGGCGCAGTCGCTTTTTTATATTCGTCGTCCATTGCTCGGGCGGTCTCGTATCTCTGCATTTTCCGCATAAATACCGCCCATTTCCCGAAAAAGGAAAATCCGATAATCGCGCAGAACACCCCGCCTAAAACCAAGGTCACGAACCCGTCGGTAATTCCGTCCTTGCCCCGCGCAAACTGGAATATACAAGAAATTACGGCGTAAACGCCGGAAATTATCAAAAGTATAATACCGAAAGTTTTAGCGTTTCTTTCTTTTACGTTAGCTTCATCCTGCATCTAAACGTAATCCTCGACGTTCAGCCCCGAAGAGGTGAGATACGCATCGCATTCGCGGTAATATTTTTTATACAGCCTGTAAATTCCCCTTGCGTGGTTCGGAACGAAAGGAAATGGGATGTCGTCGTTCTTTATAAGCTCGTCAACGTGGTAACTTCCGTTTACTTTCCACAGCCCGAATACCCCGATGCTAATCGCGTTCGCAGGGCACCCGAACGAACAGTCCATACACAGCACGCACTCGTGCCCGAATTTAAACTTCCCGTCCTCGAATTTGATATTATTTTGCGGGCATACGTTAACGCACCTGTTGCAACCCACGCACTTGTTTCGGTTTACTTTGAATGCGGGGCCGTGCAAATGCGCGAATTTCTGTTCAAGGAACCTGACGGGCGCAACCCACATCGATTGATAGAACGGTCTTTTAACCTTTTCGCGCTTTCCGTCCAGAAGTGAGCGGCAGTGCATATCAACCAACGCGTGCGCGTAAATCCACATCTGTTTCGCCATTTCGTCAGTATGGCGGTAAATCATATTATACGGCATAACGATATGGTGCTCTGCTACCACGTCGTAGCCCTTTTTAGTCAAAATTTTAAGACACTTTTGCGAAGAGCAGTCGTTAAGGTGTAACCCCTCGCCGCTCGTTTTAAAGAAAAACGCCCGCTTACACTCGGTTTCAGGCAAAGCTTTGCACAGCTCTATAGCGGGTTCGGGCGCGGAGAAGCCGTGTATAGGATAACCAATCCCCACCAAATCGTAGTCCTTAGGGGAGGGTAAATCTCCGTTTCTTTTAGAAACGCGGTAGATATCTACCGTCACTGACGCGCCCGACGAGGGCGCGTCAGTGACGGTTTCGTTTGCGCGTTCAAAATATGTTTTGTAAAGTCGGGCAACTTTAAGCGTATTTCCCGTGCCCGAAAAAACGTATAAAATTACTTTCATTTCTTAATAAAATCTTCTTCGTGGTCGGTCAGCGGATAGCTATTGTCCGTTTCGCTTTCCTCGTGTGAATCGAAGTACACTTGTCCGTAGAAAGGGATGTCTGCAATCGCGCCGTACCGCCAGGGCTTAGGCTCACAGCAGTGGCACCAATACCCGCCCTTTAAAACGGTGTAGGGGTTCATTGCGAATTTATGTCCGTCGCGGCACTCCCATAAAACCTTGTCGTAAGGGTTTCCGTCGTACTCCGTAGAAAGGCACTTTCCGCCACGGAAAGCGGCAGCCGCCTGCAAGTCCTCCAAAGTCCACTTTGAAACAGGTTTCTTGTCGTCGTAACCGTGGTCTAAAAGCTTCGCGTTTTCCTTTTTCTTCAACGCCTTGTAGTCTATTTCAGAGCCGTCTTCAAGCTTTCCTTCGCACAATAGGGGATAATCTTCCCACTTCGAGGGAATGCTTTCATACTTTTCCCTGCCGCCGAAGAAAGCGCGTATGCGCCCCTCCTTGCCGTGTTTCAGCCAGTATGCGGGCGAGTTCGAATTTTTAAATAATCTTTTTATTGCAAGCTTTGAAATAACGGAAGAGGGCACAATCGCGCCGAGCTTGATATATTTGTTTTGCTTGCCCATTCTTTTCCAGAAAGCGTCGTTCGTTTCCGTGCGGAAGTTCAAGTAGTTTTCCAGCTCGTCGCTGTCGTAGAACCAGCCGCCGTGGAAGTTCCGCGCCGAGTTCCAGTTCGGTTTAAAGAACTTCTTCACGCCCTTGCCCATAAGCTTGAACCCGTCGTCGAGCGACTCGAAGCCCGTGACGCGGCAATCTTCACCGCCGCCTATATTATAAATCCTGTTCCAGAATCCGTCAAGTTCTCCGACGGTATCCTTTTCGATTATTTTCTTTACAAGAATTCCGCTGTCAACGTCCGTCACCCACTCCAAGGCGCAGTTCCAGGTTGTGTGGAACATCAATCCGTCTTTTAAATTATTTTTGAACATATACTTGTGCAAAACGGCAGTCTGACGGAGGGATACGAACCGTTTAAGCCCGCTTTCCAAAACGTATTTTTCGGCTTTCAGCTTATGCAGAGAATAAACGTCATAGTCGCTTGAAATCATCGGGTCGCCGACGCGTATCCAAAGGTGGGGGTAGGCACGGTGCCCATACATAGCCACGGTAGCTACGTGAACGTACGAAATTTCATTGTTTCTGCCGCTTGCAATTATCGCGTCGACTAAATTCTTCGTCCCGACGAAGTTGCTTTTGTATGTGCCCACCGGGTCGTGGTCGGACTTCGGCGGAATTAAAGAAGCGCAGTTAATAACATAGTCCGCACCGTCGATAAGATGCACGCAGTCGTCGTAACGCGAAATATCGCCCTTAAATGCATAAACGCGGTCGCCGTATTTTTTAAGCGTCTTTTTAACGAATGCGGGCAAACGCTTTTCTTCGTCGAAGAATACGCACCTCACCTGCAAGTTATTGTCTGACTGTAAAAGGGAGAGAAGCACTTCTCCGCCCATAGCGCCGGAAGTTCCGGTCAAAGCCACAACTTTACTCATTTTAATATCCCTAAAAAAATTTTTCCGAAAGTAATAAATTAAAGTAAGAAATTATAATTCTTCGTCGAAGTGGTCCTTATAGCCCTCGCCGTAAATTTCCTTTGCAGAAGAAACAATCATAAACGCGTGCGGGTCGACGTCCTTTACAATATCCCTTATTTTGGGATAGAGGAAGTTTTTCACCGCGCACATAATAATGCGCCTTTGTTCGCCGGTGTAAGCGCCCTCGCCGTCAACGTAAGTCGCGCCGATGTCCAGCTCTTTCAGTATCCTGTCGCAAATCGCAACCGAAAATTCGTTGGTAGTAATAACATATACAAGCCTTGCGGAGTTCCCGCCGTAAAGCACCAAATCGAAAAATATGGTGAATACGACTATTGCTATAAGCGTGTAGCACGCAAGCTCGAAGTCCTGAAATACGGCGAACGCCGCACCCATTATCGCAATATCTATAATAAGCGAGATAACGCCTGTTTTAACGTAGCGGAATTTCTTTCTTAAAATTTTAACTATAATGTCCGTGCCGCCCGTTGACGAGTCCATTCTGAATATAAGCCCCAGCCCTATCCCGAACATCGCCCCGCCGATAAGCGCGGGTAGCAAAAGCCCGTTTGTATTAAGCAAACTCAGGTCGCTTATAACAAGGTCCCAAAGCTGAATAAAAAGCGAAGAAACGACGGTTGCGTACACCGTGTAAATTGTGAATTTCTTTCCGAAGAATATCGCGCCCAGAATGAAAAGAGGAATGTTTATTGCGATAATCAGAATACCCGTTATATCGGTTTCAATCGGAAGAATTTCGTTGATGATAATGGCAATACCCGTAACGCCGCCTGGGGCGATTTTGTGCGGGTCCAAAAACAGCGCAACGCCCAAAGAGTAAATTATGCATCCTAACGTTATCACCAAAAAGCTTTTGAAAATCGTTAAAAATTTTTCCCTTTTAGCGGTGTCTTTTTCGCCGCCCTGTTTGGAAGTTTTCAATTTCGCCCCTCCATAAGGTCATTAAAATTATACGCAAAATTGTCAAAATAGTCAATAGTGTAAGCGCCAAAATTCCAAAATTTAAGACAATTTTTTTCAGATTGACCCGTACATATGTCTATTTTAAATTTTTGCAATTTCGCAAAAAATCGTCAAAAATTGCGATTACCCCCCACATATATCGTACTTTTGGGGGTCTAAAAGCGCATTTTTCCGACAAATATCGGTTTAACCCGCATATATGCCTGTTTTTTCGATAATTTAAAAAATTTTTCTGTTTTCAGCTTTGTAATGCGTTTTTTTAAAGACTTTCATTTTTCGCATAAAAAAGACGCGGCTCTCGCCACGTCTTTCTGGTGCGGATAACAGGGGTTGAACCTGCACGGTTGTCCACAGGATTCTAAGTCCTGCGCGTCTGCCAATTCCGCCATATCCGCATAAACCAAACTCAAATTCACCTGTGGGCAACGAGCCCACGTTAACCACAACACTACGTCCTGCGCGTCTGCCGACTCCGCCATATCCGCATAATACTAAATTCGCTTATCACCAATAAGTGATATTTTAATGAAACTTTTTCTAAAAGTCAAGTTATACTTTACAAATTAGCAAATTAATGTTTTAATTTAAAAAAGGCAAAAAGAGGTAAGTTATGGGCTTTCTCAGTTTAACGGGAGTAGGCAAAGAGTACAAGACCGGCACGGTCAGCGTCAACGCGCTTTCGGACGTAAATTTCAAGCTTGACGACGGCGAGTTCGTCGTCGTGCTCGGCAGTTCCGGCGCGGGCAAAACCACGCTTTTAAATCTTCTCGGCGGAATGGATAACGCCACCTCGGGCGAAATCGTTCTCGACGGCAAAAATATAACTTCGCTCGACAAGCGCGGGCTTACCCAGTTCCGCCGCAACGACGTCGGCTTCGTGTTCCAGTTCTATAACCTTATGCCCAATTTAACGGCGCTTGAAAACGTTGAAATTGCCGTCGAAATCTGCAAAGACCACCTCGACCCCAAGGAGGTTTTGACGGAGGTCGGGCTCGAAGAACGGCTTTCCAACTTCCCTGCACAGCTTTCGGGGGGAGAGCAACAGCGCGTGTCCATAGCCCGTGCAATCGCCAAAAACCCTAAACTTCTACTCTGCGACGAGCCTACGGGCGCTCTTGACTACAACACGGGCAAAAAGATATTAAAGCTTTTGCACGACGTATGTAAAGAGAAAAAGCGTCTTGTAATCGTCGTAACGCACAACTCCGCGCTCAAAGATATGGCGGATAAAGTCGTATATATAAAGAGCGGTAAAATAGAAAAAATCGACGTCAACCCCGCGCCTAAGCCCATAGAGGAGATAGAGTGGTAAAATGAAAACCTACTTAAAGACGTTGACGCGTATGTTCAAAAAACATATAACGCGCTTCATCTCTATAATTTTTATCGTCATAGTTTCGGTGGGGTTCATCTCCGGCATAGGCACTTCGGCGGACAAAATAAAATTTTCGTTGACCGACTACTACAAAGCTCGGAACGTCAGCGACCTTACCGTTCGCAGTACGTCTATGTACGGTTTCAGTGACGCCCAAATCGAAGACATAAAGAGCGTTTACGGTGAAAACGTCAGTACGGGAACCCAGCTCGATATCGAAGCCGAAATCAACGGCGAAACCCAGACCGTCCGTCTTTGCTTTCTGGACGGCTATTTCGGCGATGAATGGACGGTCAACAAGCCCGACCTCGTGGACGGCAAAGCGCCCGAAATCAAGGGCGAAGTTCTCGCGGAAAAATCCGACAATAAAATCAAAGGTTTTGCGGTTGGTACCCGCATATCATTGAGTTTACAGGCTCAATTGCCCAAAATAGAGGTCGAAATAACGGGTATCGTCCAAAGCCCTTTGACATTTGCCAACGACGGCGAACCCAGCGACTTCAATGACGAAGATATGGAAATTCCCGACACAATCGACGCGGTGAACACCCTCGACACGCTCGACAATATTCTGTATCTTTCTTCGGACGATATCCCTCGGCTTTTCGGCACCCCGATGCTTCCTGCTAACGCGCTGTATATTTCGCTTCCCGAAAGGGGTAATTTCGACTCGTTCGGCAAAAATTACAAAGAATACGTCGAAGCTCAAAAGTCAGCCGTGCTCGAAACCCTCGGCGACGCTTCCGACGTAAAAATTTTAACCTTATACGATAATTACAGCTTCGTGTCGCTCGATTCTTACGCTGATAAAGTTATGGGCATAGGGCTGGTGTTAATGGTTGCGTTCGTGTTCGTTACCGCCCTCGTCGCACAGTCCACTATGACTCGGCTTATGGAAGAGGAGCGGTCGCAAATCGCCTGCCTCAGAACTCTGGGATATTCGGCGTTTAAAATTATCTTTAAATACATTTTGTTTGCAATGATTGCGGCAGGGCTCGGCGGCGTCGCTTCCTACTTCGTGGGGCTCGGGCTTGCGTATCTTATCTGCTACGTTTTCAATTACAGCTTTACAATGCCGCCTATTTCTTCAACCGTGGCGCTTCCGTTCTACCTTATAGTGTTTTTCGTCATCGTCGCGATAACGCTTTTGTCTACGCTTATCGCAGGCTTGAAGCTCACGAACGAAACTCCCGCAAATCTGTTGCGCCCCAAGCCCCCGAAAGTCGGCAAAAAAGTATTCCTTGAAAAAATACCGTTTATCTGGAACAGACTTTCGTTCAAATACAAGTCCACGATGCGCAATGTGTTGAGATATTTCGGCAGATTTGTAATGACGGTTGTGTCGGTTGCGGTATCGACTGCGCTCGTCCTTGCAGGGCTCGCTCTTCTCGACGTCTGCCTTTTCGGCGGAATAAACTCGCCGTCGGTTATGGCAATCGCCGTCGTGGTAATAATTTTTGCAGGGCTTCTTACCGCCGCAGTCATTTATACCTTGACGAATATAAACGTCAGCGAGCGCAACCGCGAGCTGGCAACCTTAAAGGTTCTCGGCTATCAGGATAAAGAAGTGGCGGGCTATATCTACCGCGAGGTTTATATCGATACGGCAGTCGGAATTGTTTTCGGCTATCCGCTTTCTACGCTCATAATGTGGCTGGTGTTCAGCGTAATGGCGGTAGGCTCGATCACCGCGGTAAGCTGGTTCTGGTGGCTTATCGCGCCCGCAATAGTACTTCTTTTCGCGTTCGCCGTCACACTGATGTTAAAGCGCAAAATAGTAAAAATCGATATGAACGAGAGTTTGAAAGCAATCGAATAATTTGTCGTAATACGTCGTTATTTGCGGCATATTACGGGGTATAATGTAAAATAAACGGGCAACATCAGCCTAAAAAATAATAGAAATAATTTACTTAAAAACAATTGACTTAATTTGTCGGTTTTGATATACTGAAAAAGCTGTTTGAAAATTCGGCAAAATAATGCGCAGGCAAGGGTAGGTGAAAAGAGATGTCAACTATAAAAGTAGGCGAGAACGAGTCGGTTGAGAGCGCGCTTCGTCGTTTTAAAAGAAAGTGTTCGCGCGACGGAATTATCGGCGACCTTCGTAAGAAAGAATATTACGAATCACCTTCCGTAAAACGCAGAAAGAAAGCGGAAGCTGCTAGAAAGAGAAATAAAAACTGATTTTTAAGTCTGTCGGACGTTAAGCCCGATAGACTTTTTTCATTACGGAAAATGACGGATAAAGGAGAATTTTGAATTATTATGGACGACTTAAAGCAAATGGCAAGAGCCGCTAAGAACAGACTGAAAAGCAATTACTGGACGGACTGTAAAGAAAACATAGAGAAAAACGCACAGGAAGCAAAGAATAAAGGGCTCAGCGAAATCAAGGCTAAATCCACCTTTAAAAGCCGTGTCAAAAACGAAATCAGCGGCGAAAAGCAGGACGAGTTTTATCTCCGCGTAAAATCGCTTTTGGACTCCGAGGGCGAGGTTTCCGACGCTATCGGCAGGCTTTGCGATAAAGAGTATTATTCCAAGCTTTCCTACGAGGAAAAGCAAAGATACAATTTAGAGCTTTCGTCGAAATATTTGAACGCGCTTTCCCGTTACAGAAAAGAAAAAGAGATGGGGATAATTTAATTGTATTCCCGCTGAAAATATGATATAATTCAAACTATGGACGAACTCTTGAAAAACCTTAACGAAGAACAGCTTAAACCCGTTTGCGACACCGAAGGCGCGGTCCTCGTGCTTGCAGGCGCAGGCAGCGGAAAAACCCGCGTTTTAACTTCGCGTATAGCCCGTATTCTCGAACAGGGCAAAGCAAGTCTTTCCGAAATTCTCGCCATCACTTTCACAAACAAAGCCGCAGGCGAGATGAAAGAGCGTTTAAACCGAATGCTCGGCGACGGCGCGGGCGACAGTAAATGGATATGCACCATTCACTCTATGTGCGTAAAGATTTTAAGACAGTTCGCAGACAAAGCGGGCTTGAAGCCCAATTTTTCCATTTACAGCGAAACCGAGCGCGCAAACGTCATAAAAAAAGCCTTTCAGGAACTCGATTTTGACGACGAAAAGCTTTTAAAAAGCGCAAAATATCATATCGGCAACGCAAAAATGCTCGGGCTGGACCCCGACGTTTACGGCAGAAAATTCCGCGACGAGCGCGGTATGGAAAACGTCGTGTTAATCTACGAAAAGTACGACAAACACCTCAGGGAAAACAACGCGCTCGACTTCGACGATTTATTGTTGGAAACTTTGCGCCTTTTATCGCGCGACGAAGAAACGCGTGACTATTTGTCGGATAAATTCAGGTACATACTTGTTGACGAGTTTCAGGATACCAACTCCGTACAGTACAGGATAATAAAATTGCTCGCCGCGAAACACGGCAACCTGTTTGCGGTCGGTGACGACGACCAGTCCATTTACGGCTGGCGCGGCGCGGAAATAGACAATATTTTGAAGTTCGATAAAGACTTCCCTAACGCAAAAATTTATAAATTAGAGCGCAACTACCGCTCGACGAAATCGATACTAAAACTTGCAAACTGCATTATTAAGAATAATCTGAACCGCCGCGGCAAAGAGCTGTGGACGGAGGCGGGCGACGGCGAATCACCCGTTTACTTTCAGGCGGAAGAGGAAGCGGCGGAAGCCCTCTATGCGGCGCGGCTCATCTCCGAGGGAGTGGCACGCGGCAAAAGGTATTCAGACTTCGCCGTCCTTATGCGCATAAACGCGCTTACGCGTTCATACGAGCAGGAGTTCACGAAATACGGTATTCCGTACAAGGTTTTCGGCGGCTTCAAGTTCTTCGAGAGAAAGGAAATTAAGGATATTCTCGCGTACTTGCGCATTATCTCCAACCCGTATGACGGCGAAGCTATTGAAAGAATTATCAACGTTCCGAAGCGCGGTATAGGCGGCAGAACCGTACAGATTATGTACGATTACGCGCAGAGCACGGGACTGACCCTCTACGACGCCGCAATCGACTGCGAACAGCTTCCTCTGCCGCGCGGCGCCAAGGACAAAATAAAGGCTTTTGCAACGCTTATAAAAGGTCTGATTTTCGCGGCGGTGGATACGCCCGTCGCACAGCTCGTGCGTGACGTAATCAACCAAACGGACTTGCGCTCCGCCTACGACGACGGAACGGACGACGGAGATAGTAAGCTCGCCAACATCGACGAATTTATTGCGTCGGTCGACGACTTTTCCCGCCTAAACCCTACCGCGACGCTCGACGAATATTTAAATCAGGTAACGCTTTCTTCCGACCTCGACCAGATGGACGACGGCGATTTCGTTTCCCTTGCCACAATTCACGCGGTAAAGGGGCTGGAATTCCCCGTGGTGTTTATCTGCGGGCTCGAGGACGGAATTATGCCATCGTCACGGCTTTCGGAGGACGGCAGAAGCGAGGAAGAGGAGCGGCGGCTGATGTACGTCGCCATAACCCGCGCAAAAGAAAGGCTGTATCTGACCCGCTCGAAATCGCGCTACCTATACGGGCACAGGGACTTGACGCGCCCCTCGCGATTTATCGCCGAACTTGCGCCCTGCCTCGGTTCGGCGGCGTACGAAAGGGACTATTATTCCGGCGGCATAAAGCGCGTCGGCAGTATTTACGGCGGCGCGTACGGTGGCACATATGGTGCGAATAACGGCGGAAATTACGTTGAAAGCCGCTCTGCGGGCAAGGCGCTGTATTCGGAATACGACGAAAGCTCCGCAACGCAGAACGGAAGCTTCAAGGGCTTTTTCGGCGGAGTAAAGACGGGCGCGGCGCAAAACGGCGCGGCTTCGGGCGGCGCGGGCAAGTATTCTGTCGGAATGAAAGTCCGTCACCCGAAATTCGGCGCAGGAATGGTCGTTGCGGTTAAAAACGAGGGCAAAATCATTAACGTCGCTTTTGACGGACAGGGCATAAAGGAGCTTTCCGCAACCCTCGCCCCGCTGACTATTCTTTAACCAAATTTTACGTTATTTAAGGCATATATATGGGGCAATTTATAAAATGAGCAGAGTAAGAGAGCTTATAGACCAACTTAATAAATGGGCTTACGAGTACTACGTTTTAGATAATCCGTCCGTTTCCGACAGGGAATACGACAGGCTTTACGACGAACTTAAAGCGCTTGAAGAAGAAACGGGAAAGGTCGAGTTCGACAGCCCGACTAAGCGCGTAGGCGGCGAACCTATTAAGGGATTTGAGAAACACACGCACATAGCAAGGCTTTACAGTCTGGATAAATCGGTGACTTACGACGAGCTGGAAGCATTCTTTACACGCGTCGGAAAAGTTGCGTTAACCCCCGAATATACCGTAGAATACAAGTTCGACGGGCTTACAATGTGCCTTACGTACGACAACGGGAAGTTTGTGCGGGCTACCACGCGCGGTAACGGCGTCGAGGGAGAGGACGTCACTGCGCAGTGCTTGACGATAAAATCTTTTCCGCTTACGATACCCTATAAAGGCACTTTGGAGGTGCAGGGAGAGGCGGTTATCCGTTTAAGCGTACTTGAAGAGTACAACAAAACCGCGAAAGAACAGCTTAAAAACGCGCGGAACGCTGTTGCGGGAGCTATACGGAATCTCGACCCGAAAATTACCGCAGAGCGAAAGCCCGAAATTCTTTTTTATAACGTAAATTATATGAGCGAGGGCGAGTTGGCTTCACAAGTTGCGCACTTCGATTTTTTAAAGGAGCAGGGTTTTAAGGTTTTCGGCTTTCTGCGCGTGTGCAAAGGCGCTGACGAGGTAAAAGCGGCAATCGAGGAAATCGAGGTCGAAAGAAAGAACCTTGACGTGCTTACCGACGGCGCGGTTATCAAGCTGAATTCCACGAAAGAGCGGTATATATTGGGGGCAACCGATAAATTTCCGCGCTGGGCAATGGCTTATAAGTTCGAGGCGGAAGAGAGCGTTACCACCGTAAACGAGGTGGTCTGGCAGGTCGGCAGAACGGGAAAATTGACTCCTCTTGCGCTTGTAGAGCCAGTAGAACTTGCGGGCGCGACTGTCAGAAAAGCGACTTTGAACAACTTCGGCGACCTTACGCGCAAAGATATAAAGATTGGCAGTAAGGTTTTAATTCGCCGCTCAAACGAAGTCATACCCGAAATTTTAGGCGCGGTGGAGCACGTTGAGGGCAGTTTGAACGTTGAAAAGCCCGAAAAATGCCCGTTTTGCGGCAATTTAGTGGAAGAAGTAGGCGCCAATTTGTTTTGCCCCAATAAATATTGTCCGCCGCGGGTGGTTGCGAAAGTCGAGCATTTTGCTTCGAAAGACGCAATGGACATAGAGGGGCTTTCGGAAAAGACGGCACAGCTTATGTACGACAATTTGGGGCTTAGAGAGTGCTCTGCGTTATACGGCTATACGGCGGAAGATTTGGGCGGATTAGATGGCTTTAAAGCTAAGAAAATCAATAATATGTTGGGGGCAATCGAAAAAAGCAAGAGCGTTTCCACAGAAAGATTTATATTTGCTTTGGGAATAGGCGGGGTAGGTAAAGTTGCCGCAAAGGACCTTGTAAAAGCGTTTAAAAGCCTTGAAAACCTTAAAAAAGCAACAAAAGAGGAGCTTGTAGAGCTAGAAAACGTGGGCGAGATTACCGCCGAAGCCATAGTCAACTGGTTTAGTGACGAAGAAAACACCGCCGAAATAGACAATCTGCTTGCGGCGGGGGTTAACCCGCAAACCGCGCAAAAAAGCGTTGTTTCAAGCATATTCGCAGGGCAATTCGTAGTGCTTACAGGTACTTTGCAGGAATTTAAGCGCAGTGAAGCGCAAAAGATTATAGAAGAAAACGGCGGCGAGTGCCAGAGTTCGGTGACGGCGAAAACGACTTTGGTGGTTGCGGGCGACGCCGCGGGCAGTAAGCTTGAAAAGGCTAAAAAGCTTGGTATAAAGATAATAGACGAAGCCGCTTTCAAAGAGATGATTACTCAAAATCAGGGGTAATTTTCACCAAATTTTCACAGAAAAACGGCATATTTTTGTGCCGAAATTTACACTATTTCACACAAATTCACCAAATTATCACATAAATTTGCAACGAAAAAGGGGCGCAGTTGCGCCCCCTTTTTTAGTTGAAGATTAATATTTTGTAACCGTGCCGTTTTTGGTAATTTCGCCGTCAGTGCAGTAAATTGTGTAGTTGCCTGTGTTGGTGTTCCATTCGTAAGTATTTATTGATATTTTGTTCCATTGTTCTATTGTTCCAATAAAAGTTATATTTGTAAGTGAAGAGCAATTACTGAAGGTAAGGCCATCAATATCAGTAATGCTTTCGGGAATGGTTATGCTTGTAAGCGAAGAGCAGTTGTAAAATGTCCCCCATCCGATAGAAGGTACGCCGTTTGGTAAGATTATGTCGGTAAGTGAAGAGCAATTGGTAAATGATTCTTCACTGATAAAAATAACGCTATTAGGAATGATTATGCTTGTAAGTGAAGTGCAATCTGTAAATGCGCTTACTATGCCTTTTGTATCATTACGCAAAGTTACTTGGGTTGCATTTTTATCGCAACCGATTGCCCATTTGCCTAAATACTGTACATTGTTTTCTGTTTGCGTTTTTAGCGAAGTGCAACCGGAGAATGCATACCCCTTGATAGAAATAACACTTTCCGGTATTTCTATATTTGTAAGTGAAGAGCAATTCTCAAATGCACCGTTGCCAATTGAAGTAACACTGTTTGGAATCGTAATGCTTGTAAGTTTGCCGCAACCGCTGAACGCCGCCCCCCCGATTGAAGTAACGCCGTACGGGATAGTTATATTTGTAAGTTCGCCGCAACCGCTGAATGTCGCCGTCCCAATTGAAGTAACATTGTTCGGAATATTTATACTTGTAAGAGAGCAACCGTCAAACGCAAAATCACCTATATAAGTAACACTGTCCGGAATAGTTGCAATTGTAAGTGAAGAGCAATATTCGAATGCAGATTCGCCAATTGAAGTAACACTGTCGGGGATAATTATGCCATTAAGAGAACCGTATTTGAACGCACCACCTTTGATAGAAGTTACGGGAAGTCCTTCGTGTGTTTGGGGAATACGAATAATTTTTCCCGTAGCACTGCCAATACCGGCAACCGCATAGCCGGATTTATCTGTATTAAGCACCATTCGAAGTCCGCTTGTTGCAACCAACGGAATACCGCAAATATTACACTCGTTGTCGCCCGTATGTTCTGCTGTATCCGTCTTGTCGCCACAAATCTCACAATACTTCCAGTGTTTATCAATGCCGTAGCTGTAAGACGTACTGTAATTATGGGGTAATTTACTAATAGGTTGGCTATCTTCTTCCCCGCAAACGGTACATATATACGTTTTACTACCCTCTTCAGTGCAGGTTGCTTCTTTCGCAACTGTCCATTCGCCCGAATGCCCGAGGGCGGGGGTTACGTCGCGTTCGGTAACGCTACAAGCGCAGGTGCGGGTCCTTATACCGTCAGACGTGCAAGTTGCTTCGCTTACGGTTTTCCACTCTCCGTATTCGTGCTGGTGGTCTTTCGAAATGTAGATTTCTTTCATACCGCCGCCCATATCAATGCTGAGAACGCCGTTTTCAACCGTTCCCTCGGCAAGAACTTCGTTTTCACCGAACAATGTTACGTAAAGCCTTATTCTGTTTTCTTCAGTTTTATAAGTGCCCTTTACACCGTCGTCGTCTTCCCAATTGCCGGATTCTAATTTGAAATAAAGGCTTTCGTCAAGCGTCCCGTCGTATTTGACTTTATAGTATGTGCCGTTTATGCCGCCGCCGCAAGCAGTGAAAGCAAGGGCAAAGGTCAATGTTGCAATAATTGCAAGCAGGGTTATGAGAAGTTTACGTTTCATTTTTCACCTCGTTTGTTTTATTTACGGGCAAAAAATAAGGGCAACCGTTAAGGTTGCCCGCATAACGTACCCTAACAGTCGCCAAACAATTATCCTTATTGCAAACGGAATTAATCCCATTATAACACACAATGTATTAGGATATTCAAGGATACGAATATGCCATTAACATTATGTGTGGCAATGGAATTGTTATGTAATGGGGAAAAAAGGGTATAAAAATACCCCGTCTGCAATTTAATTGTTTGGCAATTGAAATGGTAGCATATACTAAGCGAATTGTCAAGGGAAAGCGCGTGATTATATAATTGTAAGGTAATTTTTTACAATTTGTACTTTACATTGGGCACAAAATATGGTATAATTTTACAGTTATTTATCACTATAAAGGGTATTGTATGGCGGATAAGACTTATAATGCGGACGATTTGAAAATTTTAGAGGGTTTGGAGGCGGTGCGCGTCCGCCCCGGTATGTATATCGGCTCGACTGGGGTTAAGGGGCTTCACCACATTTTGTGGGAGATTGTCGATAACTCCGTCGACGAGGCGGCGAACGGTTATGCGGACGAGATAACCGTCGTTTTGCACAAGGACGGGTCGGCTTCGGTGCGCGACAACGGCAGGGGTATGCCCACCGACGTCAACAGCAAAGTTAAAATGAGCGGCGTTGAGATTATATTCACGAAGCTGCACGCGGGCGGTAAGTTCGATTCGGGGAACTACGCTTTTTCGGGCGGGTTGCACGGAGTGGGGGCTTCGGTTACGAACGCGCTTTCGGAGTGGTTGCACGTGGAGGTTTACCGCGGCAACAAGTTCGTTATGGACTTTACTTCGACTTACGACAAGGCTATAAAAAAGTGGCACTGCGGCGTTCCGACGGCTCCGCTTAAAAATACAGGCGAAAAGACGAAAGAAAAGGGCACGCTGGTACGGTTTAAGCCCGACAAGGAAGTTTTCGAGACCGTGGAGTGGAACTACGACACGGTTGCGACCCGTCTTAAAGAACTGGCTTTTTTAAACAAGGGCGTCAAAATCACGCTTATCGACGAGCGCGAGCTGTTCGCGTACGAGGAGGGCGAGGACGAAGAGGGGAACGTTACCGACATTAAAGTAAAGCTACCTGCGCGCGAGCCCGTGGTATTCAAGTTCGACGGCGGGCTTGTGGACTTTGTAAAGCATCTGAACGAGGACAAGACCGCGCTTTATTCCGAGCCGCTTTATTTCAGCGCCGTTAAGGACGTTCAGATTAAGGGTGCGCCTGCGGGCAAGATTAAAATAGAGTTCGCTTTGGCGCACACGAAGGACGATACGGAAAGTCTTTTCTCGTTCGTAAACAATATTTCAACAGTAGAGGGCGGGTATCACGAGACGGGCTTCCATAACGGGCTTTTGAAAGCGGTGAACGACTATGCGCGTTCGAACGGGGTTCTGAAAGCAAAGGACAGCCCTTTCGTTGCGGACGACATTAAAGAGGGGTTGACCGCCGTTCTTACAGTAAAGATGCAGAACGTGGAGTTCGAGGGGCAGACCAAGACGAAGCTTGGGAACCCCGAAGTGAAACTGCCCGTCGAGCAGACGGTTATTGAGGGGTTGCAGAAGCTTGTGGACGTGCGCGGGAACAAGGCCGTTTTCGACAAGATTGCGCAAAAGGCGAAGTTTGCCGCCGACGACAGAATCAAGCACCGCGCAGAGCGCGACGTTGCCAAAGCCGCGTCCGAAAACGACGGACTTAATCTTGTAGGGAAGCTGGCGGCTTGCTCGGGCAGGAACCCAGATTTGAACGAGCTTTTTATCGTCGAGGGGGACTCGGCTGGCGGTACGGCGAAGCAGGCGCGGGTAAGGCAGTATCAGTCTATTTTGCCGCTAAGGGGCAAGCCGTTGAACGTGCAGAAAAAGACGGCTTTGCAGGCGCTTCAAAACGAGGAAATAAAGACGCTGATTTCGGCGATTGGGGCGGGGTTTAACCGCTCGTTCGACGTAGAAAAGACGAAATACAAGAAAGTAATTATTCTTTCGGATGCGGACCAGGACGGTATGCATATAAGGTGCATACTGCTGACTTTCTTTTTCAAGTATATGCGCGACCTGGTAAACGCGGGATACGTTTATATCGGTATGCCGCCCCTTTACAAGGTTTACAAAAAGGACTTGGTTGAATACGCGTACGACGACAAGGAGCTTGACGAAAAGATTAAAAAGGTAGGCAAGGGGTATTCTTTACAGCGGTACAAGGGTTTGGGAGAGATGTCTGCCGACCAGCTGTGGGAAACGACTATGGACCCCGCGACGAGGAACCTTATTCAGGTGACTATCGAGAACGCGGCGCAGGCGGCGGACGTCATCGATATGCTTATGGGCGATAAGGTGGACGGGAGAAAGGAGTTCCTTGCAAAGAACGCAAACTTCAACAAGGTTGACGGGTTTATAGAGAAAGTCAACTTCAAAAACGATAACAAGGCGGAGGTTGAGTAATGGCTAAAAAGAACAACAACGGCTTTCAGACTTCAATTCCGCAGGGCAACGTTTACGTTCAGAGCATTGAAGAGGTTATGCCCGGCTCGATGCTGCCTTACGCAGAGTTCGTCATTCTGGACAGGGCTTTGCCGAGGGTCGAGGACGGGTTGAAGCCCGTTCAAAGGCGTATTTTATACACGATGTACGAGATGGGGCTCACCCCCGACAAGCCGCACAAGAAATCGGCGCGTATCGTCGGCGACTGTATGGGTAAGTATCACCCGCACGGCGACAGTTCGGTTTACGACGCTATGGTTAGAATGGCGCAACCGTTCAATATGCGTATGACGCTTGTAAACGGGCACGGTAACTTCGGCTCGGTCGACGGCGACCCTGCCGCGGCGATGAGGTACACCGAAGCGAGGTTAGAGCCGCTTGCGTTGGAGCTTTTAAAGGACCTTGAAAAGGAGACGGTGCCGTTTTCTTTCAACTTCGACGACAGTCTTTTAGAGCCCGACCTGTTGCCTGGACATTACCCCAATCTTTTGGTGAACGGCGCGAACGGTATCGCCGTAGGGCTTGCGACGAACATTCCTACACACAATCTCGGCGAGGTTATAGAGGGGTGTTGTGCGTACATCGACAAGCCGACTATTTCTTTGAACGAGATGATGAAGTATATCCCCGGGCCCGATTTTTCGACGGGAGGGTATATAATTGCGAACGAGCTGAAACAGGCGTATGAGACGGGTAAGGGCAAGATAACTTTACGCGCGAAGTACGCGGTAGAACAGGGGGAGTACGGTAAAAAGCTGATTGTTATAACCGAGCTTCCTTATCAGACGAACAAGGCTGAGCTTTTAAGGAAAATTATGCTTCTGAAAGAGGACAAAAAGGAGCTTCTTTCAGGCATAGCCGAGATTGTCGACGAGAGCGACAGGGCGGGTATGCGCGCCGTGATTGCCGTAAAAAAAGAGGCGGACGTAGACGCGGTTTTAAACGTTTTATTCAAATATACCGATTTGGAGTGCACGTTCGGCATAAATATGGTTGCGATTGCGGGCGGAAAGCCCAAGCAGATGGGGCTTTTGGAAATTATCCGTCATTATGTGACCTATCAGCGCTCCGTCGTGCAGAGGCGGTGCAAGTTCGAGCTGAAAGAAGCCGAAGCGCGCTGTCATATTTTAGAGGGGCTTATTATAGGCGTTCACAACGTGGACGAGGTCGTTAAAATTATCAAGACGGCGGAGAACACGGGCGACGCGAGAAGAAAGCTGATGGAAAGGTTTTCACTTTCAGAAAAGCAGGCGCAGGCTATTCTCGATTTAAGGCTTGCCAGGCTTGCGAAGCTGGAAGTGTACAAGCTAGAACAGGAGCTTGCGGAGCTGAAAAAGCGGATTGCCTGGCTTCAAAAGGTGCTTGCGGATAAGGACTTGCAGTGGAAAATCGTCAAAGACGAGATGCGCGAGATTAAGGCGAAGTATAAAAGCGACAGAAAAACGCAGATTTTCGAGAATGCGGGGCAGATTTCCGTGCGGCGCTCGGACGTGAAGGTGTTTATACCCAACTGGACGGCGACGATTACGGGCGCGGACAATCTCAAATTTATGATTCGCGATGAGTTCGACAGTCATTATAAAAAGAAGCTGAATGCGGCGGCGAGCCTTGCCGTCGTGTACAAGCAGGTTTTGCACTGCACGAACGAGGAAACCGTATATTGCTTTACCAACCTCGGCAATTGCGTGAAAATAGATTTGAACGAAACCGAACCCGCCGATTACAGGGCGGCGGGCGTGAAAATAGAAAATATCTGCGACGGCGCGGAAAAAGGGGAATATCCCGTTGCGCTGTTCGCCGTCAAGGGCAAGCCCGAGGGCGAGTTGATATTCTTTACTAAGCAGGGTGCGGTAAAGCGCACCGCGTTCGAAGAGTTCGATGCGGGAAGAAAGCTTACCCAAGCATTTAAATTGAAGGCGGGCGACGAGCTTTTGAACGTTGAAAGATACGACGGGGACGAGTTCTCGACTATGCTTTTCGTCACTAAAAAAGCGATGTGTCTGAGCGCGGCGAAAGACGACGTGCCCGTTCAGGGTAAGTCAGCGGGCGGCGTAAAGGGCGCGGGGCTGAACACGGGCGACGAGGTTATCTTCGCGACGCAGCAGAACGGCGAGGGCGAGATTATCGTGGTGACAACTTTAGGCGGCGTGAAGAGGGTTATTTCTTCTTTGTTCGAAACCTACAACCGCGGCGCAAAGGGCGTTATGATTGCCGACATAAAAGGCAAGGGCGAAGTGCTGTTTGCAAACTACGTTACTATGCCGTATAACCTCGCTTTCTACACGGCGCAGAGGGTTATGAACGAGGTGGACAGCGAAACTATACCCATTGAAAACCGCGTTTTCCGCGGCAAGCCCATTAAGGGAATTGAAAATATTGCGAAAGTTATCGCTATGAAGTATAAGTCCGAGTACGACGGCGGAGCGGTACAGATTAAATTCTGATGAAAACGGTTTTTAAGCTTTTTGCATATGAATTCAAAAACATATATAAGCAAGCGTTGATATTCGCTTTTATATCGACGTTTCTTTTCGCGCTGTCTATAAGCGTTATGTGTTTTTCTTCGGATATGGTGCAGGGGTATAAGGACTATCTGGACGATTACGGGTATTCTACGCTTTGGGTTCGCGAGGTTGAAGATATAGGAAGATACGAAGAAGTTGACGAACTTTGCGATTATCTGAGCGTGCGCGCAAGCGGAATAACTATATGGCACCCGTTTATTACAGACGGTTCAGTGCCAGAGGACGGCGATACTGCGGATATTCTTTCGGGGCAGTCTTACGTTTTCAGAGATACGCTTCCCATAGATTTCGATTATTACTATTTCGAAGGGGGCGGTTGGACCTCCGCCGACAACCAAAGGCGGGCTGAAGGGCTGTATCCTATATTTATAAGCAAAGAAGTTGCGGAAAATCTGCAAGTCAACGTCGGGGACACGGTATCATTTTATTACGAGCTTACGGACGGGCTTCACGAAGAGAAGATGCGAGTTGCGGATATTTTCTGCCTTAAAGACGAAGAAGAGGGGTATTATCGGGACGACTTTGCGATTCCCTTTTCTTTTATTTTGGAAAATAAGGACAACCTTACTGAAAAATGTACGTTTTTTCTTGAAATGAACAAAGCGTCCGATACGTTCGATTTGTACCCGAAAGTAAAGAGTTTGCGTATCGGCGACGTCAGCGACGATGAATTAGAACTTGTAAACGTTATGCGCTACGTGCTTATCGCGGTGGCGGTGGCGATTGTTGCAGTGACCTTTGTTGTGCTTAGTAACTCTTTGACTATAACCGTAAATTCGAGAAAGAAGTTTATGGCGAGGTTGAAGCTTTTAGGCGCGACTACCGATAAAATTACGGCGGCGTATTTTATTCTGCTTGTTGCGTCGTTTATACTGTCGTTTGCGCTTTCGATACTTTTGAGCTATCTCTTGTGCGGGTATTTTACTGCGATTGCGGTTGCCGCTTTGGAATATAAAGTAAGTATGAATTTGCATTGGGGCGCGGTGGGTATTCTGTTCGCCGTGGGCGGTGCGCTTTTGGCGGTGCGCTACTTACTTTTCAGATTAAAGGTTAAAAAGGTTTCCCCTGCGGAATTTATAAAGGAAGAGTAATGAAAGTTAAAAGTATTTTATCGCTTTCCGTAAAGAATATTTTCCTTAAAAAGTTCGCCTATTTGAAAGTTTTGGCGGGGTTCTTTTTCGCTTTCCTTATTATATTTATAGTGCTGTTTTATTCGGGCAATTTGAGTATTGCATACGATGATTACGAGAATATGAGAATGGACGACTGCTATTACAGTATTTACAGCGATATTACCGAAGAGCAGGAAAGGGAGATACGCGCATTCCCGCAAGTCGGTAGTATGACTTTTCTTGGCGGCGTTTTGTTTGCGAAAGACAGTATGGTTGACGTGACTGTGGGAGTTAACGGATATTCTTTCGACAGAAACGACAATTATATAAGCGGTGCGTTCGTAGGAAAAAACAGCGACTGCTCGTTTATAAAAAACAAGGAAATTCAGTTTGTTGCGGAAACGGGCGAAAACTTGATTAAGTACGGAACCGATTTAAAAAGTGACGGCGATATTATAGTAAGCGAAATTTTGCTTGATATTATAAACGTAGAGGAAAGAGAGGAGCTTTTGGGCAAGGAATTTTCCTTGAACGGAGTTGAGTGGACGGGCGAATGGTTGGAGGGTGGCGAGCAAGAAACGCAGCCGTTTGAAATAAGCGGTAGAATTTGCGGGATATTAAACGGGCTTTACGACGGGGCGGATTTTTACGGATATATTGGCGAGGACAGGAATATCAGCGTTGTGCATATAAGTCTGAAAGCTTTCACTGGCAACGAAGATTTCTTTGCGAAAGCGGACGAAATGTTCGGCGAGGAAGTAATGCATACTTTCGTTGGTTCGGGTATTCTCGACGATATGAAAACCGTTGAGGGGCAGGAGATGCTTTGCAACCGCTTTTTAAGCCTTATCTGCGTTACGCTTCTTGCTGTCATATGCGTATACGTTGCAAGCAATCAATATTATCTGCTGCTTAAAAACAGCGTTTTTTACGGCATTTTAAAGGCAAACGGCGTCAGCAACAGGGAAGTGTTTTTAATGCATATGTTCGAGCTTGCAATTATCCTTGTCGTGTCCCTCGTGCTTGCGTTCGGGGCGAGCGTCGGTTTGTTCTTTATAATGCAGACGCTTTTTGACGACTTTGTAGGAATAAACTTGATTTTCCCCGCGGGCGTTGCGGTGGGTGCGTTTTTCGGGTTTGCGGGTTTATGCGCGGCGCTGGCGGTTCTGATAACGCTGTTTATATACGTTAAAATTCTTAAAAAGCCGCCCGTAGGGTTGTTAAAAAAATAGATAAAAATCCCCTCGGCTACGCTCGGGGTGACAGAGGGGCGGGAAGGCTTAAATTAGGTAAATTTATGATTGAGCTTAAAAACATTTCTAAAAATTACGGAAACTTTTTCGCGCTTTCGGACGTTAACTTGCATATGTCCGAGGGGGAATTCGTTGCTATCGTCGGCGAAAGCGGAAGCGGCAAATCGACGCTTTTGAACCTTATCGGGCAAATCGATACTCCGTCGGACGGGGAAATAATTATAAACGGCAAAAACGCGACAAAGCTGCCCGAAAAAGAGGTTGCCGCACTTCGCAACAAATATTTCGGTTTTGTGTTTCAGTCTTTTTTTCTCGAACCGACGTATACGGTAGCCAAAAACGTGGAAATACCTTTATTGCTGGCGGGCTTAAAAAAGGGCGAGCGGGCGGAGAGGGTTTCTGCCGCGTTACGAAAAGTCGGAATGATCGACAAGGCTGGCAACAAGGCTTCTGATCTGAGCGGAGGGGAGCAACAGCGCGTGGCAATCGCAAGGGCAATCGTGAACGACCCGCCCGTGATAATCGCAGACGAGCCGTGCGGAAACCTTGACACGAAGAACGGCGACGGAGTTATGGCACTATTGCAGGAGCTGAACGGTGAGGGCAAAACCGTTTTAATGGTAACTCACAGCGCCGAACACGCGAAGTGGGCGAAGAGAATTATAATGCTTTGCGACGGCAAAGTAATATCCGACGAAAGGAGTAATTTATGAAAAAGCACGACGAAAAAATAAAAGAACAGGCTGAAAAGGTGAGGGCTAGGGCAAGAAAACTCGGACCCGTGAAACTGGTGGTTTTATTACTGCTTGCGGTGGGAACGGTTTGCTCGTTCGTTTTCTACGATTATATTTTCGGGGAGGAAACCGTGTTTACGGCGGACTACGGCTCTGATTTTTTAAACGGGCTTATGGGCGCGATACCTAAAATAATCAGTTGCGTGCAGATTATAACGATAACTTCGATAATAACCACGCTTTTGCTGTTTGCGATTTCGCGGATTTTCAATAAATCTCAGCGGAGTATCACCGTTTCCAGACTGTGTTGTAACCTGATAAGATGGGTGGTGGCAATCATTCTTTTAATCGTGGTTTTAGCGGTGTGGGGAGTGGACACTACGGCGCTTATTACCGGCGCGGGAGTTTTGACGTTGGTCATAGGTCTTGGTATGCAGAGTCTTATCGCCGACGTTGTTGCCGGACTTTTTATCGTGTTTGAAAACGAGTTCAATATAGGCGATATTATAACCGTGGACGGGTTTCGCGGCGAGGTTATCGAAATGGGTATCCGCACCACAAAGTTGAAGGCGGAGGGGAATATCAAGATTTTCAACAACAGCGATTTAAGGAAAATTCTGAACCAGACTACCGATCCTTCTGTTGCAAAGGCGTATATCGACATAGAATACGGCGCCGACTTGGGCAAGGTTGAAGAGATTATTGCGCGCGACCTGCCCGAACTGAAAATCGAGGGGGCGATAGGGGAGGTAAAGTATAACGGCGTGAACTCGTTAGGCGCGTCGGGCGTGCAATTGTATTTTTCGGTGGAATGTGACGAAAGCAATATTTTTTCCGCACAGCGTGCGTTGAACGGCGCGCTGAAAAATATGTTCGATAAAAACGGCATCAACATTCCGTTCAATCAGATTGTCGTGCATAAAGCTGATTAAAGCAAGCGCTTAATTGTTTTGGCAAATTTAAAATTAAATATAAATGCGC
>CAJTVA010000013.1 GCA_910579585.1 uncultured Christensenella sp.
AGCAATTTATCTATATTAAAAAGTAGATTTTTGAATTTTAATAATTACTGTATAAGGGGCTATTTTAGTGACAATCCTTTGGTCGCAAACTATCAAGGCGCTTATGATATAGCAATCATTCATAGAGACAGAAGTATAATTATACCAGATAAAAATAATATCAAGTATCATATTATGATGCCTTCCGTTTTAAGGTCTCCAAGATATATAAGTAATTATCCGACAGAAAAAGTAGTTAATATAGAAAATGGATTTGTTAAGTACTCTCCAAATTATAAATATCCAGTGTCTGATATTTTTGATGCCGAGGGCGTGTTTACATATAAACAAGATGGATATGCCGGGTTTGGGGATTTCACTATATTAGAAGAGGGATATGATGTGCCTTCTGGTGCACAGGCTGATAAAGTTACTCACGTTATTCATTTAACACGCAAACAGGATGCGGTGCAAAGACTTGAGGTTTGTCATTACTTAACTACGCCGGCTATGGAGCCAGATAATAGAAGAAGATCAGAATTGACAATAGAAAAAGCCTACAATGATAGGCATCGTTTTTTACATACATTAGGCATTCAATTAATTATTGATAAATATCCCCAAGCTTCAAATCCAGCTTATTATAAGCGTATAGGGATTATTCATCATATAGAATTAATGCATTCATTAGTGTAATGGAAAGTATGAATATTCAGAAATAACAATTTTTTTATATTATTTAAATATTTTGGTTGAGCATAAGTTGAGCATAACTTTTGTAAACTGCTTAAAACAAGCCGATTTTGCCTATATTTTGTATAAAAATGGGCAAAAATCGGCGTTTTTTGTTGCCCGTTAGTCGGTTCAAGTCCTACAAGCGGAGCCATTCCGGTGACGATAGCAACGAGGATCCACCTGTTCCCATACCGAACACAGAAGTTAAGCTCGTTTACGCCTGATGTAGTTGGGTTTTAACCCCGCAAGATACGGTAGTTGCCGGATTTCAAAATAAGAAGATATGCCTTGTGCATATCTTCTTTTTGTTATGCATTAGTATATTTGGCGTAAACACACATTTTATGTGTTGCTTAACTTCTGTGGCAAGCCGCACGAGAATTGAAATTATAAAGTAGCAAAAGATTTGCGGCTTTACACTTCCCGTTAAGCTCGTTTACGCCTGATGTAGTTGGGTTTTTTCGCGGCGGCTGTAAGGGAACAACAGTCGCCTTGGTCGTCGCAAACGCTTGATATGTGTTTGCTTATCTCAAGCGACAATACAGTGGGTGTCCACTGTATTGAGTACTTCGATTTCGTCCTGCAAGATACGGTAGTTGCCGGATTTCAATTAAAAAAAGCACTCACTTTGTGAGTGCTTTTTTTAATTGTTACGTTATTTCGTACGGTAAGCGCAGTAATTTTCGACTTATAAGCGAAACTACGCTCTTTAACGACAGGACGGCAAAACATCGGGTATCCGTTGTTTTGCCGTCCGAGATGAGCGCAGCACATTATACGCGCTGTCGCGGTGAGTCCTGAAAGGTGCCCGTTATGGAAGGGTGAGATTTAATTTATTCGTTAGTGTTCGTGCGCTTTAATATTCTTTCGAAGTTTACGCCGTAGAAGTGGCCTTGGTCGGTTTTTTTTATGCAATCGGAAACGAACTTAGCCGCAATATTGCACGAGTTGTGCACGCCTTTCCCAAGTAAGTAATTTGCCGTGAATACCGAAGCGAAGATATCACCCGTGCCGTGTTTTTTTACGGGTAAAAGTTCGTGCCATAAAATTTCGCCTTGCTTTTTGCCGTATATCCATTCGCCTATCATACCGTCGTTAGATTCAACGCCGGTAATTATTATTTTTGCGTCGGTCAGTTTTGCAAGTTCTTTTTCAAGTTCGCATACGAAATAGCCGTCGTGGTTTTCCCTGTAAGCCGTTCCCGTCAAAAAGCAGGCTTCGGTCACGTTAGGCAGAATTATATCGGCTCTTTTTATAAGCTTGCGCATAGCCGCGACGTAATCCAAATCAAACCCGCCGTAAAGTTTGCCGTTGTCACCAAACACGGGGTCAATAATTATTTTTGCGTTCTCGGCGGAAAACTCGTCGAAACATTTTTCGGCGACGGACGCGAGTTCCTTTTTGCCAAGATAACCCAGAAGAAAGGCGTCGAATTTAAAGCCGTTATTTTTCCATTCACGAAAAATATTGTCGATTTCGAGAGTAAGGTCTAAATAACTCCAGCTTTTAAACATAGTGTGGTTTGAAAGTATTGCCGTCGGCAACACGCACGTTTCTATACCGTACGCCGAAAGAATAGGCAAGGCGACCGTCAACGAGCATTGTCCTACGCAGGATAAGTCCTGCATCGTTAAAATCTTTTTCATATTAAAATAATAACATTTTATTGCGGTTTATGCAACGGTATTCGTTGGCTCTATAAAATTTTTTACGGTGGGGAACGGAGAAGGTAAAGGGTACGCTTTCAGGATTTGGAAACTGAGAGGGTGCATTCGTTCAATTTTTGAAACTTATTTTGATATTGACAGAGTATTCCGTAAAATTTATAATTTAAGTGACTATAATACTTAAGGATTCAAAATTATGCAAAAATTATCTGTCGCAAATCTGACCATATCGCAAAAACTACGTCTTTTGTGCAGTAAGGGCTTTTGGTACACGATGGATTTCGACGGGCTTCTTCCCTCTGTTTCGGTTTCGGACGGACCGGTCGGGGTACGCGCCGAACGCAAAAACGAAAAGGGGGAAACGATAACTCTGTCTTCGGTATCGTATCCCTCGGCGCAATCGCTTGCAAACAGCTGGGATGTAAGCCTTGCGGAAGAAATGGGAGAGTGCCTTGCCGACGACTGTTACGAAAAGGAAGTCGATATACTTTTGGGCCCCGGCGTCAATATCAAGCGCCACCCTTTAAACGGAAGGAACTTCGAATATTTTTCCGAGGACCCTTATCTTGCGGGAATGATGGCGAAGTCGTATATAGAGGGCGTGCAGTCGCGCGGAATAGGCACCTGCTTAAAACATTTCTGTTGCAATAATCTGGAATATAACAGTTTCGAACAGTCGAGCGACGTGGACGAAAGAACTTTGCGTGAGATTTATTACGTTCACGCGACGGTAATTCTCCCCGCGACGCACGATACGGCTTCCGCCGTGCTAGCCGCGCCAATAGAAGAAGAAAGCCCGTACATATCCAGCGGTACCTGGTCGCTACTCGGTATAGAGCAGACTAAGGCTCATACCGACGAATTCAGCAAAAAAGCCAACTATTCCAACGAGGGCAGTATCGGCTACGGCTTCCGTTATCAGAAAAACATAATGGGATTGTGGCTTATCCAAAACGTGAGGAAAGAGCTGGGCAATCCGTCTTTCGAAACGCTTACGCAAATGGCGAAGTGCAAGGAAGATTGCGGGGTGATAGACGTCAACGACAAAAGATTTCTTTCCCCTAAAAATATGACAGCCGAAATAAATAAAGCTTTGGGTAAGAGTTTAAATTCGGCAAGCATTATGCGAGTAATTTACGACAGCCTTGCAATAAGTTACGCGGACGCGATAGCGGAACTGGAACGTAACACGGGCAAGACTTATAAAACGCTGAATATAATCGGCGGTGGAAGCCGTGATACGCTTTTGAACGAACTTACGGCGAAGGCAATCGGCAAAAAGGTTATAACGGGACCTACGGAAGCGACCGCGTTAGGCAACATCGTTATGCAAATGATAGGTATCGGGGAGCTGAAAGATTTGGCGGAAGCAAGGCGGATAATAAAGCAATCTTTTGAGATAAGAGAGGTGCAATAATGTACGGATTGGCTAAAAAAGAATACGCAGCTTACGGCGTGGATACCGAGGCGGCGATTGCGAAACTCAAACATATCCCCGTATCAATTCACTGTTGGCAGGGCGACGACGTAATCGGTTTGGACGGCGGCGGAAGCCTTTCCGGCGGTATTCAGACAACGGGCAACTACCCCGGCAGGGCGCGAAACTTCGAAGAGCTTAAAGCCGATATAAAAACAGCCTTTGCGCTTATGCCCGGAAAGAAGAGGTTAAATCTTCACGCAAGTTACGCGGTACTTAACGGCGACAGCGTAGACAGGGATAAGTACGAGCCGAAACATTTTGCGGCTTGGGTTGAATTCGCAAAGGAAATCGGTTTGCAGGGCGTAGATTTTAACCCGACAATGTTTTCACATAAAAACGCAAAGGACGGGTTGACTTTATCTTCGCCCGACGAAAGCGTAAGGAAGTTCTGGGTGGAGCATTGCAAGGCTTGTTTAAAAATTGCGGAATACTTCGCAAACGAAATGAACAGCCATTGTCTTGTGAATATCTGGATACCCGACGGGTACAAGGACGTGCCTGCTGACAGATTGACGCCGCGCCTGCGTTTAAAGAAGAGCTTGGACGAAATTCTTTCGGTCAAATACGATAAGAAAAAGGTTATCGTTGCGGTGGAAAGTAAGGTTTTCGGTATCGGGGTTGAAAGTTACACGGTAGGCAGTAACGAGTTCTATCAGAATTACGCGGCAAAAAACGGTATTTGCTGTTTACTCGATAACGGGCATTATCACCCGACGGAATACGTTTCGGATAAAATCCCCGCGCTTTTGGCTTTTTACGATAAAGTCGCGTTGCACGTTACGCGCGGGGTGCGTTGGGACAGCGACCACGTCGTTCTTTTCGAGGACGAATTAAAAGAGATAGCAAAAGAGATTGTAAGCAACGGCGCAACCGAAAAAGTTCTGATAGGTTTAGACTACTTCGACGCTTCTATAAACCGCCTTTCAGCTTGGGTAACTGGGCAGAGGGCAATGCAGAAAGCGCTTTTGTACGCACTGCTTCTGCCTAACGAAAAACTGCGTTCGTTGCAGGATATGTCGGGGTTTACCGAGCTTATGGCGCTTAACGAGGAGTTAAAGGACTTGCCGTTCGGCGCAGTATGGAAAGAGTATTTAAAACGCGAAGGGCTTGAAAAAAACTACTTTTTAAAAATCAAAGAATACGAAAAAGAGGTTTTATCGAAGAGATGAAAAATATATTAACCGCGCCGTTTCGTGCGGGAAATGTGCAAGACGACGGCGAATATGTACCGCTTGGGTTGGGACGAAAGAAACGGCGGAAACATAAGCTATCTTTTAGATGAAAAAGAGGTTGCCGAATACCTCAATTTAAGCAACGTTATCCGTACGATACCATTAATGGGCGTAAACGCAGCGGACTTTGACGCGACTCCTTTACAGGGTAAAATCTTTATAGTAACGGGTACGGGCAAGTACTTTAAAAACGTCGAGGGCGACCCCGAAACTAATTTAGGCGTTATAAGAATACCCAAGTACAAAAAAGGCGTAGAGCTTTTATGGGGCTTTACGGACGGCGGCAGACCTACGAGCGAACTGCCCTCGCACCTTATGTGTCATATGGCAAGGCTTAAAGCAGACCCTGATAACAGAGTGGTTATGCACAGCCACCCCACGCACACGCTTGCAATGAATTATGTTCACGAGCTGAACGAAAAGAAGTTTACGCATACCTTATGGGAGATGTGCACCGAGTGTATAGCGGTATTCCCCGACGGGATAGGTATTCTTCCTTGGATGCTGTGCGGCACGAACGAAATAGGTAAGGCAACCGCTAAAAAAATGGAAGAGTTCAGGCTTGTCGTCTGGGCGATGCACGGTATCTACGGTGCGGGTAAGTCAATGGACGAAACGTTCGGGCTTATAGAAACTGTGGAAAAGGCCGCGCAGATTTATATGCTTACGGCGCATCTTCCGCGCATAAACACTATAAAAGACGAAGAGATGCAACAGCTTGCGGAACTTTTCAAAGTCAATTACAGAAAAGATTTTTTGAATTTATAAAAAATGAAAGAAATTATTAAGTCGGTAGACGAATTAACCGCCTATGCGCAAGAGAAGTTAGAGCTTAACGCGCGGGATATACATTATAAAGCCAACCGCATAATGGAAATATTGGAAAGCGGCTTGTCCGGCGCCGAGTCAGAGGACGCAATATTCGGCGAACTTTCTTTATTGCCGTCCGAAGTGGATAAGCGTTTTGCGAAAATCTTAAAAACAAGCGGCGGCAAAGCGGCAACGGACTGGTTGTATACTTACTGCGTTAACAATAAGTACGTTAAAAAGGACATACTGGATAAAAACCCGCGTTTCGATACTTTAAACGGTTTAACGGTAACGATAAACAAAGCGAAGCCCGAATTCCGCGACCCGAAAAAAGCGGTAGCGGGCAACAGTGTGGACGGCGGCTTTGCAAAGTGCGTAATCTGTCGTGAAAACGAGGGCTTCGGCGCGAGAAATAAACGGAACTTGCGCACTGTTTCGATTGTGCTGGGCAATAAACACCGGTTCTGGCAGTATTCGCCGTACGGATATTTCAGCGAACACGGAATCGCCGTCAACTGCGAGCATACGCCCATGCATATCGACAGGCAAACTTTTGTCAATCTTATGGACTTCGTCGATAAGTTTCCGCACTATTTTATTGGTTGCAACGCGCCTTTGCCGAGGATAGGCGGAAGCGTTCTCGCGCACGACCATTATCAGGGTGGGGGCGAGATTCTTCCTTTACATAAAGTGAAAATCAAGCAATATATAAAGAGTGCGAAACGCCCTGACGCGACTGTCGGAATATTGGATTGGCCGGGTTCGGTTATAAGAATTAAAAGCGATAAAAGAAACGAAGTAATAGATATTGCGGACTGTATAAGGGAAGCTTGGGTCAAATATAGTAACTTAGAGATAGGAATAATCGCCGAGGATAACGACGGAGTGCATAACGCAATAAGCCCTACGTTTATAAAGACTGCAACAGGCTATGAAATGAACATCATTTTAAGAAGCAATATAACCAGTGAAAAGTATCCTGACGGAGTATTTCACGCTCACCCCGAATTTCATTCCGTAAAGAAAGAGAGTATAGGTTTAATCGAGGCGCAAGGGCTTTTCATACTTCCCGGCAGGTTGGAAGAAGAGCTTGAAGAAGTGGAGAAGATAATAGCGGATAAAAAGCCGTTGCCCCCCGAATATGCCGCGTTTAAGCTTGTTTACGACGAAACTAAAGAGCTTTTCGAAAGCGGAAAATTCAACGACGTTCACGCCGCTATGCGGGAAGAGCTAGGCAGTATTTGTTGCAGAATACTTGAAAACACCGCGGTTTTCAAAAAAGACGAAGATTTTTCGGGTTTTCTGCGAACGGCAGGATTTAAAATATGAAAGAATACGGTTTCAAAGTATCTGCGGCGGGCAGAATAAACATAATAGGCGAGCATATAGACTACTGCGGCGGCAAGGTAATGCCTGCGGCAATATCCCTCAAAAACACGGTATATGTGTGCCCCAACGGCACGAATTACATAAATTTAAGCTGGACGACTTTGCAGATAAAGTCCGCCTGAACATAGACGAACTTGAAAATTACAAGGGCTTGAAGTACGGCAACTATCAGGCGGGCGCGGCGCTCGCGTGGCAGCGGGCAGGACATAAGATTATCGGGTGTGATATGCTTCACGACTGCACCGTGCCGTTCAGTAGCGGGCTTTCGAGTTCGGCGGCGATAGAGGTAAGCACCATAGCCGCGCTTGCAACGCTTGCGGGCGAAACGATTGATAGGGTTGACGTAGCTTTAAAGGCTCAGCAAGCCGAAAGGGAATACGCAGGGGTGAACTGCGGAATAATGGACCAGTTCGCTTCCGCTTGCGGCAAAAAAGACAGCGTTATGCTTTTGGACTGCAATACTTTGGATTGCGAGTATCTGCCGTTAAAGCTTGGGGATTGCTCGTTGGTAATAACCAACTGCAACAAACCGCACAGCCTTGTTGAAAGCAAATACAACGAAAGGCGCGCGGAAACCGACGAAGCATTAAAACTTTTGCAACAACGTTTCGATATAAGGTGCCTTGCCGATTTAAGTGCTTTGCAAGATAAAAGTTACTTGAATATTCTGCCCGTGCCCCTTAAAAGACGTGTTGAACACGTTGTAAGCGAGTGCGAGCGCGTGCGCTGTGCGGCAATTGCCTTGCGGGTGGGCGATACAGAAATGTTGGACAGGCTTTTGAACGCTTCGCATAAGTCGTTAAAGGAACTTTACGAAGTAACGGGCAGAGAACCCGACGCATTGGCAGAAGCCGCGCAAAGTCAGCCCTGCTGTCTTGGTTCGCGGCTTATCGGCGGCGGTTTCGGCGGGTGTACGATTTCGCTTGTTAAATCGGGCAGCGTCGACGGGTTCAAAGAAAACGTGTATAACTCCTATTTTAAAGCAACGGGCTACAAAGCGGAATTTTACGAAACGGAAATATCCGACGGAATCGTTGTAGAAAAATGTTAACTATACTTTTTCATCTTCTCCTTATGGCGCTTCCGCGCAGGGCGTTACGCCCTGCGCGGAAAGCTGAAGACTGCGGGATACTGATATGATAAAAACAAAATACGACGAAGTAGACGGAAAGACCGTATATTTATATACTGTCGGGAACGTTGTCGTGACCGTGGATATCTGCGACTTCGGGGCGAGAATTAACGCTATAAGAATAGGCGGGGTCGATGTAGCTCTCGGGTTTAACTCTGTAAAAGATTATCTTGAAAGCGGCACTTACGCCGGAGCAACGGTAGGTAGGGTTGCAAACAGAATCGAGGGCGGAAGATTTACTCTTAATGAAAAGCCGTATTTTTTAAATAAGAATGACGGCTACAATCATCTTCACGGCGGCAACGAAGGGTTTGATAAAAAGCTTTTTTCCGTAATAGGTCAGACCGACAATTCGATTACTATGAAATACGTGAGAGCGGACGGGGAAGAAAACTATTCGGGTAATTTAGACTTAAAAGTTAAATTCACGGTCGATTGCAATGCGCTTACGATAGAGTTTTCGGCTGTGAGCGATAAAGATACTTTGTGGTGCCCGACGAATCACACTTATATTAATCTTGACGGGGAAACAAGCGGTGATTGCAGAGAGAACTTATTGCAGATAAATTCCGATTATTATACCCCTGTAAACGACGGTTTGATACCTACGGGGGAAAAAGTGCGCGTTGCGAACTCTGCGTTAGATTTTACGGCGGTAAAGGCGATAGGTAAGGACGTCGGCAGAGTTGAACTCGAAGCCACGAAAGGCTTCGACCATAACTTTATTTTAAACGGCGACCACGCGGCGCATACGGAGAGCACGGTTACGGGTATCAAGACGGACGTTTACACCGATATGCCGTGCTTGCAGTTTTATTCGGGCGGACAGCTTAACGGCTGTAACGGCAAAACGGGAAAGTACTATAAATACGCGGGTTTTTGTCTGGAACCACAATTTTGCCCCAATGCTGTCAATATGAGCGGTTTCGAAAAACCTGTTTTGAAAAAAGGCGAAGAAAAAAAGCACTATATTAAATACGTTTTCGTATATAAGTAAACTTAAACTTTATAAAAAGACCGGTAACTGTTCGGTTACCGGTCTTTTTATACTATTTTGCTCGTCGAGTCGCGAGAGATTAAAGAAGTGGAAACGGTGATTACGCGCGACGGCGCGTCGGGCGCTTCTATGCGGTTTATAAGCGTTCTGATTGTTTCGGTGCCCAAGAATTCTTTGTCTACAGAAAATGACGTCAATGCCGGAAAGCTTGCGACCGCTTCTGAAACGTTATCGAAACCTACGACCAGAGCGTTTTGCGGAACAGATATATTCAACGCTTTCAGTGCGTTGCATACGTTTCGGGCGACGAAATCGTTACAGCAGATAAAACATTCGGGACGATATCTTAGTTTCAGAATTTCAGTCTTTATTGCGTTGGGACTGCCGTAATTGAACGCTGAATCGCTGCAAAGAATATCTTCGCTGCGAGTATGCGTTTCACCTATTGCGAGAATGCCGGTCAGCATACCGTTGTATCTTTCCTGAAAGCTTCGGCAATGCTTGTTATCACCCACGAACGAAAACCGCGTTATATTATATCTGTTATGCAGGCTTTTGACTATCGCGTGTACGGAGTACGCGTCGTTTGCGCTGATTATATCGTAATTTTTATCTGTTTTGACAGTGGAAGTGGTAAAGTCGTTAAAGCAGACGGGCTTGCCTAAGTTTATAAGTTTGGAAATAAAGTCCTTATCGAAGCACTCGATTGTGACTATTCCGTCCGCCTTTAAGTCGCTTATATAGTCCGAAACCTCTTTAAACGTGGTCTTGTTGCCGTTATGGGTATACTGGAAAAGCTCGTAATTCTTTTCGAAGCAGTTGTTTTCAATGCTTTTAATGAGGGGCACGAAATAGTTCATATTATTCAGCGGTTTGCCCGAAACAAGCAGTATGCGGTACTTTTTGCCGCTCGACTCTATATGATTGACGTTGAGCGATTTATACTTCATTTCCTGCGCTTTTCTTAAAACCGTTTCCCTCGTCTTTTCTGGCACGTACTGTCCGTTCAGGGCCTTTGCAACGGTATTTCTGGATAAATTCAGTTGTTCGGCAATATCTTTTATGGTCACGGCTTTTTTCATATCTATATTATAAGTCGGTAATCCGAAAAAATCAAGTGAGCAAACGCACCAAATTGTACAATTTGGTATTGTGCATATGCACAATACCTTTCCATTAGGTTGACAATGTATATATTATTAAGTATTATGTAACAAACGTACAAATATTGTTATAATATTTCATTTAGGGGGAATTTAATATGAAAAAACTGATTGCCGCGGTTGCGGCGGCGGTGATGGTTTTAGGCGCAGCCACGGGTCTTTCTGCGTGTGGCGGCGACGGCGGAAACGGGCACGAACACGTCTGGAACGACGGTGAAATTACAACTTTGCCGACCTGTGCCGTAGCGGGAGTTAAAACTTTCAGGTGCACCGTCGAGGGCTGTACAGAAAGCTATACCGAGCCCGTAGAAAAAATTGCGCACGATTTCACGGGGGAGTGGGTCGAGGTTGACGAAAGCGGTCACGCGAGGAAGTGTGCGAACTGCGACGAGGTCGGCGAAGAAGCGGAAGCGCACGGTTTCGTCGAGGATACGGAAAGGCTTATCCCCGCGACTTGCCATTCGGACGGAAAGAAAATTTACGTCTGCGACGGTTGCGGCGCGGAAAAGACGGAAGATATTACCGAGCGGCCCGAACACGACTTCACGGGGGAGTGGGTCGAGGTTGACGAAAGCGGTCACGCGAGGAAGTGTGCAGACTGCGAAACGATTGACGAAGATATAATTACGCATACTTATAAGGAAACGCTTGAATATAACAACGACGGTCACCGGCAAGTATGCGAGGACTGCGGTTTCGGAACCGAATTCGTTGGGCACGAATTCGACGGCGGCACAGTCGTTGTGGAAGCGGCTTTCAACAGAAAGGGAGAGGTTCGCTACGTTTGCGGTTGCGGGTACGAAAAGACCGAAGAAACTGGCTTTGCCGAAGCGAATTATAGGGAAGAATTTACGGTTTCGCCAGATGACGATTGCCCTTGGGTTTACGGAACCGTAGAGTACACGTGGAGACCTGAAAACTTTACGTTTACTGCGGCAACCGAAACGACCGACGAAGCGTGGAAAGCCGACGGAAACGAGATAAAAGCGGGCTGGATAAATTCTGACGGAAACGTTGCGATAGGTTACAAAATCGCCGCGGGAATTACTAAGATTAAGTATGATTTGTCTTATACGGGCGGCGGTGACGACCCCGGTAGGTTTAGCGTCAGAATCTGGCGAACGGCTGCCGACGGAACGCTGGTTGGGAACAGCGTGTTTATCAGTCAGAACGCGGACGGCGGCGAAGTAACGGCGAGCGGGGAGATGGAAACGGCTGAGGGAGAAACCGTATATCTTATTTTCTTCCACGAAAGCGGTTGGTCGCAAGTGGATGATTTTAATTACGTTCTGACGAACGTCACTCCGCAGAATTAAAAAGGTTTAAGTATGAAATCGGGAAAAATGAAAAACTTGTTGATTGTAGCGCTTGCGTCGGTAGCGGTTTTGGCTGCCGGTGCAGGTGTACTTTCTATAAATAATAACGTTGCGTTTGCGGCAGGGGCGGACTATGACGAAAGCTACCGCAATCAGCTTTCATATTCCGCGATGTCGGGCTGGAACAACGACCCCAACGGACTTTTGTACGTTAACGGCACCTATCATATGTATTATCAGTACAACTGGGACGGACGAAACGGTTCTACGGCGAGTTGGTGGGACCATATGAGCTGGGGACACGCGACTAGCATCGATTTGGTGCATTGGATGGAGCAGCCTGTAGCTATCCCCTCGTACTGGGACGGCGATGGCGTTGAGCATATGATGTTTTCGGGCAGTGCCGTGTACGACGAATACAATGTCAGCGGACTGTTCGAAACCGAAAACGGAAAGGTTATAAACGGGCAGGGAATAGTTGCGGTTTTAACACAGCCGAGCGACAAGGACGGCGGACAGAGGCAGATACTTGCATACAGCAAGGACGGCGGCGCAAGCTTTGATATTTATGGTGAAATACTCGGCGCGAACGCAGAAGGAAGCCTTGGCGACGGCGAATTCCGCGACCCGAAAGTTTTTTGGAGTGAAAGTCTCAATAAATGGCTTATGGCCGTGGGCGGCGGTTCGGTGAGAATGTATTCTTCCGACGACCTCAAAAATTGGACGTATCTAGGTGAAACTGGCTTCTGGGGCGAATGCCCCGATATTTCGCGGTTTGAAGTGGACGGCGAGGAAAAATACGTACTTATTATCTCGCCCGAGGACAAGAGTAAAAGTCACGAATATAACGATACGAACCGCGTGGATACTTACTATCCCGCAGAATATTATGCGGTCGGCGTGCTGGACGAAAGCGGACTTTTCCGCGCGACGCAGCCTTTGAAGAGATTGAGCGAGGGTATTGATTGCTATGCTTTTCAGTCGTTTAACAATGTGCCCGACGGCAAGGTTTACGGGGTAAGCTGGTCTGCAAGCTGGCTGACGGTCGGCGCTTACGAGGGGCTAAGGGAAAGCTACAACGGCGGTATGACCGTTGCGTGCGAACTTGAACTTATCAAAGACGGCGACGGTTACTCGCTTTTAAGAAAGCCCGTTGAAGCAGTAGATACTCTGCGGCTGGGCAACCCCACAGTGATTTCGGGGAAAGTCGCGGCGGGCGACAATCCGTTTGCGGACGTTAAGGCGACGGAATCGGATATGGAATTGGAGCTGGACTTCAACGGGGGCGGCGCGACGTATGCGGAGATTTATTTACGCGGGTCAGATGCCGAAAGAATTAAAATAAAGTACGACACATTGAGCGAAACGCTTACGCTGGACCGTTCTGAAAGCTCGCTTATAGCCGAAGGAACGAACTTTTTCAAAGAGAAGTACGAAAAACGCGTGCCGCTTGTAAACGGAAAACTTAGCCTGAGAATTCTTCTCGACAGAGCATTTATAAGCGTGTTCGCAAACGACGGATTTGCAAGCTTCTTTTCGGCGGTTTTCCCTGCGGCGATATCCGACGGAACGGGGCTTTTATCGGACGGCGACGTTAGCGTTAGTGCTCGCATATACGCCGTTGAAAGCATTTTCGGCGAAGTTCAAGCCAAGGACGAACTGATACTTTCGACGACTAAAATCGATATGGTCACCGGCGCTGAAAAAGCCGTAATTGCGTCATCGTATGCGGACGGGTTTAATTCCCGCGACGTAGCGTTTACGGTGATTGAGGGAGAAGGGAATATCGAACTGGAAGTCAAGGGCGGCACGGCTTATATCAAGGCGGTGAACAATGGCAGTGCGAAAGTTAAAGTGACTTACAGCGGGCAAGAGAAATTTATCGAAGTTTATATCTACGGAAACGGTTTTATAAGCGACGTGAATTATACCGACGTTTACCGCGCGTTTTCGTACGTGCGGGAGGACGGTCTGTTTTTAGGCGCGGGCGCGGTAGACGCGTTTATCTTCGGCGACGCGTTTGGCGACGACTTCACCTATTCGGCGAATTTCACGCCGCAGGCGAACGCGCGGGCAGGCGGGCTGGCTTTCGGGTATATAGGCAACGCTTCGGGCTTCTGGTTCGCTACTGCGGACGTCAAGGAAAACGCCGTGAAGCTCGTACGGTTCCGCGGCGAAAAGGAAGCCGCCGATACGCTGGCAACGGCGTGGTACGACTTATCTGTGGGTGCTTACAAGTTGTCCGTTACGGTTAAAGACGGTACGGTAAACGTAGCCGTGGACGGTAACGGGGTTATCGATTACGAACTCGAAAATTATGCGGGCGGAAGAGTCGGACTGAACGTATACGATTCGGATATGGTTATAAACGGCGTATTCTTTACTCTGGAAACGGATAGCGATGGTATAGTCGTTGGCAAGGACGAAATAGTTAAAATAGTCAATATAACGGACGGAAGTTATCGACTTAAAGACGGTGAATATTCCGTTTCGGACGGAAAGCTTATAATCAGCGAAAGCTATCTTAATACTCTGGAAGCAGATACGGAGTACGTTTTCAGGGTAGTCACGGCGGAATCCGACTTTGACGTGACCGTAACAACAAAGTTTACGGCGGCGACCGTTTCACCTATGCAGGACGGCTTCAGTCGTGGTGAAAGCATTTCTTTTACTGTGAGCGGCGCCGACGAGGTTTATAAAGTCGAGATAAACGGCACGGCTTACGATTTCACCGTGGACGGTGATGTGATAACCGTAGCCGCCGAAGCGCTGGGGAACCTGACGGGCGGAACTCACGAAGTGAAAGTTTATACCGCAAACGGAAGACCGACGGCAAGCTTTTCTTTTGATGGACTTCCCGATTTTCAGGAAGAAGAGGTAGTTGCCGTCAGCCACGCGTTTTTCTGGGTTGATATTGCGATTTTCGCTTCGCTTATCGTCGGCTATGTAGCCTTTACGCTAGTGAAGAAATTCAAGAAAAAATGAAGGGGAATTATATGAGAAAAATTGCAGTTGAAAAAGCGCAGTCCATAGCGCCGCCCAGCGAAAACGATTTGCTTATCGAGCAGGCGTACGAAGCAATGTCGGGCGGTACTGCAGACACTGCGGACGGTGCGGAAGTCAAAAATACCCAAAGCCCGACAAAGTGGCAGAAGTGGAAAGAAAACTTTAAAAAAAGGGGGTGGATACTCGTTTTTATTCTGCCCGCGCTTATTTACGTGCTGATTTTCTGCTACGGACCTATGTACGGCATTGTGGTCGCCTTTCAGGAATACCAGCCCGGTAACGATATAATCGGTCCCGATACGGTCTGGGTCGGATTCAAAAACTTTGAAGATTTCTTTTCCGACCCGAACTTCGGAAATTATTTTTTAAATACCTTTTTACTGTGCATACTTGGCTTTATAGTCGGGTTTCCGCTGCCGATAATCGTGGCGCTTTTACTCAATTCCGTAAGACCCAAAAAGATAAAAAAAGGATTGCAGATACTCTACTACGCCCCGCACTTCATTTCGCTTGTCGTGCTTGTCGGAATGTTGAAGCTGATATTCGGCTCGGACGGATTACTTGACCAACTCAGCGTAAAGTTCGGCGGCGACGCAAACGGGTTACAGCTTTTTTTGAAGCCCGAAGCGTTCAGACCGCTTTTCATCTTTTCGGGCAACTGGCAGGACTTCGGCTGGTCGGCGATAATATATCTTGCGGCGCTGTCGGGCGTGGACCCCGCATTGCACGAGGCGGCTAAGGTTGACGGCGCTTCGAGGTTCAGAAGAATTTTCAGCGTTGACCTACCCGCGATACTGCCCACCATAGTTATGCTTATGATTCTTTCCGTCGGCAACCTGATGAGTTGCGGCTATGAAAAAGTTCTTCTTATGCAGACGGGCGGAAATCTTTCGACAAGTGAAATTTTATCCACGTACGTTTACGGCGGACTTATGAGCGGGCAATACGGGCTGAGTACCGCGTCAGGGCTTTTCAACTCGGTTATTAACGTGGCGCTGCTTGTAATCGCCAATTTCACCTCCAAAAAGCTTGCAAACCAGAGTATGTGGTAAGCTCACGAATTTTCATTACGATGTGGGATTTATATGGACAATAAGGAATTAAAAGCGTTAAAAAAGAAAAACAGAATAAAGGGAAGCAAGACCGACTACGTTTACTACGCAATCTGCGGGTTTATCCTGTTTTTGCTGGCGGTTATAGTCGTTTATCCGCTATATTATATTATCATTGCTTCCGTTTCCGACCCGGACGCGGTTATGACGGGCGAGGTGTGGCTGTATCCCGTAAAAGTGACGTTCTCGGGCTATGCGCAACTTTTTAACCGTGACGACGTGTGGCGGGGGTATTTCAACACTCTGGTTTATACTATTTTCGGAACGGTTTTCAACATTGCTTTGACTATCCCCGCAGGCTGGGCGCTGTCACGCGAGTATCTGCCGTTCAGAAAGCTTATCAACGTTTTGCTGATAATTACGATGTTTTTCGGCGGCGGGCTTGTGCCGTACGTTATTCTTTGCAGGTCGCTGGGGTTGTACCAGAACCCGCTTATACTTATAATCGGCGGCGGCGTGAGCGTATACAACGTGTTTATGTGTAAATCGTTCTTTCAGGTCAACGTGCCGAAAGAGGTGCTGGAAGCGGCGCAGATAGACGGCGCGGGTGAGATACGGACGTTTTTCGATTTGGTGTTGCCCCTTGCTAAGTCGATTATAAGCGTAATGGTTCTTTTCTATGCGGTGGGGCATTGGAACAACTATATTGACGCGTACATTTTCAGTATCGACAGCGATTTTTATCCGTTGCAGGCGGTCATAAACGGACTTTTGGACGCGACTGCAGGCGGCGAAGGCGAAGTCGTGTTGGAGCAGATGCGCGTTGCGACGCAGATTAAATTTACTTCGATAATCGTGGCGACATTGCCCATACTTATTCTCTACCCTTTGATAGAAAAACACTTCGGGCAGGGCGTTTTGGTAGGTTCATTCAAATAAAATTTCGGGGAAAATTATGAAAAAGATAATTGCAGGCGTATTGGTCGCGGTGCTGTGGTTCGCGGTGGTTATAACTTATACCGTTATCGCGACCAAGGGCGACGACGATGAGGACGCGCACGAATTCACCGTTTTAACCGTTAAAGAAGAAACGGTTAAAGACTACAACACTATGCCCGTTTTCAAGGACCTTGCAAGGGTGACGGGCAGGGACGTTTACTGGATTTATAACACTTCGACACAGTACGCAAACAATACCGACCCCGTCGGTATAAACGGAATAGACGCTATTTATCACTCAGGGTTTTCGAATTTGCAACTCTATAATTACGGCAGAAGCGGAAGAATCGTTGCGATTGACGAGTACCTTAAAAACGATAAGGTTATGCCGAACTTATATAAGATTTTAGAAGAGCGCCCCGACATAAAAGAGGCTTTGACTATAAACGGGCATATCTATTCTCTGCCGCGCGTGGAGGAGATGGGGTTGAAAGCTTACCCGAACCTGCTGTTTATTAACAAAGCTTGGGTGCAAAAGCTTATCGATAGCGGAAACCTGCCTGCTGGCGTCGAGCTTTCGGAAGCCGACCTTATAGACGGGCTAAAACTTACGAGAAACCAGTTTAAAAGTATCTTGCAGAAGTTCAACGATTTTGATATGGACGGCGACGGCTCGACGCAAAACGAAGTTCCGCTTTCGTTCGTAAGCGGCAACTGGCAGGGCAACGAAGCCGATTTGATTGCTTCTTTCGGGGTTCCCGAAAATACCGAGCACAAGACGGTTGTAGACGGCAAAGTCACTTTTACCGTAGAAAGCGAGAACTGGTTTAACGCAGTCAAAGAGTTGAACGATTGGTACAATAAAAACCTTATCCGTTCGACTGCGTTCACCCAGACGCAGGACGAATTCCTTGCAAAGGGTCAAGACGGGCGGTACGGCGCCTTCTACTGGTGGGAAAAGGAAACGGTAGTTTCAAAGGATTTGCAGGACGATTACGTTATGTTGCAACCGCTTGTAGACGACGCGACGGGCAAGCAATACGTCGGCGTCAGCAACGAGCTCGAAATAGAAAAGGGCGAGTGCGTGATTTTAAACGCATGTAAGGATAAGGCGGGGCTTCTGTCCTACTTCGACAAGTTCTTCGAGCCGGTTTATTCGGCGCAGCTTAATTACGGCTCTATTGAGTCGGGTGCGTTCGAGAAATATAAGGAAGGCGAGATGCTTGTACACAACACCGACCACGGCGCACAGAGCGCAGATGACTTCCGTATGAAAAACGCGCCTTACGGGGTTGTGTACCTCGACAAAGACGTTTGGGGGAACGAAGTCCAGATGGAGCCGCGCGCACAGCTTAGGTTGGAGCGGTTGGATACGTATTTGCAGAATAATGCCTTTACGAACGTGACGTCGATACCTAACCTGAACTATTCCAAGGAAGAGCTAGATACCCTGAACAGATACGAAAACTCGTTGGGCAAGAACATAACTTCCTGGTTTACGACAAGAGTAACGGCAAGAAGCGCGCCTACGCTCGGCGATTGGCAGAACTTTTTAAAGACTAACGCAACATCTATACGGCAGGTTAAAGAGGTCAATCAGAAAGCTTATGACAGATATATAGCCGCCGCGGGGAAATAACGAAAATTAAAGGGGGAACTATGAAAGGATTCAGGCTTTTCGGCGATTATGCGTTTGAATTTTTCGTCATTACCCTTTTGGTTGCTCTTTCGGCGGTTCTGATACTTCCGTTCATACCTATGGTTGTCGGGGTGGCAGGGTATTTCAAAACGGATATCAACAGTAGGCGGTTCAAAGACATTTTTACGACGATAGGCAAGAACTGGAAGATACTTATCTTCTACACGGTATTTCAGCTTATTATAATAATCTTTCCCGTCCTGAATATCTACTTTTTCAATACTCACCCCGAAAACACGAACTACTTCGTTCTTGCGGTTTGTTGCGTCGCGCTTTTCGTCGGAGTAATATATCTTGTTGCTGCGCCGACCGTAATAGTGAATATGGACGTGACGCTTCGGCAACTTTTATATAACGGAATTATGCTTTTATTCGGCGGGCTTTTGCGAAGTTTAATATCGCTTGCGTGCGTAGCAGGGATAATCGCACTTATACTTTTTTACCCCTACGTCGTGCCGTTGACGCTGTACGCAGTTCCGCTTGTAATATCGAAGTTGATGGCGGCAAACTTTTTGAAATTGAAAGCTAAGGCGCTTAATACAAGCGTTTTCGAATTGAAAAAGAAAATGAAAGAGGACGACTACCTCGACGAGAACGGTGAAATAAACCGCACGGAAATTTTGGAGAAGAATGATGAAGAAGTCTAAATTTTTGATTTTGCCGCTGGTTGCGGCAGTGTCGGTCTTTACGGCTTGTTCGGGCGGGGAAGTAAACCAAGGCCCCGAACTTAGAGGCGTAAAGGACATAACCTGCCTTGCGGACACTACCGTCGATTTGCTTGACGGGGTTACAGCGCTAGATTTGGAGGACGGCGATATTACGCCCGATTTGAAAATTACCGTAACCCCCGAGGTTGCGGTTGAAAACGGGTATGCGGTTTTCCCGAAAGTGGGAGAGTACGAGGTGTGCTACGAAATTCACGACAGCGAAGGAAAGCTTGCTCGGACGACCGTCGGCGCAACCGTGAAAGAGCGGGAAGTCTATGCGGATAACCTGCTTACTAACGGGTTTTCGTTAAATACGGGTGGCGGGGTCAAGGTTTTGAAAGACGGCTTGAACGGCGGAGTATATTCCTTTAAAGTTACAGGCAACGAAATTGCGGAAAACGTGCGATTGACCCGCACATATACTTTAAATACCGGCGTTGAATATACTTTTAAATACTACTTTGAAAGCAACGTATCAGGCAAGATAAAAATTGCGGCGGACGGCTCGGCTTTCGCGGAAAAATATCTGAACGCATACGATAGAGAAATAGAATTCACCTATACCGCGGATGGCGAGGGCGCTTCGGACACGGTGGAGATAGGGCTTTGGCTCGGCGGGCTTGACGGGGACATCGAATTTTCTCTTATAAAAGCCGAAACTCAAAGATATGCTGGGGGCAATTCCTTAGTTGAGAAGCTTGAAAACTTCAATTTCAACGGCAATATATTCGACAGGTTTGATGGTACGGCAGGCAACGTAGGCACTGTTGACGACGGTAAGGGGGTTTTCGTTGAAATAACCTCGGCTTCCGCAGACACCTGGCGGGGCGGCGTCTTCGTGAATACGGGGTTGAGGCTTGCGGAGGGTATGACTTATACCGTTTCATACGACGTCGAAGCCCAGTATGCGGACAGAGAGTTTGAAATAATTTTACAGCGTGACCAGTGGAACGAAAGAGGAATACATTGGAACAAGCAGGCGGGTCATAGCGAATTCAATATCGAAATTACGGGCGAAACGGCGGGTGCGCTGTGGATATATATAGCTTCCGGTGCGAACGAAAATAAAATCACACTGAAAAATCTTAGCGTAAAGGCGCACGAGAGCGGCTATATCAACGAAAGCTTTTCCGTAGGGCAGGTTTATTCAAACAACTACGACGGCGGCTCGGGAAGCGTTAAGTGCGAGTACGGCAAAATCGTTTACGATATAAATTCCTTCGGCAACGACTGGGGGCAAAACGAAATCGGGACGCCCGCGTTTGCGCTTTCGGGCGCGGCGGGGAACTTCGTTATAACGTTTAAGGCAAAGGCTACGGCGCCGGTAAGCTGTGTTTTTGCAGCGAGCGTAGCCGACTATTGGGATACGTTCGTATGGAAGCAACTCAAATTTTCCACCGAAGAGCAGACCTATTCCGTGCGGTGCGACGACAAGGCTGTCGAGGGGAATTATAAATTCTTATGGCAGTTCGGTTCAGCGGCGAATTCGGTTTATTCGGACGTGACGGTGGAGATAAGCGATATCAAAATTTGTTATTTAAGCGATTTGGAAGGTTGAAAATATGGACGAAATACAAAAAGCCAACGACTATATAGCAAACGCAAAAAATTCGGTGAACGGAAAATACAGGCTTAAATATCACGTTATGCCGCCCGTCGGCTGGATGAACGACCCCAACGGCTTGGTTTGGTTTAACGGAAAGTATCACCTGTATTATCAGTTCAACCCCTACGATACTCACACAGGCAAGATGTGCTGGGGGCACGTCGTTTCAGACGATTTGATTTCTTACACGGCTTGCGGAGTGGCGCTTATGCACGAGGGTGAACACGACAGGGTGTTTTCGGGCGGCTCAATCGAAACCGACGGCGGGATAACCGCTTATTATACCCTGCATATAGAAAACGGGGAAGAAAATAGCGAGGAAGTCTACAAGGCGACCTCCTGCGACGGCACGGAGTTTAAAAACAGTATCAAGGTTTTCGACAACGAAAACTTGCCTGAAAATCTTTCGCGTACGGACTTCCGCGACCCCTGCCCCGTCAAAATCGGCGATACCTATTACGTTTTTATCGGCGGAAAGGACGTTGCGCTGAACAGGGGCGTTATAATTGTTCTTGCGGGCAAAACGACTGATAAGCTTGAATACAAATTCCACTTAGGTCCGTACTACGAGCTTGGGGATATGGGCGAGTGCCCGTCGTATTTCAAGGTGGACGGAAAGGACGTTATTATTGCGTCGGGCTGTCACGTTCACGACAGAGGCAACGATTTCAAAAACACCAATTCGAGCGTGTTTATAGTCGGCGATTTGGATTTTGATAAGGGCGAAATGAAGGTGGACTTCATCAAGGAAATCGATAAGGGCGACACGTTCTATGCGCCGCAGTTTATACGCGGTATTGATAAGCCCGTTATGATTGGCTGGTTCGAGATGTGGGATAAACCCTATCCGACAAAGGATATGGGACACGGCTGGGTAGGCGCTTTCACTCTTCCCCGTGAGTTGGAGTACAGAGACGGCGATATTTTCCAAAAGCCCGTTGAAAGTCTGAACGCATATCTTTACGAACCCGATACGGGCGAAGTGCCCAAGTGCGCCGATATTTCTTTCAAGTTTTTCGGGCAGGGTTCGCTGATTATCGAGGGGAGCAACGGAAAGGTCGTTATAGGTAACGACGGCGGAATTTACCTCGATACGCGTTTTACGAACAACTCTTTCGGGAGTATCCGCCGCACCAACGGCAGTTACTGCCGTTGCACGGTGCGGGCGCTTCTGGACGTTTCAGGCGTAGAGGTTTTCGTGGACGGCGGCAGAGAGGCTATTTCCAGCAGAATTTACATTGACGGCGATTACCGCGTCCGTACGTCGGGCGGGGTTAGCGGTCTTAAAATCAAGGGTATCGGTGGGAAGCAATGAAGAAAAGATTGGTTTTAACCGTAGCGGCGGCTTTGACTTGCATTTGTGCGGTCGGGTGTAGCGCTCCGAAGAAAAATTCGGTCGAGCAGGGCGAAATGACGGTTTTCCCCGTTTCTATGGTGGACGACTCTTCGACGTACTCGCTCGGCGACGTTATGCCGTTTTACGACGACGGGGTTATGAACGTTTATCATCTGCAAAACAGCAGGGGTAGCCTGAGTCTGTTTTATCACCCCATTTCGAGGCTTACGACGACCGATTTCGTAAATTACACCGACCGTGGCGTTGCGCTCGAATACGAAGAGGACTCGAAATCGATTGACGCGGCGCTAGGAACGGGCTCGTTCATTAAAGACAAGAACGGAAATTTCCACTGTTTCTACACGGGGCATAACGACAACGGTCAGGACGAGGGGTTGAAGTTCAACGAAGCCGTGCGCCACGCAGTGAGTTACGATAATCAACAGACTTGGGTAAAGGACGAGGAATTTATCCTTTACGGATACGAGAACGATTTCCGCGACCCTTACGTTTACTACGATAATGACGAGGATATTTACAATATGCTTGTTACCACGCGCGACTACGGCGTCGGCGTTATCAAGAGATATGCGGCGACTTCCCTTGACGCAAATTGGAACGAGTGGCAGGACAGGGGCGTATTCTTCCGCAACGACGCGGGCAATTATAATATGGAGTGCCCGTCTTATATCGAGTACAACGGGTTTTATTATCTTGCTTACAGCGAGCAGGGCGAAAACCGCGTTACACATTACAGGTACAAGACAGAAAAAGACGGCGACTGGAAGAGGTTCGAGCGCGACAGTATCGACGCCAGCGGTTTCTATGCGGGCAGACTTGAAAAAGCCGAAGATAAGCTGTACGCTTTCGCCTGGTGCGCGAACCTTTCCGGCGGGAGTACGGGCGACTTCGACTGGGGCGGAAATCTTGTTACTCACGAGATAAAACAACTTTCCAACGGCGAGCTGTGCGCAGTGATGGTGACGAACGTTAAAGAAGCCTTTTCAACGCAGATTGAATACAGCTTCGTCGACGGCGAAAAGATAGAAAGCGTTTCGTTCGACGGCGGTTTCGCGGCTAAGGGCGCGGAGAAGCTGGCTACGAATGTTACGAGAATTAACTTTACTTTCTCGGTCGAAAACTTCGGCGGCGACTTCGGAATGACGTTCGGGCTTGACGGCAAGTTCGACAACCGTCTTGGAACGGCAGCCGTCGCGTTCGATACGAAAAGCAGTAAGCTTACGTGCTATAACAATATTTCAAGCATAGTGCGCTACGGTACGCCGCTTGCGTCGGTGCCGTTCGTGTATACTGCGGGCAAAGATTATAGCGTGGATATTATAATCGAGGGGGAAATTATTACCGTCTATCTCGACGATACGGTCTGCCTTACGGCGAGGTTCCCCGATATGCGCAGGAAAAATTTTGCGTTTTACTCAAACGGAAACAAAGTAAATTTTAAGGGGATAACTTTTTATGAGTAAGTTATTTTCAATAGGCGAACTATTAATAGACTTCCAGTCTGTCGGTACCGGCGGGCTCAAAGAAACCGGACAATTCGTGAAAAACGCAGGTGGAGCGCCCGCGAACGTGTGCGTTCAGGCTGTGAAACTCGGGCAGAAAGCCGTATATCTTACGAAAGTCGGCAACGACGGCTTCGGCGAATTCCTGATAGAATCTCTTAAAAACGAGGGCGTCGACGTGACGTTTATTTCAAAGAGCGACAAATACGACACCTCGCTTGCGTTCGTCAGTTTTAAAGATGGCGGCGAGCGGGAGTTCAGCTTTTACAGGAAAGCGGCGGCGGATTTGCACTTCACCGAAGAAGACTTCGCGGGCGTGGAATTCGGCGCGGGGGATATTTTAGAGTTCGGAAGCGTTGCGCTGAAAACCGAGCAAGCGAAAGCTACTCATACGGACCTTATCGCACGGGCGAAAAAGGCGGGCGTCGTCGTATGCTTCGACCCCAATTTAAGATTCAATTTGTGGGAGAGCAAGGAAGAACTTAAAGCGGTTGTAAACGAATTTGCGGCGTATGCGGACGTTATAAAGGTCGGTTTAGACGAATTGGAGTTTATTACGGGGCTGACTGCGGAAAAGGCGGTGAAGTCCGTTTTTACGGGCAACCTGAAAATGTTGCTTGTCACCGACGGCGGCAAGGGTGCGAAGATGTATCTTGCGGACGGAAGAGAATTTTCCTGCAAGGGGTACAAGGTCAAAGCTATCGATACAACGGGCGCGGGAGACAGCTTTTTCGGCGGGGTCATAGCGCAGATTATGGAAGAAAATCTTTCCTCGGCTTCGCTTGTCAACGGTAAAACCGACTATAATAAAATTCTCGGCTTTGCCTGCAAGTGCGGGGCTTACGCCACGACCGGGTATGGCGCGATTCCCGCAATGGGGAACAGAGATAAAATAGATAAGGCGGTAAAATAATATGGCTTCGGTTCAGCTCATCAAAGTAAACAAGGTCTATGACGGCGGCGTGCACGCGGTTCACGACTTTTCGATAGATATAAAAGATAAGGAATTTATAGTTTTCGTCGGTCCGTCGGGGTGCGGTAAGTCTACTACGCTCAGAATGATTGCGGGGCTGGAAGAAATTTCTTACGGCGATTTCCTTATCGACGGCAAAATTATGAACAGCGCCGCGCCCAAGGATAGGGATATCGCAATGGTGTTCCAGTCTTATGCGCTCTATCCGCAGATGACCGTCTATAACAATATGGCGTACGCGTTGAAGCTGAGGAAAGTGCCCAAGGACGAAATCGATAAAAGGGTCAGGGAGGCGGCAAGAATATTGAAACTTACGCCCTATCTTGACAGAAAGCCCCGTGCGCTGTCAGGCGGACAGAGGCAGAGGGTAGCGCTCGGCAGGTCGATTGTGCGCCGCCCCAAGGTCTTTCTTATGGACGAACCGTTATCCAACCTCGACGCTAAACTGCGCGTAGCGATGAGAAGCGAGATTGTGCGCATTCACGAAGAGGTCGGCGCGACCACAATCTACGTCACGCACGACCAGATTGAAGCAATGACTATGGCGTCGCGTATCGTCGTTATGAAAGACGGTTTCATTCAGCAGATTGGCGAACCGAACGAGGTGTATCAGAACCCCGCGAATATGTTCGTAGCGGGCTTTATCGGCACACCTGCAATGAACTTTTTGCACGGCACCGTCGAAAACGGGTATTTCGTTATCGCCGACACGGGCGGGAAGATAAAGCTTACCGCCGCGCAGAAAAAGCTGCTTATCAACTACGAGGGGAAACAGCTCGTTTACGGTATCAGACCCGAAAACCTTATTTTCGAGAAATCCGACAGGTTCGAGAAGTTCAAGGACTGCGCTTTCAGTTTAAAAGTCGGAATGATTGAGCTTTTGGGCGACATTGTGAACGTTCACGGCGAAGTCGGCGACGGAAAAGCCGTTTTAAAAATGAGTAGCAAATACCCCGTCAAGGACAGGACGGAAATCACGGTTGCAATCGACTGCGAACACGCGCGGTTCTTTAACGCGACCACAACCAAGGCGATAACGCCCGAATACTGCGAGTACGAAGAGATTGAAGTGACAAAGTCCTTGGACGATGACAATGTAGTAATTGTCGAACAAAAGCCGCAGGGGCTTTTCGCTAAAACGGTAGGTGCTGTCAAGGGGCTTTTCAATAAGAAAAAGAAGCCCGAAACCGAGAAAACGGACAGCGGAGTAACGGAAACCGGAGAAGAGGAGCCCACGCAAGACTAAAAGAATTAACAAAAGAGCGTGGGCGGGGTGTTTAATTTATCTGCGGCGGCGTTATATTATATATATGGATAAATTAAGGAAATTTTTTAAAAGTATCAAAATCAAAGCCAGCGTTGCCGCGGTTGCGCTGATAATAATCGGTTTGCTATTCATAATCTTCCCCGGCAGTTCTGCTAACGTTATCTGCTACGTTGCGGGTGCGTTTCTTATGGTATGGGGCGCGCTGTGCCTTTTCACGTTCTTTGCGGCGGGTATGCGCAGGGCGGAGTCCGCGGATTTGGCGCTCGGGCTTACGTTTGTATTGGTCGCGCTGTTGCTGTTTATTAAACCTTGGGTAATAGCGGGGGTGCTGACCGTTATTTTCGGTATCGCGCTGATTGTTGACGGCGCGTTGAAGTTGCAGAAGTTCGTAGCTATGAACAGGCTGAAAATGAAGTCGTGCTGGGCGGTTTTCGTCGTTGCGGTAATTTCCGTCGTGTTGGGCACGCTTATCGTTTTCGACCCGTTCGGCGACGCATTAATGATTTTCGCAGGGGTATCTTTAATTGTAATTGGCGTACTGGATATGGTGACGATTGGCTTTACGGACAAAGTGAAAAAGCCCGACGAAGATAAAGTTATCGATTTGGACGACGAAGATATTCACGTGGAAGAAAATTGATTTTTGCGTATTGCAATTTGAAAAACTGCATGCTATAATGAAAAAGGTTTTATGCCGCAATTCAATTTATGGAGAAAATTATGACCGAACAAGAACTTCTTGAAAAAATCAAACAGACTAAAATCGTGCCCGTAGTGGTGCTTAATTCGATTGAAGAAACTTTGCCTAAAATGCAGGCGCTTGTGAACGGCGGTCTGCCTTGCGCAGAAATAACTTTTCGCACCCCTTGTGCGGCTGAGGCGATTGCTTTGACCGTAAAAACTTACCCCGATATGCTCGTCGGCGCGGGCACGGTTATCAATAAGGAACAGTGCGAAAAGGCGATTAAGGCGGGTTCGAAATTCATTGTTTCGCCCGGTTTCTCGGAGGAAGTCGCGGACTGCTGCAAAAAGCACAAAATGCTCTACCTGCCCGGTATCGTAACCCCCACCGAAGCTATGGCGGCGATTGCGAAGGGGCTTACTACTTTGAAGTTCTTCCCCGCGTCCAACTACGGCGGTTTGAAAACAATCAAGGCGATTTGCGCGGCTTTCCCGTACCTTAAAATTATGCCTACAGGCGGAATTTCCGCGGACAATATCCTTGAATATCTTGCGTACGACAAAATCATCGCTTGCGGCGGTAGCTGGATGATGACGGGTACGCCCGAAGAAATCGAAGCGAAAACCAAAGCTGCGGTCGAACTTGTAAAAAACAAATAAGTAAAAGTAACCCCCTACGCAGTTAAGCGTATTTTATAGGGCTAAAAAAGCAAGGGAAGATAATTGTTTCTTTCCTTGCTTTTTCGTTGTGATTTTGCTATACTTTAACTAAGATAAACAGTAATTTTTGCGAGGTGATTGTGAAATTACGGATAAAGCATTGGTAGTAATCGACATTCAAAACGATATTACAAAAAACTACTAAGAAAAAATTGATAATATCAACGCCGCTATCGACTTGGCTATCGGGGAAAAATTCATGTCGTCTATATTAAACATAATAACTTATCAGCCGGCACCCGAACTTTTAAACCTGAAACCCGTGGGGCGGAATTAGTATCCGATATGAAAATCGTATCCGATAATATTTTTATAAAAAGCAAGGGTAACGCATTGACAAGCGAAGACTTTGCCGCATTTATAAGTGAGAACGGCGTAAAAGAGTTTTACGTGGCAGGCGCGGACGCAGTGGCTTGCGTAAAATCGACTTGTTATAATATGGCAAAGAACGGTTATAAAGTTCACGTCTTATCCAACTGCATTACAAGTTACGATAAAAGGAAAATCCCCGAAATGTTAAACTACTATGAACGCAACGGGTGCAGTATAGAAACATTGGGTTAGTTAAATTCAATTTGACGTCATAAACTTGAAAAAAGAATAGCGCACATACTTCTTAAACGAAGCGGTGCGCTATTTGTTTGTCCGCGAAAACACCGTTTGAGGTGCGGGGGGCGGTTTGAAGAAAGTTTAGACTGCATTGCGGAAACGTAATTAATATACCCGATTACGATAAACGTTTAAGACGGAACGTTTATCAGAACGAAGGGCGGAAGCCCTTGCCTAAGATTTCGTTGGTGTCGGTAAGAATAACGAAAGCGGTGGGGTCGGCGGCGTGTATTTTCAGTTTCAGTTTAAACGCTTCCTTGCGGTTGCAGACAGTCAGAAGCACGGTCTTGTCCTCACCGGTGTATCCGCCCGTCGCCTTGTACGACGTGTAACTTCGGTGCAAGCCCTCGATAATAAACGGAGTAATAACTTCGGGTACGGAAGTAATTATCGTAACGAATTTACTCTTGCCTATGTTTTCGATTACGCCGTCGACGAGGAACGACTTGAAGAACAAGCCTAAAATTGAGAAAAGCCCCGTCGTTATGTCGAATATAAGGAAAGTGGAAGCGGCAATTATAAGGTCGGTTACAACCATCGCCTTGCCGATATCCATTTTCGCGTATTTTTTGATTATAAGCGCGACGATGTCCGTTCCGCCGGACGATGCGCGGCAGTTGAAAAGAATTGCCGTGGATATACCCGTCAACAGCATAGCGTAAACGAATTCAAGCAGGGGTTGGGGGCGCCCTGTCAGTCCGGTAATGGTTACGCCCTCGGTGAACTCGATTCCGCAGGAGCGGAATATCCACTCCATTGCATACATTTCCAGAGTGTAAACTATACTGCAATACGCGGTTTTGAACGTGCAACCTTTACCGAGGAAGATAAAACCCAAAACAAGCAGTAAGCCGTTCAAAATAAAGTTCAGGACGGACTGCGTTAAAAACGGAACGGTTTCCACGGTGTAGCGTGCGATAATTATCGCAATGCCGCTGACGCCGCCCGTCGCGAAATTGTTGGGACCCTTGAACAGGAATACTCCGACGGCAAGCATAAGCACGCCGATATTCAACATTGTCCAGTCCAGCGCGACGCCCCGAATTTTTTTGCGTTTGTCGGGATTAACAGTCTTTAATTCGCGCTGATTTTTTTCCTTTTTCATAGTTTACAGCGTCCCGCCGAAGCCTTTACCCAGTATTTCGTTTGCGTCGGTTATAATTACGAAAGCGGTGGGGTCCACCTCGTGCAGTTTCATTTTGATTTTCAACGCTTCGTTTCTTTTACAGACGGTAACAAGAACTTTCTTTTTGTTGTGGGTATAACCGCCCTCGGCGTCATACATCGTGTAGCCGTGGTTGATTACTTTTAAAATATAGTCCGAAATAACGTCCACGTTTTCGGTTATTACCGTTATGTATTTCGTCTTGCCGATGCTCTCTATTACGCTGTCCAAAAGGAAAGACTTCGTGAACAAGCCGAGCACGGAGAAAAGACCCTTATCGACGTCGAACGTGTAGAACGAGATAAGTACGATAACCATATCGATTATCATAAGCGCCATACCTACGTTCAGCCTTGTGTACTTCTTTAAGATAAGCGCGATAATGTCTGTGCCGCCCGACGACGCGCCGCTGTTGAAGACGAGCGCTCCGCCGATACCGAAAAGCAAAATCGCGTAGACAAGCTCTAAAAGGGGTTGGTTGGTGAGAGTTGTAAGCGCGTTTCCGTTTGCGTCGAAATTGCCTACGGCGGCGTTGATTTCCTCTATTACATGGAAGTACTGGAAAAGGTAAATCAAACCCGTGTAGAAGAGGGAGCAGAAAATCGTCTTGACCGTGCACTGTTTGCCAAGCACGATAAGACCGATAATAAGAAGCAATACGTTGATTATTGCTAAAATAACTTCGTATGATAAAAACGGAACGAGGGGGGTAATGAAGCTGCTTAAAATGAGCGCAAGACCCGCCATGCCGCCGAGGGTGAATTCGTTCGGGGTCTGGAAGAAATAGACGCTGAACGACATTAAAATTATTCCGCCAATCATAAGCGACCACCTTAACGCAGTACGCTTCTTTTTCTGGCTTTTTGTTAAAACCTTATCGCCGTAAACCGCGGGCTTGCCGTCCTGTGCCTGGGGCGCGGGGGTAAGCTCCGTTTCGGATTGGACTTCGGGTTTTACTTCTGTCCGTGCGTCGTTGGCGTGCTCAGCCGCAACTGCCGCGACGGCGGATTCGTTTAAAGCGGGTTCCGCCTCTTCAACGGTGGCGGGCACCGCCGCGGGTGCCGAGGGCTCGGCTACGGGCTCGGTCGAAACGGACTCCGACGAGGCAATCTGTTCGGGGACTACGTCCCCGACGGGTTGTTTTTTCTTGTTTCTCATATATTTCTCTTTTATAGTATATTAGCAACACAAATCATAACATAACGCAAAATTAAAGTCAATATTAAATGAATATATAAAACCGATACAAAGTTTGGAAATTTATAAAAGCCTGCCCGTGCGATTTAAAAACGGGCGGGCTTTTTATTTTGCGTATTGACTTTACTGCGGTTCGGTGATATAATTTTTTTGGATATGATTAACAGAAACGCGCTGTTTGCCGACGAGACGGCAGGCTTTAAAATTCCTTACGAACCCTCCGCAGGGGATGCGGTTACTTTGATTTTCAGAACTCTTTCAAACGACGCTTTGCAGGTAAGCGCTGTTATAAACGGTATCCGTCACAAGATGACGAAGTTTAAAACCGACGAGCATTTCGATTTCTACAAATTTTCTTTCAAATGTACCCAGAAACAGGTCAGCTATCATTTTACGGCTGTGGACGAGGACGACGTCGTATGCTATAACCGTCTCGGCTGTGTGGAGAACGTGCAGGCTGAGTACGAGTTTTCGTTCGTGCCCGGTTTTAAAGTTCCCGATTGGGCTAAGGGCACGGTCTTTTATCAGATTTTTACCGACAGGTTCAGAAACGGCAACCCCGCGAACGACGTGGAGGACAACGAATATTACTACACGGGCGGGCATTCCCGCCGCATTCGCGAGTGGGGTAAGTTCCCCGACAGTCTGGATGTGAACTGTTTCTACGGCGGCGATTTGCAGGGAGTGCGCGAAAAACTGGACTATTTGCAGGAGCTGGGCGTCGAAGCAATTTATTTCAATCCGCTGTTCGTTTCGCCCTCCAATCACAAGTACGATACGCAGGACTACGATTATATAGACCCACACATCGCGGTTATCGAGGACGATGTTCAGCACGCTTTACAGCATTGGGAGAAACACAACGGCTATGCGCCGAAGTACATCATCCGCACGACTTCGCAGAAAAACCTTGCAAAGAGCAACGAATATTTTGCCGAACTCGTCAAAGAAATTCACGCGCGGGGAATGAAAGTCGTAATCGACGGCGTGTTCAACCACTGCGGGTCTTTCAACAAATGGCTGGACAGAGAAGGTGTTTACCTCAACAAGAACGGTTACGAGGACGGGGCTTTTCAGTCGGTAAAAAGTCCGTACAGAAATTATTTCAACTTCAAAAAACCAAACGAAGCCAACAGCGAATACGAGGGCTGGTGGGGATTTCCGACCCTGCCGAAGCTCAACTACGAGAAGAGCAGAGACCTCGAAGAATATATTCTGAACTTAGGCGCGAAGTGGGTTTCCGCGCCTTATTCGGTGGACGGCTGGCGGCTGGACGTTGCCGCGGATTTGGGGCACAGCAAAAGCTATAATCATAAATTCTGGCAAAAATTCCGCTCCCGCGTTCGGCAGGCGAATGACTCGGCGTTCATTTTAGCGGAGCACTACGGCTCGCCCGAGGAGTGGCTGAACGGCAAGGAGTGGGACTCCGTTATGAACTACGACGCGTTTATGGAGCCCGTCGGTTGGTTTTTAACAGGTATGGAAAAGCACAGCGAAGCTTTCGACGGTGGTAAGCTGTGGGACGGCAAGCAGTTCTTCGAAAGTATGTTCAAAGCGATGTCGCGCTTTCCGCGTCCTTCTTTGGATTCGGCTTTAAACCAGCTTTCGAACCACGACCATTCTCGCTTTTTAACGCGCACCAATATGACCGTCGGCACTACCCGCACCAAAGGACCGCATGAGGCGGGCTACAACGTTGATAAGCGCGTTATGCAGCTTGCAGTGCTAATTCAGATGACCTGGGTGGGTTCGCCCGGGGTCTACTATGCGGACGAGGCTGGGCAAGTCGGCTGGACCGACCCCGACAGCCGCAGAACCTATCCTTGGGGCGCTGAAGATTGGGGGCTTATCGAGTTCCACAAAAAAGCTATCGCGCTTAGAAAGCGCGTGCCTTGCCTTAAAATGGGCAGTCTGAAAAGCTTGGACGCGGGCAACGGGTATATTGCTTACGGCAGGTTCGACGAAAACGAGTGCTGTGCCGTCGTTATCAACTGCACCGACGGCGAAATTTCTTTGACGGTGCCCGTTTGGGAGCTGGGCGTGCCGCACGACAAGGCGCGTATGAGCCTGAAATTCGCTTGCGGCGGTTGGGGCTTCACCGAGGACAGCGAAGAGATTGAAGTAAAGCACGGAAGAATTTTTCTGACGTTGCCCGAAAAGACGGGTGCGGTGTTGCATTACAGCTTTAAAGAAGAGCAATAAGATTGAAAACGCATATAAGCGGCGTTTTGCTGTGTCGTGCTTGCGTTTTGTTTTGGTTACGTACGTCCTTGTACGCTCCCTGCAATAAAGCCGCGCACTCCTTGCTTAACTTGCTTCTCTGCGTTTTCGACAAACTTAAAAATAAATGTATAAGGGGAAAAATATGAATAAATTTTTCGGGGATTTGGACAGGTATCTGTTCCATCACGGTACGCATTACGAGCTTTACAATAAAATGGGCGCGCATATCCGTGAAATTGACGGAGTGCGCGGCGTGCAGTTCGTGCTATGGGCGCCGAACGCTAAGGCGGTGTGCGTAGTTTCGGACGGCAACGGCTGGACCCCTTGGGCGGACGTTATGACGAAAGTGGACGACGCTATGTGGGAGCTTTTCGTGCCCGGTATGTGCGAGGGGGTTAAATACAAGTACCTCGTCGTGCGCGCCGACGGAAGCGAGGTTTACAAAATCGACCCGTACGCTTACGGCTCCGAAAAACGTCCAGCAAACGCTTCCGTCGTTACCAACCTCGACAATTATGTTTGGGGCGACGAAAAGTGGCGCAAGGAAAAGAAAGACGAAAACTTCCTTGAAAAGCCTATGGCGGTGTACGAGGTGCACCTAGGAAGCTGGAAGAAAGACCTTTCCAAGTGGGATGAAGACCAGTTTTTCGACTATCGCCGTCTTGCGCACGAGCTTGCCGAATACGTAAACTATATGGGCTACACTCACGTAGAGCTTATGGGTATTTGCGAGTATCCCTTCGACCCGAGCTGGGGGTATCAGGTTACGGGCTATTTCTGCCCGACGGCGCGTTACGGCTCGCCCGAGGACTTTATGTATTTCGTCGACCATATGCATAAAAACGGCATAGGAGTTATTTTGGACTGGGTGCCCGCGCACTTCCCCAAGGACGATTGGGGGCTTGCGAATTTCGACGGAACGCCCCTTTACGAATACGCAGACCCGTTGCGTTCGGACTATCCCGAGTGGGGCACCAAAGCGTTCGATTTGGGCAAGAAAGAGGTTTCTAACTTCCTTATCGCTTCTGCGTTCTTCTGGGTCGAAAAATACCATATCGACGCACTGCGCGCGGATGCGGTTGCGGCTATGCTTTATACAAGCTTCGGCAGGGAGCAGTATCGCCCGAATATTTACGGCGGGAACGAGAATTTGGAAAGCTTTGAGTTTTTCCGCCACTTGAACAGCGTTTTAAGGCAGAGGACGGACGCGTATCTTATCGCCGAGGACAGCTCGATTATTGCGGGTATAACGAAGCCCGCAAAGGACGGCGGGTTCGGCTTCGGGCTTAAATGGAATATGGGCTGGATGAACGACAGCATCAAATACTACAACACGGACCCCATTTTCAGACCGTATCACCATCACCTTATGACGCACACTTTCGAGTATGCGTTCGACGAAAATTATATGCTCGTCCTTTCTCACGACGAGGTTGTGTACGGCAAGGGAACGGTTGTAAACAAATTCGTCGGCAACAAGATGGATAAGTTCGGCAGTCTAAAAACTTGCTACACTATGATGATGGGGCACCCCGGCAAAAAGCTTCTATTTATGGGTCAGGACTTCGCGCAGGAGCGTGAGTGGAACTTCAAAACGGGGTTGGACTGGTTCCTCTGCGACGACGAGGGGCACCGCGACGTTATGAACTGCTATCGCGCGCTTTTACATATTTATAAGGAGCGCCCCGTGCTTCATAACGATTGCGGCGGGCCCGTCACCTGCGAGTGGATAAACAGCGGCGACTATAACAGAAACATCTTCACCTTTATAAGGCGCAACCCGTGGAACTATAACAACGCGCTTATTTTCGTGTGTAATTTCGCGCCCGTAGAAAGGTACGATATGGGCGTCGGCGCGCCCGTTGCGGGTAAGTATAAACGTATTTTTACGACTTATTCAGAGGATAATCTCGTCGAAATAGACGCAATAAAAGAGCTTTGCGACGGCAGAGAGTATAAACTTAGATTCGATTTACGACCTTACGAGTCGATAATTTTCGAGGTGCCCGATAAAGAGGAAACCGAGGAAGAGAAGAAAAAGGAAAAGAAAGTCAAAAGCGCGATAAAGAAAGAG
>CAJTVA010000014.1 GCA_910579585.1 uncultured Christensenella sp.
CGTCAAACAAATGGCGGACGGAGTGTGCGCATACCTAGACGAACTTTTCGGCGAAGACAAACTTCCCCTTTGCAAAGAAACCATAAGGCTAATAGAACAGAACGTTTAGTTAAAACGCATATATGCTTCGCAATACAGCGTTAAGCTCCGCTTTATTTTGGGTCACTTACGTTTAGTAAGCTCCCCAAACAAATGCTCGCACTCCTTGCCTTGCTCGCATCTCTGCGTTTCAGAGAACTTTAATTTCGCTTAAATAAAACGGCGCAAGCAAAACCACGCTTTTGCGCCGTCGCACCCGATTGTGAGGGAGTAATTTTATGTCAAATTTCAGAAGTGCAATTTTAATAATAGGGCTCGCCTTGTTTTTCGTCGCGTCGGCTCTTTTGACCGTGCTTATTTTGTACGTGTCTGGGGTAATTGTGACCGATCCTATCGAGCTTGTCTATTCTGTTGACAGCGCAGAAAAGGTATACGACGGCGAACCTTTAACGGCAGATAATTATCGTCTTGAAAGCGGAGAAATTCTCGAAGGTCATTCCGCCGAGGTCGTAATAAAAGGCTCGCAAACCGATGCGGGAACAGGTGAAAGCACGCTCGAAGTCAAGGTTTTCGATAAGAACGGTTTCGACGTTTCAAAAGAGTATTCAGTCAAAGTCGTATCGGGCAAATTAACCGTTAAACCGCAGGATATTACGGTATCTATACGCGATACGCAGGTCGTTTACAACGGGCTCGAAGTCGATTTCGAAAAGTACGATTTACTCGAAGGCACGCTTGCCGCAGGTCACAGAATCGCGGCTTCGTCAAAGGCAAGTATGGTCAACGTAGGCGACAGACTGGATATTCAGGCTCTGCAACCCCTCGTGTTTAACGCGCAGGGCGCGCCCGTAACGCATAACTATAATATAACTTTCAATTCCGACAGCGTGGAAATTATCGCCCGCCCCATAAAAATAGTTCCCGAAAACGTCACTTACGTCTACGACGGAACGGTGGTTTCGGCTGATAAATTCACTCTTACCGCAGGTACGCTCGTTTCGGGTCACAGCGCCGAGGTCAGGCTTACGACGACCGACGGCGGCGCGGCGGAAGCGCAAAACGTTTCACGTACCCATATCAAAGTCGGCAGCGTGACTATAACCGACGAAAGCGGCGCGAACGTCACCGCCAACTACGATATAGATTTCAGCGAAACCGCATACCTTACAATCACAAAAAAACCTATAACCGTCGTACTTAATTATATATCGGACGGATACGTCTATTCGGGCGAAGAGATAACCCCCGCGGCGACCGACGCAGTCAGCGAAGAGGATAAGCTGAAATGGTCGCTCGACCCCGACGATATAGAAATAGTAACGCGCGGCGACGCGGTCAACGCTGGTCTGCACGAGTACACTGCGAACTATCTTAACGAGTACGGCAATTACGAAATAACGTTTATCCCCGGCACTTACAATATACAAAAAAAGTCCGTCACGTTGAGCGCAACCGATAAACAGCGTTCAGTTGTTTACGGCGGCACTTACGACTTCGACGCAAGTCAAGAGCTAGAGTGCGAAGAATACTCCGTCACCGCGGCGACCTACGCCGTAAAAAACGACTTAATTAACAGGCTTCAGATATTTTCCATAACCGGCGCAACCGTCAAAGACGGTAACAACGTAGATATAACGTCCAACCTTGAAATAAACTACGACGGAGTAAACGTCGCAGTGCAACTTTCACAGCGCACCCTCAAATTCACGTACGACGAGTGCGACGCGGAAACTTACTATATGAACCCCAACATTATTTACGGTCACGTTTTTTATACCCTCGCCCAAAACGACACTATAGAATTCGAAGTCAGTATCGAAACTACTTCTTTCAGAGTTGATATGGGGTCGGTCAGAATCGTAAATTTAGACGGACAGGACGTAACCAATCTCTATAATATCGACGTAGGTGAAGGCGGCGCGTTCAAGTATTAAAACAGCGTTATTTAAATAATATGTTGGGGTCTAGCCCCGAAAAAAGCAGGCAAAAAGGCGTTTTATGATATCTTACGATAGCTATAAAAACCGAATAGAAAAAGTAGCCAGAGTCAAGGCGGTAATCTTGAGATTCAAGTTCTTGATAATAGGCGTACTTGCCGTTATAATCGCAGGCGTTACCGCCCTTTTGGCAACGAAAGGAATGGTTACCTCCGCGATGGTTTTGCCTGCCGAAATTACCTACGGCGACGAGTATTCCCCCACGGCGGCGACAGCGTTTTTAAGCGGAGTTACCTACGAATACAGCGTACAGGGCACCGACGAGTGGAGCGAAGAGAAGCCTTTGAAAGTCGGCAAATATTTTGCGAGAACTGTGACGGACAAAGCCATAGGCAAGGGCTACGGCGAGCCTGTCGGCTTCGAAATTCTGCCAAAAGCTGCGGAGTTCGTCTTAAACGATACTCAAATGACCTACGGCACCGCGCCCTCTAAGTATTCCTTAAACGGAATAATCAGCGGCGACAGAATAAGCACGGTAGACTTTATCTATGATTATCACGATACCGAAGAGTACGACGATTGGTCGGTTGACGTCTTCGTCGGTGCAGGCGGCGTGCGTGTCGTTAATAAGAACGGCGAGGATATGTCCGACTGTTACACTTACGAAGCGTTAACGAAGAGTATCGCCCTAAGACGCCGCGCAATCTCCGTTCAGATGAAGCCCGCGACCTCAGTCTACACGGGCGCGCCCGTAAATTACTCGCCCGAGCTTGAAGAAGTTTCGAAAAATTCCCTCGCAAACGGCGACGAAATGGTTTTCGAAACCGAAGAAGTCAGCCTTCTGAACGCGGCGACTTATACTATACGAATCACTTCGGCAAAAATTTTCAATAACGGAGTGGACGTAACCCATCGTTACGTCGTGCCCGAAAACATATCGGCGACTTTCACCGTAACCCCCAAACCCGTGACAGTCGTAACCGACGGCGCAACCAAAGTCTACGACGGCGGCGCTCTCTCTGCGGCGGGCGGAAGAGCCGACGGCTTGGTTTCGGGTCACAAAATCGAATTTACGACCCCCGCGCCCGAATATATAAATGCGGACAGTTATCTGAATATCCGTAGCTACAAAATTACCGATGCAAACGGCGACGACGTAACGTCGAACTACGCCGCCGTCGGAAACGAAAGCTGGGGCAAACTGATAATAGAAAAACGCGCAATCACCGTCGAGCTTAACGATTTGACGTCCGTCTACGGCGACGTTGCAAATTACGCATTGGGCTTTGCAAACAACTACAAAAACATCGCTTCTGAATCAAAGCTCGTTACAGGCGAAACCTTAACCGTCACTTATGTCAGCTACGGTACAACGGCTTTGTCCGACGTCAACGCGTATAATGCAGTAAGTTCGAATTGCTACGCGACGGTTTCAAAGCCCGACGGCGACAGTACCGGCAATTATAAAATCGATTTTATCGGCACGCTCACCGTCACCCGCCGCCCCCTGAATATCACCTTGAACGATATAACCGCGACTTACGGCGACAATATAACTTACAGCGCGGGGAACGAGGTTAACGACAACATAGTAAGGGGTCAATCGGTTTCCGTGAACCCGTCTGACGTACGTTTCGGCTTCACGAAATCTATCCCCGACGTCGCCGATTACGACATAACCTGCACCGCCGCCGCAATAAGAATTTTAAGCGGCTCGACGGACGTTACTTCCAATTACGATATAAATACCCCCGAAAAGGGCACGCTCACCGTCACCCGCCGTCACGTTACTGTTACTTTGAACGATATAGCCGCGACTTACGGCGACGATATAACTTACCGTGCGGGGAACGAGGCTGAAAACAACATAGTAGGGGGGCAATCGGTCAAAGTCGACGCTTCCGCAGTCGATTTGGGCTTTGCTCCGCAGACTATTCCCGACGTAAATTATTACTTCATAACCTGCGACCCCGCCGCCGTAACGGTATCCGACGGCTCGGCAAACGTCACGTCGAATTACGTTATTACAACCGTAAACGGAGTTCTCACCGTAAATAAAAAGTCCCTTTCGGTCACGCTCAGCGATATAACGGCGACCTACGGCGACGAAGCGGTTTACAGCGTTTCCGCAAGCAACTACAAAACCCAGTCGGGTCTTTTAACGGGAGAAGTTCTCACCGTCTTAAAAGCCGACTTGCCTTACTTCGACGCAGGCGTTCACACTTTCGGTGCTCAGGGCGCTTCGGACTATTACAAAGTAGTCAAAGCCGACGGTTCCGACAGTACTGGCAATTACGCTTTTACCGCGCAGGGCGAAGTCACCGTGACCCCGCGTGAAGTCACCGTAAAACTCAGCGATATGTCGGCGGTTTACGGCGATAATATAGCATTCTCCGTATACGGCGGAAATTACGAAGATATAACCTCGGGTTCGCTCCGCGCGGGCGAACAGCTCACAGTCAAAAAAGTCGATTTCGGCTTTGGGAACACGGCTATACCCGACGTAGACGATTATTCTTTGAGCGCTCGCGACAACGACCGCGCTTATTTCTCCGTGCAGAAAACCGACGGCAGCGACGGCACCGCAAACTATCGTGTCAGCTTCGAGGACGGCACGCTTACAATCGAAAAGCGCAATGTCACCGTACGGCTTAATTCGTTCTCCGTAACCTACGGCAACGCAATCGATTACCCCGCAGGCTCGGAAGCTGCCTATAATCTCGTAAGCGGTCACGCGTTGCGCGTTTTAAACGTTTCTTACGCATACGGTCAACCGACCGTTCCTCCCGACATCGGCTACTATTATATCGCCGCTACCCCCGACGATATAGAAATCAGAAACGGCAGTACGGCAGTAACCTTTAACTATAATATTTCCGTAGATTACGGCTACCTTACAATAAACACCCGTCCGTTAACCGTGACCACAAGCGATATGCGGCTATATTACGGCGATGAGTTAGAGTATGAAAAGGCAGAGGGCAACTATAAATCGGTTTCGGGGCTTGTTTCTGGCGAAAAGCTTACCGTAACCTACGTCAGCTTTACCTATCCTTCTTACAAAACCTATCCCGACGCAGGCGAATACAAAATAAACGGCAAAAGCTGTGCTATATACAAAACCGACGGCTCGCCCTCGACGCGTAATTACAGTATCAGCTACGAGAGAAGTTCGCTCTTAATCCTAAAAAGACAAATCACCGTATCGCTAGGTAGCGCTACAACCGTTTACGGCGAAGCCTTACCCGCGCCCGACAGCTTAGAAATCGGCGGGCAGGGTCTTGCCTATTCGGATACGTTCGACCCGGTTTTTCTCTATCTTAAAAACGGCGCCGCTCCCGCACATTACGACGCAGGCGATTATGCCGTAACGCTCGATACTTTAAAAAGCTCGTTCGTCTATTCCAACGGCTCTGCGTCGACCGTGCAGAACTATGATATAACGGAAGTTAAAAACGGCAACCTCACAATAAACAAACGTACCCTTACTATAGCTCTTATAAACCAGTATTTCACCTACGGCACTATATCTAACGTCGTAAACGAGCTGTACTGGACTTATAAAGGCTCTTCGGCTTTGTCATACTTAAACAATCCGATAAGCTCGGTTATGGGCGTTGAAGGCTTTGCGGCGGGCGAAAGTTTCCGCGACTTGACCTTTAAAGTCTTGGATTCCCAAGACAAACCTTGTATTCCCCGCAACAGCGGAGTGTATTGGTTAGAATTAAGCGGCTACGTAATAAATTATTCGGACGAAACGGCCCAGACTGCGGAAAATTACGAACTTGAATTTGCAAACAGGGAAGACGGCAGAACGTTCCTAACCATATGGAAAAAAAATGTTTCGGTCACAATTAACGGTTTGTCCGTGACCTACGGCGACTACGACTACGCGCTTGACGCTTACAATGTGGAAGCGGGGAACTGCTCCGCAACCCTTGCGTTCGAAGAAAAGTTGCAACTTTCCGACTTCGCTTTAACAGACGGCGCTGACGGATACCGCCTTAACGCGGGCGAATATTCCTTCACCGCAAACACAACTACAGTTTTCGATAATTACGGCAACCCGATAGAGGGTGGCGGAAACAATTACGTTTTTAATTTTGTAAACGACGGTAAACTCACCGTAGCGCAGAAATCGGTAACGCTTGAGTTGCCCGACGTTGCGCCCGTAACTTACGGCGAAACGTTCAACGTGCCGCAAACCACGTTAACCGACGGCTTTGCTTACGGTCAGCGGTTAGAGCTTTCGGTAACGTTTGAAAACTCGTCGGGCGGCTTCGAAAAATCACCCAAAAACGCAGGCGATTATCTTATACGCTTCGATTACGCCGTCTACGGCGAAAACTGCGACAGCAAGCTATTAAATACCGACGGCTCGCCCGCGGGATTCGCAAACTATATTTACGGAATTGCCGAAGATAAGACCGCGACAATCAAGCCGTTTGAAATTTACCATACCGTTCCCGACGACGAAATCGTATACGGCGAGGAAATTAAGCATAAATCAGGGGTCTACTACACGAATAGCGACTATACCCTGCCGTACGACGAAATCGCAATGATTTCATATAAGTATACCGATTTAACTCAGACGAATATAATCGAAAACCCAGCCGAGGTTGGCGAATATATCAAAAAAGTAGATAGGTTCAGGGCCTTCGGCTCCGATAGTTCGTTCACGAACTACAAAGTAATCGAAACCGACGGCACCCTCAGCATCTACCCGCGTGAAATCACTGTAACGCTAAACGATATTCTCGATATAGAGTACGGCAACGCAATAGTTTACCACACAGGCACCGAAAATACGGAAAACCTTTTACCCGGTCACGTTGTCAGCGTCGATAGCAGTATGATTGATTACGTTTCGGACGATTCCGTTTACCCCGAGGTCGGCACTTACGCCATAACCTGCCCGGTTGGCGCAATCAGCGTATTAATAAAGTACGCCTATCCTTATCAAGACGTAACCCGCAACTACAGTATAACGATAATCGACGGCACGCTTGAAATTATCAAAAGGCAGGTTGCCGTTTCCCCCGTATGCAACAACAAAACCTACGACGGCGAAGCGGCGGTAGTAGAAGGCTTCGACGATTGGCATTACGGCTACGATGTCTCTACGGACGGTTTTGTATACGGCGACGAAGCGAATTATGCGTTCGCGTATACCTTCTTTAATTCGGTCGGCAACGAAATTCCCGCACCTGTTAACGCAGGCTCGTATCAAGTTGCAGTGACGGTTCCCGAAGAAGACAAAAACTACGTATTCCACGCAGAGACGACGTATTTCACAATCGAAAAGCGCCATATAGTCGTAATAACCGGCAGTTTAAGAGAGGAGTACGACGGCAAAGCGCACTCTTCGAAAGAATACAGTACTTACCTGTATGGCGACTATTCTGCGCCCGGACTTCTTAACGGTGACACATTGGAAGTCATAGATGGAAGTGTAACTTCAATTATAAACGTCGGTTTGAGATACAACAACATGGAGTTTAACTGCGGCTACAATTATCAGATAGTTGATTACGACTGGGGCAGGCTTGAAATTTATCAAAGAAAAATTACAATATCCCTTCTCGATATAATAGACCGCGAATACGACGGCACCGAACAGACTTACGGTGAAGACGGCAAAACCTACGAACTTTTGTCGGGCGCCGTTGTCGACGGCGAGACCTTGACCGTTCGCGTTATGTTCTCCGCCGTGCCGATAAACGCAGGCGAATATACCTATCGGTTCGATTTCGGTGCAAGCGAAGTTTCCGGCAGTCTGGGCGGTCTCGATAACGGAATAACAAACTACTATATCGTCTGCACCGATACTAAGTCGTTCGAGATAACGAAACGCGCTTTGAGTATCGTGCTTAATCCGATATCCGACTGCGAGTACGACGGTGACGCGCACGAATACGAAAAGGGCGGCGAAGTAATAACGGGTCTTGTTGACGGCAATCTTTATATATCGGTCGAATATTTAAACGGAGAGAAGAGCCCGATTTCGGGCTTCCCCGTCGACGCTGGCACATATTTTATAAAACTCGATACCGAAAGCTCCTATGCGGGCAGCTATACCCTTGATACTAATTATAAGGTAGACTGCGCGGAAATTTCCTTTACTATCTCACCCAAAAAGCTTACAATAATAATGGGCGACGAAAGCCGCGTATACAACGGCGAAGAGTACGACTACCCTAACGAAAACGCGAACTTCACCGCCGACACCGTATGGGGCGAAACCGTCGTGCCTGACGTCGATTATTCCGGCGCTCCGAGAAACGCAGGCGTATATATAGTAACTTTCGACTCGTTCACGGTCGAGGGCGGCAGAGGTCTTATCTCCAACTATACCGTATCGGAATCGAGCGTACTTTCATGCACGCTTGAAATAGAGAAGTTGAAAGTCACCCCGACGGTCTATTCTAGAAGCATCGAGCGTCCCGAAAACTTAGAAACCCCCTTAGAGGACGAAGAGTTTGATATAAACGCTTTCCTCGCGGTTGACCGCGACAAAGTAGAGTATACGTTCAACTATACCTTCGGCGGCGAACCCGTAGACAACGTGTATAAGCTCGGCGAATACGTAGTCAGCCTTGAAGTTACGGGCAACGACGAAATTTTTAACAACTACGATATACAGCCGATTGACGGCTCCCTTGAAATCACGGCAAGGCAAGTAACGGTTATACCCGTCTGCGCAGACAAGGTTTACGACGGAAAGCCCCTCGGTCTTGACGATATAAGCTACGTTCACTATCACACCGTCCCGCCCGAAGGTCTTGGCTTTGTCAACGGCGACGAAGAAAACTTCACTTTCACTTATACGTTCGATAACAAAGCGGGCTTCTACCCCGTCAACGCGGGCACTTATACGCTCAGAGTTACCGTTACGGGCTACGACGAAAACGATTATAAAGTAGAGTGCCTGCCTATAAACGTAACTATCGAAAAGCGCCCCGTTTCCGTCGGCGTAGTACTCGGAAGCGAGTTCGATAATCTCTGCTATTCGCATTCCGCTCTTCCCGATACCGTCACGTTCGAGGAGTTAGACCTCGGCTACGAAAACTCGGGCAGACTTCCGCAGGACACTATAAATTACAGTTACGAGTTGTCAAACGAACTTTACGATGCAGTGACTTTGTGCTATGCCGGCAATTACACGGCGTTTGCAAGCGGACTGGATAACGACAACTATGTTATCGTTTCGCCGCGCCCCTCGTACTTCTACGTCGAAAGGCAGACCCTGTACGTAAAACCCAACGACAAGTCGGCGCTGTATGCTGAAAAGAATCAGGTCATCGCCCTGGACAATTCCGACTTCACCGTGCTCTACGGCGCGATAATCGGCGGCGACGTTATCGATATAACTTACAGCACGGTTCTTACCGCGCCCACGCCTTTAAGCAGGGTAACGATAACCAACGTGCAGTTCGCGTATAGCGGGCTTAACGTTACCGCTTGCTACGACTTGCACTATACTTACAGCGCAGGCGACGCTATGGTCGGCGAAAGCTGGTATAACAGCTCTGCTTTCTCGGCTACTTTAAGCTTTGAAAAGCGCGAAGTTCACTATACCCAGATATCACCCGATATACGCGAGTTCAAGTACGACGGCGGACTTCACGCCCTCACCAAAGACGGCGCAGAAATTACCGTAAACACCCCCGACCTTTTCAGAATCGTTTCGGGCGGCGACGGATTTGTCGGCGGCGATACGGCGGTTGCCATCACTTTAAAGCCCGTAGTTACCGTCGGCAGTTACGAAAATTGGGTAGTATTAATGGTTAAAAACGCAGACGGAAAGGTCGCAACGCCCCTTTACAACCTCGTTTTGGACAACGCGGAAGATTCTGAAATAGTAGTGGTGGGCGACCTTATAAACGTAGACTTCGACAGCGGACTCGACCTTGACGCCGAGCTTGCAAGCGGAGAAAGCGAATATCTTTCGGCTTCGCAGTATTCGGGTTACTACGTTTTAAGCGAAAGCTGTTACAGCTTGAATTGCGAAAATTCAGGCACGAACAAAGTCGAAGTCCTCGTATCCGAAAGCGGTGAAGTTAAAATCATCGTGTTCGAGGAAGTAGACGGAAAGCGCACGGAAAAGAGCATTACGTACAGTCTCGGCGCCGTGACGGGAATAGACAGAGAGGTTAAACTCGTTCAGATTTACACTCTGTTATTGGGCAAAACAACAAACTAACAAGCCGTATTGGAGGAAAGAATACAATGAACCGCGGTTTTCGATTTTATTTCGCGCAGGCAATGAGGGCTTCAAATAAATCGCTTTGGAAAAAGGGGAATATTTTAAAATATCTCGCCTACTTTATAATGTCGTGTCTGGCGGCGCTTACTTTGGTGCTGCCCCCGATGTTTAAGCTTGCGGACGTGCGTCAGGCAAAAATCGCCGCCAAACAGAATACCGTCGATATCCCGCAGTCGTTTAAAGTCGCGTGCAGGGCAAAGCCTTTCTTCACGACCCTTTTGGCTTTCGTATTGGAAGCTCTGATATTCGTCGCAGGCACGGTATTGATATGCTTGGGCGCCGGTATTTTCGGCGCGGTCGGCTACGTTATAAGCCTTTTCGTCGACGCAGTTCCGCCTATGCTGATAACAGGAATTTTCCTTGCCCCGGGCGCGATTGTCCTTGCGGCGTACAGCGTGGTTATGGCGCTGATGTTCGCACCCACTGCGTACGTTGTGGAAACCAACCCCGATATAGGCGCGGCTAACGCCGTTTCGATTTGCATAAACACAATGAAAAGCCGCGGCAAATGGACGTACTTTATCGCACTTTTCGTAACTTTTCTTATCGAGTTTCTAATTCTCGCCGTCGGCGCGGGCGTGGAAATATCTGTAATTTTATTTATAGACGACGTAAGGCTCAGCGTGGTTCTGGCTGTGCTTTTGGGTATAGTTTTCTTTGTTGGCTTCGCGCTCGTCGCGCCGATGTTCGATTTGGCGCGTAAAGTTACCGTTTACAGTCTTTTCAACGATATCGTACTCGACCCCGTAAACGCTTCCAAACGCACGGACGGAGTCAATATCAGAAGATGCAAGGGCGTCAAGTTCGACCCCGCACAGTACGAAAACGAGCTTTCCGCACTGTTCGACGAAACTTATTCCGACCGCGTTCCCGTTCCCGAAACCGACAGGGCAAGGCGGAAGCGGTTGCTTAAAGAACGCAAAGCCGCACAGTCCGCGCCCGTACCCGAGTACGCCGCGCCCGCGGCTTCGCCTGCACAGTCAGTATCTTACGACCGCGCGGCAACCCCCGCGACCGTCGCGCCCCCCGCGGCTTCGACCGCAGACGCCGACGAAGAGGACGGCGAAATATTGACGGTCAGCGACCTTATCCGCGACGTCGAACCCGCACCCGAAGAGGCACCCGCACCCGCTCAACCCGAGCAACCTGCGGAAGCCCCCGCCCCCGAAGACGTGCCCGTCGCCGAGCCGAACCCCATCTCACCTGCGGAAATACCCGCGCCCGCTCAACCCGAGCAACCCGCGGAAGCCCCCGCACAGCCCGACGGCGACGGCGCCGCAAAATAATTTCACCTTATCTGAGGACTACTATGACAATGTTTGTATGGAGAGTAATAAGCGCCGTTTCGGTGGGAGTGTTCGTTCTGGGACTTATACTGCTAATCTGTTTAAGGCTCCTTAAAAACCGCTACTATCACGAATTTACCCAAGACGAGCTTTTTAAAAAAGTAAAAGCGGCGAACTCTAAAAATTCGATTTATTTCACCTCGGGTGAGACGAAAAGCTTCATCAAAAAATATGTTATCTGCAAGACCCTGTACGATAAGTTTTTGGTATGCAATTACGTCAGGAACTTCTCCGAAATTTCCTATTTCGTCGTGCAGTATTCGGCGTTTAAGCGGGTTATCGGCGTTCTCAACGTAACCCACCGCGACACGGGCGACTCATCCCGGGTAATCGCGCTGAAAAGGGGTTGTGCCTACGTCAACGTCGTTATAGGCACGGCTGACGGAATTTTAGTGAATTCCAACGTCATAAGACCCCTGCCTATGGCTAACGTCAGGATAAACTCGGCGTTAAGAAGCCTTGTTTTGTTCACGTTCCTTTTCGCGGTGCGCCACGCCGCAGTCGAGCTTTTCGGCGGTATATATACCTATGCGTTTTTAGATAGCTTCTTAAACTACGCGATAATAGGCGCAAGCTTCGCGCTCGCTCTTATAAGCTATCTTATAACCGCGCTCTGTTTCAGGCGCCGTAACGCAAAAGTAAGAAACGGAGGTGCCCTTGAATATGAGTTCGTATAACAATATCGAAAAAATCAAGTACGCCTCGCCCGACTGCGTAGTCACCTTGCAGGAATACATAGTGTTCGAAAACGAGCGCGCCGAAGAAAAGTACGTCGTTTTCAAATTCTCCAACAACGTCAGTCAACAGCTCCTCGGAATGGAATTTGAGGTCAGCCAGTACGATATAGACGGCAACATCGTTGAAAAATCCGTCGTAATTTACAACAAATTCCTCTCCAAGCCCAACGCGTCGTTCGTGCCTAACGCAAAACTCAAAGTCAATTTCGCGTTCAAAACCCTGTCCGTGCGTCTTGTTCAAGCCGCTTTCGACAGGTTCCTGTGGAAGGAGGGCGCGTATCTCGATAACAGCTATAAGTTCGAGCACTACGCCGCTGACAGAGATACGGAAAAACCCCGCCCCGCGGTCGCGCCCGCCGAAAAGCCCGCAACCGTCGCACCCAAAAAGGCAAAAGGGCAAATGCCGTTTAAGGTTAAAAACGCAACGCGAAAAAATATTCCTCGGTTCCCGGGGATACTCAACTTTTTCATCTGCGCCATAGTTATTGCGGCAATCGGGGTTTCAATCTACCTTTTCTCGGTGGGTTCGCAGTCGTTCACGCTTGATAACTTCGACCTCAAAATCATCAGCGAGGAAGAAAAAACCGTCGCCGTCACGGGCTATCGCGGCGAAGAAACCGAAATTTCGGTGCCCGAAACTCTGGGCGAATATAACGTAATAAGAATTAGTAAGGACGCTTTCAAAAATTCGGATATAGAATCCGTCGAGTTTGCAACCAACCTCTATATCGAGGGCTTCGCTTTTAACGGTTGCGAAAACCTTAAAGCCGTTTCGTCCTTATACTCTGTTTCCGTCACCGAAAACGCTTTCTATAACTGCGCTTCGTTAGAAACGGTTTTAACGCCCGACGCTTATCTGTACTCAGGCTGCTTCACGGGTAGCACGGGTTTAACTTTAATAAACTTCCGCGCAACGGACGCGGTCAGGTTAAGCGCCCTTTTCGGCGGCGAAACGCCCTCGAAAACCCCGCTTATCATTTGCCCCAACCTGCCCTCGGGCTTCTATAACTGAAATCTTTTCCCAAGCAAAAACCGTAAAGGAGGTGATTGCAATGAATACGTTATATACTGCGTTATGCGGCTCTGTTAATTTGTTGCCGCTTTGGATAATGCTTGCCGTTTTCGGGGCAATCGTTCTCCTGATGATAATAAACGCGATAAAACACGGAATAAGATACGCGCTTTTCAAATACCTGTTAATAGCGCTCGCTATCGGCGTCGTTATCGGGTGCGGGGTTTACCTGTTTATAGAGTTTTCCAAATGGGAAACGCTCGACCTTATTACCTTCGCAATACGCTGGCTTCCTACGGCGCTGTTCGTCTTAACGGTATTAATCGCGACCCTTTTCGGTATCTGGCGCGGACTCAGAAAAAGCCTTATCCTTGCGCTCCACGCGACCCTTGCCGGCGCGCTGTGCGTAGCGGTATTCTTCATATTGGTCAACGTCAAAGAAGTGGATAGCGGAATGCTCTCGCTTATTAACTTCTTTATGGGCGGCGACGGCGCGCTTCAACGCGCAATCGGCGTCCCCGAAAGTTGCTCCACATTAAAAGAAGTGCTCGCAAACGCAGTGCCGCTGATAGTAGGGGAGGAGAGCGACATCGCGCTTATATTAAAGGATAACGCGGCTTACGTCTATACCTTGGTTGATATGGCTTTCCGCATAATAATCGCCGTATTGTCTTATATCGTCTATTTCGGGCTAGTTTTCATACTCTACATCGTCTATCACTTCTGCTATTCCCAGCGCAAATATAAAAAGAACAGAGTCCTCGAATTCAAAAACGGTAAAACCGACAAAAATTACCGTGCTCACCGCTTCGGCGGCGGCGTAGTCGGCTTAGTCCGCGGGGTCACGGTCGGACTGCTGTCACTGTCTTTTTTGGGCAGCGCGTTTTTCGTCGTCGCAGGCGGCAAGGGCGACGGCAAGCTCGGCGAACACGACTTCGGCAACGACGACGCAAACTTCATCTACGAAATTTACCGCTCAATCGACGGCTACGGCGCACAGGGAATATTCAGTATCCTGAATGCTATGACCGACGCTTCCGATACCCCGTTTTATCTTTTTGCGGCGGACCTCATATTCTCGGGCGAGCTCAACGACGAAGAAGCGGGCGTGTCAGACAACGTCAAGTTCAGGGAAGAGTTCGCCGCATACACGGGCTTTGCACGCGATACTTTCGACCTTCTGTTGAAGTACGGCGCAGACGAGCTTGACGGTATAATCTGCGGCGAAGTATCCGACGACGCTTTCAACACGGTAATCGGCGTTATGTCGAAGCCCGAGTTCAGAAACGAGTTCAACTCGCTTATCGACGCTTTCGACGCAAAAAATTACATAATAAACCTTTCGATGTCGCTTGTAAATTCAATCGTCAGCAATATCGACGAAATTTCCTTTGCGGACGTCGGCGACGGCGAAAAAGAGCTTTTAAAAGTTATCTTCAAGAAAGGCTATCTTTCCGAACAAATTCCAGACGAGCGCGCGCTTATAGAATCGACGGGCTCGAACGTCGCTACGGGCAAAGACGTGCGCCCGTACCTCACGGTAAACCACCTGATAACCAAAACCGACGTCAAAACCGCCCTGAACGTGGCGCTGTCGATAATTTCTGGCGACACTTCGGGCGACACTATGGAAATCGTAAAAAGCATTATCCCCGAAATCGGCAAGCTTTCGATATTGCAGTCCGAACGGAAAGAAGAGTTCAACCCCGTCCTTGGCAGAATGTATTGCCTTTTCGAGAACGAATATCTCGTTGCAGAGGGCGAAACGGGCGCAACTTATAACGAAATCGCCGCCGACGGAATCGACTGGATAGGCGAGATAAATACCCTTTTGGATATATCCTCCGACAGTATGACGCTGTATAGCAATCTGTACGAGGAAGGTATAGAAGCCCTTGATATTTTAAAATCGCTCTTCGATGAAAACGACGCGAACTACGCGGAAAATATCCGCATTTACGACAGAATAACTTTAAGCCTGTCCGACAGCCGCGTGCTCGGCAGGGCGTTGTCCACAAGCTGGTTCTATTTGACTATACTAGAAGGTCTTTCGGACGCTTTTGAAAACGTCTACCTGCCCCGCGAAATTGTGTACAACAACGTTTACAACGACAGCGGCGAGCTCGTATCTTACGGCGAACTTTTCAAAATGACTTCGGGTCTTAAAATAATTTGCAGCGATTGGAGCGTGTTCGATTCGCTCTCCGAAGCAAACGAAGAGAATATCGAAGAAGTTTTAAAAACGCTTTCGGGCGTGCTCGAAAAGACCGACGGCAAAAACCCGCTGTCTTACTATATCGTCGAATCTTCGATACTGCGTTCGGTTGTTTCCGTCGCGCTTATCGAGTCGGGCGGCAACACGTTCTACGTTCCCAAAGCCGCGCGCGAAAAGGTCGGCGGCACGGAAGTTAACCTTATAATCAAATCGGTTTTCGCAGGACTTCTTGACAATATGACCGACCTTGTAGACTTCGTTATGCCGTTCGTCGGCGACGGCGAAGAGTGGAAGGACGACGTAGATAACCTTCTCGACGGAATTTACAACCTTGTAAAGCAGAATATAATTTTCGAGGGCACCGTCGCGCAGATTGTCAATTTAAAACTCGGCGGCGGGGTGCTGACCGTTCCCCAAGCGCTTACTGGCGACATCGAGCTATGGCTTTCGGACGGAAGTAAATCGGGCGAGCTTATCGCGCTTTTAGACTCTTTGGACGTAGCAGAATTCGATTTCCGCGGCGTGCTTTCGGACGGCGGAGTGACCGGCGACGATTTCTTGGATAGCCTTTTGAATATGGAAGACGACGCGCTCGAAAAATTCTTCTCGTCGTCGATTATCCAATACACGGTATCAAAATATCTTATCGAAGACGGGCAGACTATCGACGGCTTCAAAGTCATAGTGCCGCAAAGCGCGCGCATAGCTTTAAGCGACGATGTGCTCGAAAGCATCGTAAGAAAGAGCGAGCTTATCTACGCTTTCGGCGAAATTTCAAGGCTCGGGCTTACAAACGGCGGTGAAGAGAGCTTCTCGTCCATACTCGTAAAAATCGCAAAAAACAAGTCTGTATTATCGGGCAGTAAGATAATAGCCGCTTCGGTGGCGGCGACCGTAGTCGAAAACGACGACGGCTCGCTCGGAATCCCCGAAGAACTTATAGTTAAGGGCAGCACGGCGGAGCTGACGTATTTCGACTCTACCAATCCTTGGTCAACCGAGATTGTAAGCCTTATTAACGCGCTTGACGAAATTTTCGCTCTGCAAGAACAGGGCGATGGCTTCGACATTTCCGACGAAATGGACGAAAGAATTTCCTCGCTTATTCCCACGCTCAACGATAAGGTCGGTCAAAAGACGCGTCTTGAAATTTTGTACGATTCGTTGATTGTCCGCAACAAAATTACACTGGAACTCGACTCGGTATTCACTGAAGAGCTGGTAGACGGGCAGATAGTAAACTTCGTCAAAATCGGCGGTTACTATACTTACGACGAATTAAAAGCCCTTTCGGACGCGGCTAACGCGCTCGGCATAACCGCGACGGACGGTTTCAATAAAGACGAGTTCGACTCTATCGGTCGCTTCAAAGACACGGTTGCGGGCACCGACGAAACGGTGTTACAGGTTATTTACCGCTCTGATATAGTCGCCGGTATAATTACTAAGAACGTCGCGGAAATTATCGAAAGCAACGTCGAACTTTGCGACCACCCGTACGCTTTCAGAACCGATATAAAAGTTTACAGAGAGAGCGAGATAGAAACGCTTGCAAACCTCTATGAAAATCTCGACAGTATCGAAAAGCTCGATTTCAAAAACCTCGCCGACTATATTTACGACGACGGTGAAACCAAGTCTTATATCCTTGTCGGCTCGGTTTCCGAACAGCTTTTCACAAGTAAAGCGCTTATAGTGCCGCATACAGTCGTCTAGGTCGTCGGCGGCAAGAAGTACGTCACCCCGCTCGAAACTATGCGCTTTGTAGACGCGTTCAACGCGCTTTTGGATACGGGCAGTTACGACTTCGATAACATAGGCGGCTTCAATGAGGACACCGTCCTCGAAATTCCCGAGCAGAGCGTCAGAGCAAGACTGTTCGACAGCGAAATCATTCGCGCAAGAATCGTATGGCAGCTCAGGAAGATGAACGACGGCGGCGTGCTTGCCGTCGGAAGCACTAACGGCTCGGTCGTCGTCGATCAGCGCACGGCGGAGTACAGCGGTGTCGGCAGAACTGCAACCGTCAGCGCCGAACAGCTCGAATACCTTGCCGCCGCGCTTGAAGTAATAAAGGGCAACGGCGCCGCGTTCGAGATGCCCGACATAGATATTATGGAGCTTACGAGAAAGGACGTTAACGATGTCGAAACGGTTTTAAGGTCCGACCTTATAAGATACCGCGTGGTGGAAGCTCTTAAAGACGGCGGCTACCCCGTCGCAAACTCCGTAGAGGAAGTCTTGCGCATCGACTCGGTTGAAACCGCAACCTTGGAAACGGCTACGGCGGAAGATATTAAAGAAGCGCTCGACAATATCCGCGCATATTCCTGATAAAACAAAAAAGCCCCCTCCGCTTACGGTAAGCGGAGGGGCTTAACTTTATATTAATTTAATTTGCGCTTTCCGCCTTACGGCTTTTGAAAAGTACTTTCTTTTGCGCTTCTTCAACCTTCGCGCGCCTGTCTTTTCCGAAGAAGAAGAGAGCAAGCGTATCGGGCCCCGCGTGCGCGCCCGTGCACAGGTCGTAATAGTCGATAATAATATCCTTTACCCCGCGGGCTTTCAACGCTTCCGCAAGCTCGTTCGCGTCGTTCAGGCAATCTGCGTGCGCAATCGCCACGGTCTGGTCCGCAAGGTTTTCCACCTTGTCGTCGAAAGCTTTCAAAATCGTCGCAAGGGCTTTCTTTCTGCCGCGCTCCTTGGTGAATACCGCAAGCTTTGCGGGCGCCGTGTCGTTTGCCCAAAGCACGGGCTTGATGTTCAGAAGCGTGCCCGCAATCGCCGCCACGGCGGAAACTCTGCCGCCCTTTCTCAAAAACTTCAAATCGTCCACTACAACGTAGCTGTTAAGCTTATACGCGTTGTTTTTCGCCCACTCGGCGCACTCTCCGGCGCTAAGCCCCATATCCCTTAGGTCAGCGACTTTCGTCACTATAAGGCAAGAACCCATTGAAGCGTTCGCCGTATCGATAACGTAAACCTTGTTTTTGGGGAACTTCTTTTCCAGCTCCTCTTTTGCGGCAACCGCCTGCGCGTGCGTGCCGCTTATGCCCGAAGAAATAGTGAATAAAAGTACGTCCTTACCCGCCTGTAAAGAGGGGGTAACTGCTTCCTCGAACCGCGCTTCGCCTATAAGCGAGGTCTTAACTTCGGCGCCCGCCCGCAAATCCGCGTAGAAAGCTTTTGCAAGCTCGTCGAAAGGAATATCGTTTTCGTAACAAAGTTTATCGACTCCGTTCACCGTGATAAGATATGGAACTACGCTAATCCCGTGTTTTTTTACAAGCGCGTCGGGAATATTGCAACCCGAATCGGCGAAAATATCGAAAGTATTCATAAATTGCTCCAAATGCGTATTCTAAGCCCTTTTAAGACTATATTAACATTATTACACTTTTGCCGAAAAATACAACCTTTTCCGCGTCGGATTTTCTCCACGGTTTATTTTTTTGTCTATACCGACAAAATTTTTAATTCTACCGCTTAAATTTCACACTCTACTCACAGTAGAGTGCCATAATTTGTTGTGTTTTCAGCTGAAATATGTTAAAATGCGGCTATGGAAGATTTGAAAGATGTAATCGCAAAGAACCTGACGGAGCTACGCACTTCGGCTAAGCTCACCCAGCTTCAACTCGCGGAAATGCTCAATTACTCCGATAAAGCCGTTTCCAAATGGGAGCGGGGGGAGGCCATACCGGATATAAGGGTGCTTTGCAAAATAGCGGAAATCTTCGGCGTTACTCTGGACGATTTGGTGAAAGAAGAACCCTCCCCGCCCGTTCAGCCCAAAAGAAAGCTAAAAGGCAAACACATCTTCATAACCGCGCTTGCGGCGATTCTGGTGTGGTTTATCGCAACGGGCGTATTTATGATATTCTATTTTATCGACCCGACCGAAAAATATTCCTACCTCGTATTCGTCGTCGCGCCGCTTCCTACTTCGATTGTACTTTTGGTTTTTTCGATAATCTGGGGCAACAGACTCACGAACGCAATTGCAAGCTCGCTAGTCGATTGGTCGTGCGCGGTTATATTCCATATCTTCGTCACGGCGTTCGCGCCCGACTTCATCAAAATTTACTTTATTTACATCGTTGCCGCCGTATTAGAGCTTTTGATAATTCTTTGGTTCGTATACCGCTGGTACGTTTCTAAACACGGCAAACTTTTAATAAATATCCGCCGTAAGAAAGGAGAGTAATTATGGATTTAAAGAAATTGGCAGCCGCGCTTATCCCCGACAAGGGCTTGCTTCCGCCCGAAAAGTATGAAGAAATTTTCCCGCCCCGCGAAGTTTCTAAGGGCGCGGAAGTCACCCGCCTTGCGCCCTCGCCGACGGGCTTTATCCACCTCGGCAACCTTTATTCCGCACTTGCGGACGAACGTGCCGCGCATACCACGGGCGGTATATTTTATTTGAGAATAGAGGACACCGACGAAAAGCGCAAGGTCGACGGCGCAGTCGAAAGCGTTATCCGCTCGTTAAAATACTTCGGTATCAAGTTCGACGAAGGCGCCGAAATCGACAGCCCCCTGAATAATTACGGCCCTTACTACCAGCGCCGCCGCGCGGAAATTTACAGAAGTTTCGCAAAAAAACTCATAGAAGAGGGGCTTGCGTACCCCTGTTTTTGCACCGCGGAAGAGCTTGACGAAGTCAGAAAAACGCAGACCGAGGGCAAGGAAACTACGGGCTATTACGGCAAATACGCAAAGTGCCGCAACCTATCCGAGGACGAAATTTATAAAAACTTAAAGTCGGGCAAACCTTTTGTTATCCGCCTTAAATCACAGGGCAGTATAGAGAATAAAACGACTTTCCGCGACGCGATAAAGGGCGACATCACCGTCACCGAAAACGACCAGGACGTCGTAATTTTAAAGTCGGACGGAATACCGACCTACCACTTCGCGCACGCTATAGACGACCATTTTATGCGCACTACGCTCGTTATCCGCGGCGAGGAATGGCTTTCGAGCCTGCCCGTGCATTTAGAGCTTCACAAGGTCTTGGGCTTCAAGCCGCCCCGCTATGCGCACACCTCGTCGCTGATGAAAATGGACGGCGAAACCAAGCGCAAACTCTCTAAAAGAAAGGACCCCGAACTCTCGCTCGACTATTATAGAAAGGCTGGTTACTACCCGCTTGCCGTCGTCAAGTATCTTATGACGGTTTTAAACTCAAACTTCGAGGAATGGTCGCTCAAAAACCCCGACGGCGATTACAGAGATTTCAAGTTCAAAATAGACAAAATGGGCAAAAGCGGCGCGCTGTTCGATTTGGAAAAATTAAGCGACGTTTCCAGAACGGAAATTTCCAAGCTTTCCGCGGAAGAGTGCTTCGATTTCCTCAACGAATGGGTAGCCGAGTTCGGCGCCGAAGCCGACGTGAAGCACTTTGAAAACAAAGACTATATCGTTAAAATTTTAAACCTTATAATGGGCACGGGCGGCAAGAAGAGAAGAAAGGACATCGAGCGCGCCGAACAGGGCGTCCGCCTTATGGACTATTTCTTCGACGACACGTTCAAACCCGAGTATTCGTACAGGTTCGATAAGGAAACGGTCAATACCGTCCTTAACGAATTCGCGGCGATATACGACCCCGCCGACGATAACTCGGCTTGGTTTGCAAAGGTCAAGGCTATCGCCCCGAAAGTGGGCTTCGCCGCAGAGATGAGCGAATACAAACAGCACCCCGAAAACTTCAAAGGCAGCGTTTCGGACGCGGCAGAAATACTCCGTATCGCAGTCACGGGCAGCCCCAACTCGCCCGATTTATGCACTATAATGTCTATTCTCGGAAAGGAGCGCACGGCGTCAAGATTGACCTCCGCGAAAATATAATAATAAAGTGTTGAACAACAGTATGTTAGAACTTGTAGATATCAAAAAAGATTATCCTGTAGCAGGCGGCGTAGTCAGCGCCTTGAAAGGTGTCAGCCTCAGATTCCGCAAAAACGAGTTTGTGTCGATACTCGGCGCGTCGGGTTGCGGCAAAACAACGCTTTTGAACATAATAGGCGGGCTCGATAAATACACCTCGGGCGACCTCATAATCGAGGGCAAATCGACCAAACAGTACAAAAGCGGCGACTGGGATACATACAGAAACCACTCTATAGGTTTCATTTTCCAAAGCTATCACCTGATACCCCACCAGACCATTCTGCAGAACGTCGAGCTTGCGCTTTTGATTTCGGGTGTAAGCAAAGAAGAGCGTCGCAAAAGGGCTATCGCCGCGTTAGAGCGCGTGGGCTTGGGCGATAAGCTTAAAAACCGCCCCAACCAGCTCTCGGGCGGTCAGGCTCAGCGCGTCGCCATTGCGCGCGCCCTCATAAACGACCCCGAAATAGTGCTTGCGGACGAACCGACGGGCGCGCTCGACAGTAAAACCAGCGTGCAGATAATGGAGCTTTTAAAGGAAATCTCCGCCGACCGTCTGGTCATTATGGTTACGCACAACCCCGAGCTTGCCGAACAGTACTCTACGCGCATAATCCGCCTTCTCGACGGCGAGGTCGTAAACGACACAATGCCCTACGACGGCGCAGAGGAAGCTTCCGCCGCCGCGACTGACGCGGCTCCCGCGCAAAACGCTTCCGCGTCCACGCTCAACACGCCCGCCTCTGACACCGCAGACGGCGCCGCACAGCCCGATGTCGCAACTCCCGACGGTACCGCCGAAAAGCCCAGGACCAACAAGGGCAGAAAGAAGAAAGCTTCTATGTCGGTGGGAATGGCGATGTCCCTTTCCTTAAAGAACCTGTTGTCCAAAAGGAAGCGCACCGCGCTCGTTTCGGTCGCAGGCAGTATAGGCATAATCGGTGTGTCGATGGTGCTTGCAATCTCTTCGGGGGTAAAAGCCTATATCGCGGATATGGAAAACGATATGCTTTCGGGCTATCCGTTGTCCGTAACCGAAACGGCGATAGACTTCGACGCACTTATGAACTTCGCTTCGACGCATAACGTTAAAGTCGACCCTACAAGGCTTCACGATAAAATCTACGTCGACAGCCTTATAGAAACGCTTATGGGCTTCGGCGAAACTATGACGACCAACGCCGTCACGTCCGCGTATCTGGACTACGTTTCAAAAATGCCCTCGTCGTACTATAACGCGTTGCAGTATAATTACGGTATAAACCCCGCAAACAATATCTACGCCAATTTCAGGCTCGATTCCGAGGATAGCGGGGAAGAGGTATCGATAACGGGCATACGCACTATGTATACCGCGGTTTTGACCGAAGTCGGCAAAAAAGACGGCAACGAAAAGTACGCGCAATTCGCGCAGATTATCCCTACAGTAAGCACGTTCGAGGAATTGCCCGACAATTATAATTTCATCCTCAGCCAATACGATATTCTGGCAACTACGCTCGGCAAGACGGAAAAACTGACCGAAGCCGAGCTCGAAGAGATATTCAACAGTAAAGACAGCGTAATTATGGTCGTCAACGACCACGCTACGACCGACCTCGTTCTGGGTCAGTACGGCTACTTCACTCAGGAAGAATTTCTTGAATACGCAGAGCGTGCCGACGATATTTCCCAAGGCGAAATAGACAAAGACACCCCCAACGAGCTGTTGTCCGGTTTCCTCAACGGCAAGGATTACGGCTTCTTTTTGGACGAGGACGGGGAAAGTACTTTCAAATGGTACCCCAACGATACCGTCTACCGCAAAACCGATTACACTAATGCGACGTCACCTTTGGATATGCTCTACGTTCCCTCTACGGGAATAGGCGAGCAGCCCCAGCCCGCGACTTACGAATATTTGCCTTATTCCGAAAATTTCGCTACGGACAGAAACACGTCAAACGATGTCGACCTTAAAGTAAAAATCATTTTGCAGAAGAAAGAGGGGATATCCTACGGCAGTCTTACCACGGGAATGTATTACACCAAAGCCCTCACCGACCACGCTTTGGAAACGGGTAGAAAGAGCGAAATTGTAACGTATATAAACGAGCTTGCCTCGGGTCAGCTGGACGGTTTACCTTTCGCTTATCACTATACTTACAACGGAAAGACTTACGACAGGACGGAAAAGGGTACTAAGCTTACGTTTTACGTCACTGCGGCTAGCGGCGGAATGATGACCTCTATGATGTCGGGAATGATGGGCGGTATGATGGGCGGCAACAGCGACGAGTACGCATCCATAAGAATAAAACCGTCCGTTCTCGGCGGCGGCGAACTGCCTCTCGGGTTCTATATTTATCCTCTCGACTTCGACAGTAAAGACTTGGTTACCGACTACCTCGACAAGTGGAACGATTTATGCGCCGAAAAGCAAACCTACGCGTGGACGGACGCGGACGGGGCGGAGCAAAGCGTTACCCTCGACGAACAGGACAAAGTGAATTACACCGACCAGGTCGGGCTTATCATAACAATGGTAAACACTATGATTGAAATGATAACGATAGCCTTAGTTGCGTTTACCGCGCTGTCGCTCGTCGTTTCTACGGTTATGATAGGAATTATAACTTACGTTTCCGTCGTCGAAAGAATAAAAGAGATAGGCATTTTACGCGCAGTCGGCGCAAGAAAGAAAGATATAAAGCGGCTTTTCAACGCAGAAACGTTTATTATCGGTCTTGCCGCGGGCATAGTGGGTATAGTGGTAACGTATCTTCTGTCGCTTATAATAAATCTAATAGTAATGTCGCTTGCGGGCATAGCAATCGCCTCACTGCCCGTATGGCAAGCTCTTATAATGATTTTCATAAGCGTAGCGTTGACCCTGATTTCGGGCTTGATACCCGCGTCAGCCGCCGCCAATAAAGACCCCGTCGTAGCTTTAAGAACAGAATAAAAAAAACCGCCGCTAAAACGGCGGTTTTTTTAAATAAACAGTTGACACATTTTCCCAATTATGTTAAACTAAATCAGTAATATATCTTCAGGGGTTATATATGAAAAAGATTTTTAAAGGCTTATCGGTTTTGGTTGCTACGGCAGCTCTCGGCGCAGGTATCGTAACTGCAACTGCTTGCAACGGCGGCAACGGCACGTTTATCGGAGAGTATCATTATAACAGCCATAATACCGAGTACGGTATAAGAGTTGAAGTAACCGTAGAAAACAACATAATCACTAAGGTTCGTGATATCACTAATACCGAGCTTGACAAGCAGGACGGTTATGTTCAAAATGAAACGACTGAAGAGCTTGAATATAAAAGTAGCGGTGTAGAATGGACGAGTGTAAGTCCCGGTTGGGAAACTTATGTGACTACACACGGCGGTGCATTGTCGTTCACATATTGGGCTTATCCTGATGTGGATTTCAGTAATATGTCTGAAGAAGAAAAAGTTAAGTATGTAAACGAACATCCTATATCTTGGTATAGCTGGTTAAACGCCGATTCCGAAAAGTGGACTAATTACGAAAACTGGCTGTTACAGCAGTACGTAGGCTGGTCTGTTGCTGATATTATCGATATCGACGTATTTTACAGCAGCACCGGCGAGCCTTACGCAACAAAGGACGGTTACAATGCAGAGCTTCTTTCCAGCGGCTTGCTTATAACCAATTCCACGCAGGGTAGCGGCAGACTTTTGCTCGCTGTCCAGAACGCGCTCGGCAAATAATTCAAACGATATTCAACCCGCCTTTTAAAGGCGGGTTTTTTGTTGCTATTTGACTTATTTTCATTTATAATGGGGTTATGAAATTTCTTAAAAGGACTGTGCTTTTAATCGCCTGCTTTGCGCTTATAGTTTGTGCGGGCTGTAAGAGTAACGAAACTTATTATTTTTACACCAATATTCCGCAGGGCAGTTTTGAAATAGGCAACGATGACTTTCAGCTCGGCGGGATAATCGCAGGTTATACGCCGTCCTCGCCCGATTACGAAGAAGAGGACGTTTCAAATTACACCGCGCTTGGATACCGTATAACGGTTATGCTCACCGACGTTAACTTTGTCGTTTCGTCCGATTTCGAAAGCGAAGAAAACAAGCAAAAGTACAAGGAATTCTGTCAGGAAGTCGTGGCTCAACTCAGGTCGCTTGACAGCGCGATTTCGACGGCAGTAACCTACTCCGATATAAACAATTTCAACAACGCCGCCGCGGGCGAAGAGATAGAAATTTTGCAGATAACGTACGAAATTTTGAATATAGCCAAAGCAATGTACGAAAAGACCAATCACTATTACAACCCCGCGCTTTACTACAATATCCACGCTTACGGCTTCGGCGCGGCTCAGGTTTACCCCTCGAAGGCTTCCGAATTGCCGAATGACGAAGAAATTTCCAAATATACCGAGCTTGCAAGTCGTTTTGGTGAGGTGGAAACGCGCGAGGAAAGCGGAAAATATTACGTCACAAAACCCGACTTTACCGTTGAAGTCGGCGGAGAAACGCTGTCTTTGAAACTCGATTTGGGCGGTATAGGCAAGGGCTACGCCGTAGACAAGGTAGACAAGCTGTTCGATAAATACGGCTATAAATACGGATATTTAAACTTCGGTTCGAGCAGTATGCTGTTCAAAAGCAACGTAGAAGAGGGTAATTACACGCTCGCCTTTAAAAATCCGCGTACTCTCAACCCTATGGATTATTATTTTTCCACCCCCGTCCGCAACGAAAAAATTTCGACCAGCGGCGATAACAATCAGTTTTACATAATAGACGGTACGCGCTATTGCCACATTATCGACCCCACTACGGGCAAGCCCGTGCAGACTGGTATAATGTCGGTTTCTATTATCGGCGGCAGTGCGGCGGAAGACGACGCGCTTACTACTGCGATTATGGCAATGGGCAAGGAACAGGCAATTTCGTTTATAGAAGAGCACCTCACCGACAGAAAAGTAGTATTCACTTGCGGGTAAATTATGTCGCTTAAAAAGATAGAACAAGTCAAAAAGGATAAGGGTTTTCGGCTCTTCGACCTGATAATTTACGGCGTCATAGTGCTTACGGTTGCAGTGCTGTTTATCGTAATATTCACCACGCGCGATACCGACCCCCTGACGGGGGTAAGAATTTTCGTCGATTCTCAGGAAGTGTTTTCTTACGAGTTCGGCGGCGAGCCAACCCGTTCGGACGGCGTAACGGTGGAAGAGGACGCAAACGGGATAACCGTTACTATCCGCACCGACGACGACCTTAACCTCGTCTATATAGATAAATCGGCAAAGACAGTAAAAATGCTCGAAGCCAACTGCAAAGGGCAACAGTGTATGTATTTCCCCGTTATGGATAACAATAGCAAATTTATTTATTGCAGCCCTCACCGACTGAGAATAGAACCGTATTCAGTCGACTTGGACGACCCGTTCGTCATAGTTTGACAAGCTTTCCGATAAATTGAAAAAGCCCCCGCGCCGAATGGCGCGGGGGCTTCGTTTTTTATTCGTTTAAGCGGATTCTTTGGGAGTTTCTTCCGCAACGATTTTGCGGCTTATTATTATGTGACGGGGGCACTTGGCAACGCAGGTAAGACAACCCGTGCACTTAGAATAATCTATCTCGGGCAGATTGTCTTTCATCGTAATCGCGCCGTGCGGGCACGACTTTGCGCATATACCGCACGCAATACAACCTACCTTGCACACGCTCGTAACCTCTTTACCGCGGCACTTCGAAGAACAAGCAACGAATACGGGTGCGGAGGAGGGGATACGGTCGATTATGTCTTTGGGGCAGGTAGAAATGCACGCCCCGCACGAAACGCACCTGTCGGGGTCAACCTGTGCAAGTCTGCCCGAAACTTCAATCGCATTTTCGGGGCAAACCGCTTTACAGTCGCCGCAACCTAAGCACGCGTAAGAGCAAGCCTTGTTTCCGCCTAAAAGCGAATTGTTCGCCGCACAGGTGGGGTTGCCCTTGTATTCGAACTTATCCGCGCAGTTCGCAATACCGCCGTTGCAGTGCACGACCGCAACCGTAGGTTCTTCGTCTTTGAGTTCAATACCCAAAAGCTTCGCAATTTCGGCTTTCTTTTCGGGTGAAGTGACGTGGCAGTCCGCAAGGTTTCCGCTGCCGTCCGCAAGCTTGGAAGCAAATCCGCTGCAACCCGAGCACCCGCAACCGCCGCAGTTCGCGCCCGCAAGATTATCTAAAATCTTTGTAATCTTTTCGTCTACGTCGACCTTGAAAACCTTGCCCACGAAGAGAATTAAAAGCCCGATAATAATCGCCGTTCCCGCAAATATGCCGGCAACTATACCGACCGTTATCCAGGTCTGATTAGTAATTTCAAGTAAACTCATAACTTCCTCCTTACAGGCTTATATAGCTGAACACGGTGAACGCCATACAGATAAAGCAAGCCGTAACCATAGCAATGGGGAAGCCCGCAAGCGCTTTCGGCGTCTTGTAGTAGTTCAGTTTCTCGCGCATACCGCTCATTATAATCATAACAAGGGTGAAGCCGAGCCCAGCAAACAACGCGTACAGAGCCGCCCAGCCGATATTCATAGCCACGCCCTCGCCGAGTATCGAGGACATATCCCCTATAACCAGCTCGGTCACGCCGAGAACCGCGCAGTTCGTGGTTATGAGTGGAAGATATATGCCCATAGCCCCGTAGAGCGAGGGGGAAATTTTCTGAATAATCTTTTCAAGCATCTGAACAAGCGAAGCTATTATAAAGATGAAGAAGATTATTTCCAGAAACTCTATCCCCAAGGGCACCATAACGTAGGTGTAGATAGGGTAGGTCACGAGGGTCGCAATAACCATAACGAGGGTAACCGCAATTCCCATACCGACCGCAGACGACGTCTTTTTCGAAACGCCGAGGAAGGGGCAGATGCCGTAGGTCTTAACCGTTATAAAGTTGTTGGTGAGAACCGCCGCAAGAACAATCGCAATAAAAGTAGCCATAACTTACGCAACCTCCTTCAAAAGGTTTTCACGCGCAAGCTTGTTTGCTTTTACGCGTTTTGCCCGCTCGATATTGTCTATAACGAACGTGAACACCGCAATGCACAGACCGTATACAAGGAACGCGCCCGCGGGCTTTGCAAGCATACCGATTTTGAAGTCCATAATCTGTAAACCGAATAAAGACCCTTTACCGAAGAACTCGCAGATAATTCCCATAAGCGTCAACGCAACCGTGAAGCCCAAGCCCTGCATAATTCCGTCAACCGCCGCTTCGGGAACGGTGTGCTTGTTTGCAAACGCTTCCGCTCTGCCGAGGATAATGCAGTTAACAACGATAAGCGCAAGGAAGCCGCCCAAGCTGTCGTATAAATCTGGCACGAACTTTTCAAGGAACATTCTCGCAAAAGTTACAAGCGTAGCGATAATTACGATATAGCAGGGGATACGCACCGCGTTCGGTATAACCTTTCTCAAAGCCGAAATAAGGATATTGCTTAAAGTGAGTATAACTACGACGGTAAGTCCCATACCCATTGCCGAGAACGCGGAGGAGATAAGTCCAAGGGTGGGGCAGGTGCCGAGAACCAACATAAAGGTAGGGTTCTGATAAATAAGTCCGTCTAAGGTAATTTTCTTGTACTTATTCATTTTCATTACCTCCTTCTTCGGTTTCTCCGCCGTCGGGAAGCTCGGGCTCCCCGACGGTCAGAATTTTATCGTAGTTAGCCGCCGCAAACAGCGCCGCCGTGTAAACGGTGTATGAGGATTCGGTTGCGCCCGAAACGGGGAATTTATTCGAATTGTCACCGGGGTAAACGGGGTAGCTTTCGCCGACGTTGAGAATTGCCTTTATGCCTTCAAGGTTCTTGCCTACGAAAATTTTCGCGTTTTGTACAACTTTGTCTTCGTAGCTGTCGTTCGTCGAGCCGTTTACGATTATCTTGAACGCGGTAATCACGCCTTGCGCGTTGACCGTAATTTCACTGGTGAAGTTGGTGGGGTTATTGTAACCTTTCGAAACTACCGTGAATATTACGCAGTTGTTTTCTTCGTCAACTATGTGGCTCGTCTGTTTCGTTTCGATATTGTCGATATAGTCGAACTCGGCGTAAACGTCCTCGGTTCCGCCCGTAATTCCGGGTTGCGCGTTTACGAAGTCCAAAGCGCCGTTAACCGCATTACAAACCGCATTAGAAGACTTGGTTGAGTTCGAAACGAAGAACCCGTCGCTTGTCGCGTAGTAAATTCCGTCGTAATAGCCTTGTGAGAATTGGTTGAGGAACGAATCTTTCAATTCCGCCATCTGGGTCTGACCCTTGTTGGAATCGATAACCACCTTGCCGACGCCCGAAATCGACGTGCCCGAAATTTCTACTACGACCCAGCAGGTAATCGTGCCGTTATCGAAGCCGCCCTTGCCGGTGGACTTAACAAGGTAGTTGCCGTCGTCCTTGATTTTATACGCCGCTTCGATAGTCGCGTTACTGTTATAGTCGGCAACAGCCAATTCGGTGTAAGAAACCGGTTTTCCGTAAATCTTGTTAATCGCCCTGTCCAGCCTTTCCTGGTCGGAAACAGCCAGAAGTCCGTTCATTACCGTAAGGAATATTCCGCTTACGAGAAGCACGCACAAAAGAGTTACAAGGCACTTAAAAACATTGCTCTTGAAAAAACCTTTAACAGTCATTTCACTTGCCCTCCTTGTCAGGCGCCGCGTTCACGCTTTCCACGCTTGCCGCAGGGCTCTTTTCTTCGTTTTCAAGGCTTTCTCCGTCCTTGACTTTCGCCGCCGCAGTTTCGTCTACTTTCAAAGCGTCGACCGCTTCCGCAACCCTCTCGTCGGGGGTCTTTTTAGCTTTCTTGGCTTTAACGTATCCGAAAGGCTTTCTTATTAAGTATTTGTCGATAAGGGGCACGAACAGGTTCATAAGTATAATGACGAAAGAGGTAACCTCCATCTTCGTCAGGTAACGAAGAATTGCAACGAGAAGCGCCGCAACAACGTAGTAGAAAATCTGTCCGTAAACGCCCTTGGGCGAGGTTACGTAGTCGGGGAACATAAACACAGCCCCGAACAAAACGCCGCCCGAAAGTAGGTGGGGCAGGAAGAGCTTCATATCGAAGACGTAATACCCCGTCTCCATAAAGGCAAACCCGCTCATAAATACCGCCGCAAATCCGAATACGACTACGAATAAAAGCGGCTGCCACCATTTTATAACTTTTCTTGCGCAAAGATAAACGTATCCGACTAAAATCGCAACCTTGCAGGTTTCGCCGATACAGCCGGCAACGCCCGTGCCGAGGAAAAGGTCGATGACCGTCAGCTTGGTTTCGGGGTTGCCGCCGTTGTTGTTTAAAAGCCACCAAAGGTTGGTAGAATCGGTGAATACGCCGCTTTCGAAGTTCAGCGCGGCGAAGTTAGCCGCCGTATAGGTGGTAACGGCAGCAAAGCTTATCGCCATAAACACGCGCCCCGCCGCCGCAGGGTTAACTAAGTTTTTACCGGTGCCGCCGAACAGCATCTTAACGATTGCAATCGAGAAGATACCTCCGATTACCGCCGCATACCAGGGTGTCGTCGCGGGAACGATAAACGCCAGAATAAGCCCCGTTACGACCGAAGTGAAGTCGAACTGCTTCCACCAGCGCACGCAGACCTTGCCTGCGTCCTTACACTTATGCGAGAAGCCCTTGTTTGCGATAAAGAAGTAAACGAACTCTGTCGCCACGCAGGACAGTACGGTCACGACCTCAATCATAAACGCGAGCGCGCCGAAGTAAACTATGCCCGCAATCGCGCAGGGCAGAAGCGCAATGCACACGTCCAGCATAATGCCGCGCGTAGTCCGCTTCGATTTAACGTGGGGAGGAGTGGAAATTACTATGCTGTTATCCATTTTAAACTCCTTTTTGACGAATCGCGGCTTTCGTCTTTCTTATAGCCTGAATTAAGGGGCGCTTAGCGGGGCAGACGTATTCGCAAGACCCGCACTCTATGCAGTAGCTTACGTTACCGTACTTTGCCGCCGCCTCGAAGTCGCCCGCCGCCGAATAGAACGCCGCGTTCATCGGCATAAGATGCATCGGGCACACGTCCGCGCACTTTCCGCAGTTAAGGCAGGGGGTGGGTTCGTCGGCCGCCGCCTCTTTCTCGGAAAGAAGTAAAATTCCGGAAGTTGTTTTGTGTATATAGTTTTCGTAAGTCGCAAGCGCCACGCCCGTCATAGGCCCGCCCTGTACGACTTTTTTAGGCGCGCAAGCCTCGCCGCCGCAGTAGTCTACAATGTCTTTGACCGCCGTGCCGACCTTAACCAACAGGTTTTTCGGCTCTTTCACGGCTCTGCCGGAAACGGTCACAACCCGCTCGTAAAGGGGCTTGCCCGATTCTACGGCTTCGCAAACAGCAAACGCGGTTCCTACGTTGATAACGATAGCGCCGAAGTCTGCGGGCAACTTGCCGCGTGCAATCTTGCGCCCCGTCGTAGCGTAAATAAGTTGCTTTTCGCCGCCTACGGGATATATCTTCCTCAAAACCACGACTTTTATATCGTCAAACTTTTCGAATGCGGAAACAGCTTCGGGCTTGTTCGCTTCGATGCCGATAATAATATTCTGCGCCCCGCAAGCCGTCGCCGCAAGCCGCGCGCCGCGCGCAATCTCGTCCGTTTTTTCAATCATAAGCCGGTAATCGCAAGTAAGGTAAGGCTCGCACTCCGCACCGTTCACAATCAGCGTGTCAACCGTCGTCTTGGGCGCAACCTTGACGGCGGTGGGGAAGCCCGCTCCGCCCAGTCCGACGATACCGCAATCTTTTATCCTCGCCCTAATCTCTTCCGCAGAGGGGGAGGAGAGCGCGGGGTATCGGAAGCTTTCCGTGCCTGCGTCCGCGTCGGCTTTTATAACGACGAACGTTTCCTTTGCGCCGCTCGCGCCTACGCCTTCCTTAATTTCCGCAACCGTACCCGCAACGCTTGCAAACACGTTCGAGGAAATTTCTCCGTCTGCTTTTGCAATCAGCTCGCCCTCTTTCACTTTCTGCCCGACGGCAACCGCGACGATAGCGGGCTTGCCTGCCGACTGTGAAGTGGAAACGGCTACAACTTCGGGCGACGGCATAACCTCTATCGCCGCCGCAGCCGAAAGCTCTTTATTGCCCTTCGGGTGAACCCCGCCGAAGAGCAGTTTGCCTTTTACTGCTTTCAAGTTTTACAACCTCCGTTTTTTTTGTTAAGCCTTATGTAAGCCGCGCAATACCGCGTTGCGCTCCGTGCCGCTTCGACCCCGTACGTTAGTGTACGCGCCCGCAACGGTACAAACCGCTTTGCCTTGCCGGCTTTTCTAAGTTTCAGAAATTTTTGATTTTTTCTTTTCCGCAACGACTTTCAAAAACGCGCTTTGCGGCACGCCGCGGAAAATAAGCATCGTCACTCCGCCGACAATCGCGCCCGACAGAACGCCCAGAAGCACGAGATATGGCATATAGCCGAACATCAGCGCCGAGCCCGACAGAAAGACGAACACCACGTTTTGGGTGATGTTGTGCGCGACCGCCGCCGCGATTGATATCGCCGGCACCGAAACGCGCGGGTGTACAAGACACAAAAGAAGCGACGAAACCGCCATAGAAACGACCCCGCCCGTAAAACTGTACATCACTGCGGAAAAGTTCCCTGCGTAAATCGCGCCGAACACGGTGCGCAAAGCCACTACGGCGAACGCTTCGAGCGGAGAGTACATAATAAGCGCCGCAAAAGAAAACACGTTGGCAAGCCCCATTTTCGCCCCGGGAATGATTAGGGGAGGGAAAAGACTTTCGATAATGAAAGTTATCAAACTCAACGCCGTAAGAAGTGCAAGTACTGCAATCTTTTTGGCTGCGTATTTGCCTGCGCTCATAATGAATTCA
>CAJTVA010000015.1 GCA_910579585.1 uncultured Christensenella sp.
GTTATATTTATTTACGCTTCTTTATCTGTTTTCTTGGGTGCGGGTTTCGCCGCGGGCTTGCAGTTGTTTTTCAGGGTATTAAGGCAGTCCCAAAGTTCTTGGGGAATTCTGTCCTTAATCGTGTTGTTGTAATAGCCCTCGATTTCTTCGGCTTCCTTTGCCCATTTTTCTTTATCAACGGTAAGAATGGACTTTAAGTCGTTTATACCGAACTTCTTGCCTGCCGTAATCTCGTAGTCCATATCGGAGAGGTCGATGTCCTCGGCTTTGGGAACGTAGCCAATCGCAGTTTCTTCGGCTTCAACGGGAGTGTCTGAGCAACGTTTGAGTATCCATTCGAGAACGCGCATATTGTCGCCGAAACCGGGCCACATAAAGTTGCCGTCTTTGTCGGTTCTGAACCAGTTGACGTTGAAGATTTTGGGCGGGTTCTTGATTTTAGTACCCATATCAACCCAGTGCGCAAAGTAATCGCCCATATGGTAGCCCGTGAACGGCTTCATAGCCATAGGGTCGTGGCGAAGAACGCCTACTGCGCCTGCCGCCGCCGCCGTCGTTTCGGACGACATTGCAGAGCCTATAAATACGCCGTGGTTCCAGTCCCTTGCCTCGTAAACGAGAGGAGTGGTAGAAGCCCTTCTGCCGCCGAAGATAATCGCGGAGATGGGAACTGCGTCAAGCCCGTTGGGTGCGTCGAATTTGTCGGAAATGCTGGGGCAGTTGCTTGCGGGCGCGGTAAAACGCGAATTGGGGTGCGCCGCGCAGGTCGATTTGTCTTTCTTGTCAAACTTGGCAGGGTCCCAAGGTTTGCCCGTCCAGTCGATGCAATGATCGGGAAGTTCTTTCGACATACCCTCCCACCAAACGGTCATATCGTCGGTGTTAAGCGCTACGTTGGTGAATATAGTGCCGCGTTTTGTGGAATCGAGTGCGTTTTTATTGGAATGTTCGTTCGTGCCGGGGGCAACGCCGAAGAAACCGTTTTCGGGGTTGACCGCGTAAAGACTTCCGTCTTTGTCGACCCTGAGCCAAGCTATATCGTCGCCGACGGTCTTTATTTCATAACCCATATCGGTATAGTGCTTGGGGGGAATAAGCATTGCAAGGTTGGTCTTGCCACAAGCCGAGGGGAAAGCCGCCGCAACGTACTTTTTCGTCTTTTTGTCGGGGAATACAACCTCGAGAATAAGCATATGCTCTGCCATCCAGCCCTCGTTTTTGCCGAGGTAGGAAGCAATTCTCAAAGCGAAGCACTTCTTGCCGAGAAGAACGTTGCCGCCGTATGCGGAATTGACCGAAATTATAAGGTTTTCTTCGGGGAAGTGCATTATATATCTCTTGTCGGCGTCTACGTTGCACTTTGCGTGGAAGCCTTTAATAAAGTCGCCGTCTTTGCCAATCTGGTTTAAAACCGATTTGCCGACCCTCGTCATAATGTTCATATTCAAAACGACGTAAATACTGTCGGTAACTTCGATGCCGTATTTTGCGAAATCGCTACCGACAACGCCCATAGAGTAGGGTATAACGTACATCGTTCTGCCTTTCATCGAGCCGCGCGCAATCTCGTTCGAAAGCTCTTTGGCTTGTCTGGGGTCCATCCAGTAGTTGATGGGGCCTGCGTCCTCTTTATTGGTGGTACAGATGAAAGTCCTGTCCTCAACGCGGGCAACGTCGTTCACCTTGGTGCGGTGCAGGTAGCAGTCGGGTAAAAGATTTTCGTTTAACTTTATAAGCTCGCCGCTTTTAACCGCTTCTTCTTTTAAAGCTTTAATCTGGTCGGGATTGCCGTCTATCCATACAATTTTATCAGGCTGGGCAAGGTCTGCGCTTTCCTGAACGAAGTCAAGAACTTTTTTATTCTTTGTCAATGCCATAAAAATAATACTCCTTTAATCGAAGTTTCATAAACACTTCTACAAATACTATTATATTACAAGCAAATCAAAAAATCAAATTAATTGCATAATCGAATTGTGAAAATAAACGCACAAAAACAACATATTTTTACACAATATTATAAAATTCGTACGTCCGACATAATTATAATAGAGAAAAGCGCACCGAATTAACGGGGAAATATTATGGGGTATACTAAAAACATTGCGGTCATACGTGAAATAAAAAAAGGATTTTCAGCGGACGGCGGGGAGCTGTCCGGACTTGTAAAAGCCGAAAAGTACGGCGCGAAGCTGCGCGTAGAGGTAAGCCTTATAAACTTTGCGCCGCTTACCGAAGGCGCGTACGTAATGGCTATTTCGGACGGCGCACACACCAAAGTCGTTGAAAACGGCGAGTTCGAGGGCGAGTGCGACGTTGATACAGCGAACGGTTTTGCCGCTCTTATTTGCTATATAAAGGGACAGGTTTTTCCCGTTGCATCGGCAGTATGCGGCAACTTCCACGACGTTGCGCTGGGGCTTAAAGCTGAAATCGAGCGGGAGGAAAACCTCAAAACAACGGGCGCCGAAGCTAAGCCCGAAAAAGTAAATAAAGAAATAAACGAAGAAAAAAAGCCCGTCTACGAGGACGAGGCGATTGCGGAGGTAAACTATTATGAATACGCAGAAGCTTTTAAGGACGGTGGAGCTGTACGCACGCATAAGGAGGAAGAAGAAAGCGGGGGCAAAGTATGCGGCAATGAAGCGGCTTTTAGCGCTGTCAAAGAAGGGGAAAGCGGCGTAAAAGACGCGGAAACTCAAACATATTCGGGGGGCAACGGCAATTTTAAGAAGTTCAGCCCCATAGTCGAGGGCGGGCTTTTCTATGAAAGAATGGCGGATGAGATTGACGATATATTGAAAAAGTACCCGAAAGAAGCTCCTTTGGAGGAGATGATAGAGGACTCGAAATGGGTCAGAATCTCTTACGGCGAGGGTGGGTTTTACGTGTTCGGCGTGCTATATTCGGGGGGCAAACCGAAATATATATGTTACGGCGTGCCTGCGGAGAATACCGAAACTCCGCCCGAAAGTATGGAGGGAATGGCGTCGTTTTTGCCTGCCTCCGCCGATAAAACCGACAAAGGATTCTGGGTTATGTATCAGGATGCGGAAACGGGCGCAAGCCTACGCGTGGATTTGGAATAAATTAAAGGGGCGCGCTAAATCCGCGGTTTCCATAGGGAATTAAAAAACTAAATTATTAAGAGTTTACTTTCAAGCAAGGACAAAAGCTCTCGAACGATATGTTCGAGAGCTTTTTACTACAAAATATTTAGAAAGACAAATTAAAATTTAATTCAAGTTTGATTAGCGCAACTAAAAGTATAAATGTAACTATTAAAACAGATATTCATTTTATATTTTTTAAATTGCGATTTCTTTTTTATCTTAAACCCGTTATTTGCAAGCAATTTAATCGATGCAATATTATCTTGCGCAACTTCCGCAGTTATCTCAATGCCACCAATATTGCGTATCAAAGTAACAATTAAAGTCAATAGTTCAGAACCAAATCTTTTTCTCCAATAATTCTTATGAATACAATATCCTATATCAAATATTTCCTTTTTTTCGTCAGGGAAAATGCAAGCAGAACCTATTATCTCATCAGAACTGTTTAAAACAACTGTCAAATAATATCCGTTGGGGCTATCTTCAAGACTGTCAAGTGCTATTTGAAAATCACTATCAACATATTCCACCGTCGGGTCGCTCATATATTTGCCGTTTTCCTTATCAAACCACATTGCGGTAAGATATGGCAGGTCTGACTTTTGATAATTCCGTACAGTTATTCTTGAAGAAACAAGTGGTTTATCTATTAGCATTTTAAAAGTTCTCCGCTAAATTAATGTTTATCGTACAATTATTATATCACGAAAAATGAAAGAACGCAACCGATTGAATTTTGCATGAAATATAAAACATATCTATATCTCACTAGGCTACGCGTAGCCTAGTTCGTCCACGAAAAAAAAGTACAGAAAAGGCACAGCTTAACGCTATGCCTAAACCTTTTTATTTGCGTTTTATTAAATTCCCTATGGGAAATTTGGTAATGCGCGCCCGCTTACTTCAGCCCTTTAAAGGGTTTAAAAGCGATTAAAGAATATGCCGTAAAAAGGGCGGATACCCCGCAGATTGCCAGAAAAACTCTGTAACAAAGAATATTGTTCAAAGAGATAAACATCAGAAGGTTGAACCCTGTCAAAGCGTATACACCCCCGCATATGCCTAAAATAACGAGGTTTGCAACGCACATATAGCAAGTTAATTTCATACTTTCAGTATGCCGTTTTCAAGCTGAAATATTCTCAGTTCAACGTGATGTTTTCCAAAATAAGCTTATCGAATTCGGGGTGCTCGGCAAAGTCGCGTGGAAGAAATTTAACCGTCCTGAACTTCGCGTAGTTGAAAATATGCGTTTTTAAGAGAATGGGAGTGGGAATATCCAGCGCCTCGCAGACATCGGAAAGATAGGTGAAAAAGTTCGAATAAGCGAATTTTTCTTCGCTTTCGTACGTGACCTGTTTCTCTATTTTCTCGCCAACTATGACTTTACCCCAAATTCTGAACATATCTTCATTATACTTAATCACGCCGCAAATTGCAACTAACTTTTTGCGGCTTTAATTTTTCTATTGACAAACGGGCGACAAAATTATATAATATTGTAAGATAAAGCAGTGGTTTCGCTCGGCGAAATCACTTTTAATTATTTATTTATCCTTAGGAGTTATTAAAATGGCAGAACTTATCGTAATGACAAAGAAAAATTTCGACGATTTGAAGAAAGAACTTGACTACCTTGTCAAGGTAAAGCGCCCCGAAATTATCGAAAGAATTGCCGAGGCGCGCAGCCACGGCGACCTTTCGGAAAACGCGGAATACGACGCTGCGCGCGAAGAGCAGCGTTCCAACGAGGGAAAAATCGCGGAAATCGAATATAAAATCAAAAATGCGGACGTTCGCGAGGAAGTTACCGACACAAGTTACGTGCATCTCGGCAGCGTGGTAACGGTTTTCGATGAAGATATGGACGAAACGCAGACCTATACCATAACTTCCGTGACCGAAGTCGACGTAATGGCGAACAAAATTTCCGTCGAATCACCCGTCGGCGCGGCGCTTTTAAAGAAAAAGGTGGGTAACAGGGTCACGGTCAAGTGCCCCGACGGCAGTGATTACACTCTTAAAATAATTTCGATAAGGTAATTTTTATGGCAGAAAACGTTAACGGCGCAACCGCGCAGGAAGAAGTAAACCTTGCCGAACAGGCGCAAATACGCAGGGAAAAGCTTGCAAAACTCACCGAAGAGGGCAAGAATCCTTTCGTAAAAGTCAAGTGGCAGGTTTCGGCGGGTTCGGAAAAAATCAAAAACAACTTCGATACCTTAGAGGGAAAAGAAGTCTGCATTGCGGGCAGGCTTATGTCCCGCCGCATAATGGGCAAAGCTTCGTTCGCGCACGTTCAGGACGGCGAGGGGCTTATTCAGGTCTACGTCCGTCGCGACGACGTGGGCGAAGAGGACTACGCCTCCTTTAAAAAGGACTACGATTTGGGCGACATAGTGGGTATAAAAGGCTACGTCTTCAAGACTCAGACGGGCGAAGTTTCGGTGCACTGCACGCATATCGAGATGCTTTCGAAGTGCCTTTTGCCCCTGCCCGAAAAACAGCACGGCCTGAAAGACACCGATATCCGTTACAGGAGGAGGGAGCTGGATTTAATTGTCAACCCCGAAGTTAAGAGCACGTTCGTAAAGCGCTCGAACATAATTTCGGCTATCCGCGGCTACCTTGACGGTTGCGGCTTTTTAGAGGTTGACACCCCCGTTCTGAACACGTTGGAAATAGGTGCGGCGGCGCGTCCTTTCAAGACTAAGCACAACGCGCTGGATATCGATATGTACCTTAGAATCGAGACGGAATTGTATCTTAAACGGCTTATAGTAGGGGGTCTGGACCGCGTTTACGAGGTCGGGCGCATATTCCGCAACGAGGGTATGGACGCTTTCCACAACCCCGAATTCACCACGGTGGAGTGCTACGCGTCGTACCTCGATTACTTTGATATGATGGAGCTTGTCGAGGATATGTACGCGACCGTTGCGAAGAAAGTCTGCGGCACCACCGACATAACCTATCAGGGTACGGAAATTCACCTTGGCGGCAAGTGGACACGAATGACAATGAAAGAAGCGGTGAAGAAGTATTCGGGCACCGACTACGATAAGTGGGAAAGCGACGCGGACGCCCGTGACTGTGCCAAAAAGCTTGGCGTGAATGTTGACGAGGGTGAAAAGGCGACCAAAGGGCACGTGCTTATCGCGCTTTTCGATGCGTTCGTCGAGGAAAAGCTTGTTCAGCCCACGTTTATTTACGACTATCCCGTGGAAAATTCGCCCCTTGCAAAGCGCAAAGAGGACGACCCTGCGTTCACCCAGCGTTTCGAGTATTTTATCTGCTCGCACGAGTTCGGAAACGCATTCTCCGAGCTGAACGACCCTATCGACCAGCGGCAGAGGTTTGTAAAGCAGGTCGAGGCAAAACGCGCGCAGGAGCCTAATTGCAACGCGCAGGTAGACGAAGACTACGTCACCGCGCTCGAGTACGGTTTGCCCCCTACGGGCGGGCTCGGGTTCGGCGTGGACAGGCTGGTTATGCTTTTAACCGACAGCGCGACCATACGCGACGTGTTGCTGTTCCCTACGATGAAGCCCAAGAAATAAAAAGCGTATAGGCGGCGAAGCGTGACGCCGTAAAGGCGCGCGCGTGTGCAAAACAAGCCGTAGACCCCGATATATGTCTTAATTAACCCGATTTCAGAGGGAGATGCCCTATGTTTAAATACTTGATTTATTCACAACTTAAAACGTACGCTAAGGCGGACAAGTCCTTTCATATGCCCGGGCACAAGGCGCGCGGCGACTTCAAGTCGAAGTTTCCCGTCGCACCGCTCGACGTCACCGAGCTTTCCTATTCTGACAATCTTATGTGTCCGACTGGAATAATCGCAAAGGCGCAGAAAGAGCTTGCGGAAATTCTCGGCGCGAAGAAGTCGTTCATTCTGACCGACGGTTCGTCGGCGGGCGTGCTTGCGATGATGTACGCGCTGTCTAAGTTCGGCAACAAAATTATCGTGCCGCGCAACTGCCACGTAAGCGTTTGGAATGCGTGCAAGCTGTTCGGGCTCGAACCGGTAATAGTGCAAGGTTCGAGCGAGGGCGGTATTATTCTGCCCCCCTCGCCGTCGCTTATCGAAAAGCTTGTTTCCAACGACCGCTCGATAAGCGGTATGATTGTGACTTCCCCCGATTATTTCGGAAACATCGCGCCGCTTAAAGAGTACTCGATTATACTGAAAAAGTACGGTCGTTATCTCGTTGCAGACGGCGCGCACGGCGCGCACCTCGTTTTCGAGGAAGCGCGGAACGGGCACGCGGGCGTTTATGCCGACCTTTGGGTGGACGGCGCGCACAAGAGCCTGCCCGCCTTGACGCAGGGCGCGGTTGTTTCGGGCAATAACGAAAAGCTTCTTCCCCTTCTGGAAGAGGGGCTTAACTACTTCCGCACCACTTCGCCGAGCTACCCTATAATGGCTTCGGTGGAATACGCGTTTAAATACGTGGCGAATAACACCAAAATTCTTGAGGACGCAAAGGCGGCGGTGGCGGCTTTCAGAGAGAAGTGCCCTTTGAAGCTTTATCCGTCCGAGGACTGGACTAAAGTTGCAATCGACTTCGAAGAGCTTGGCATTTCCTCATACACGGCGGCAAGTCTTTTGGAAAAGAAAGGCGTCTATTCCGAGCTTGCGGACGGTAAGTATCTGCTTTTCTACGTGTCGCCTATGACGGTCGCGGCGGATATGAGCGCGCTGCTTACGGCAATTACCGCGCTTATGAACGACAAGCGGCTGAGAAAGAACTTCGTCGCGCGGCCGCCTATGCCCGTGACGGCGAGAACTTACAGCTTCCAGTATGCGTTGAAACAGAAAAAAGAGCTTCTGCCCCTCGTTCAGTCGATTGGCAGAATGTGCGCGGAAAACGTCGGCGTAACTCCGCCGTGCATACCCGTAATTGCCGCGGGTGAGATGATAACCGAGGGCGCCGTCAGGTATCTTGTGTGCGGCGCGGCAACGTTCGGGCTCGTCGGCGACAAGATTTGGGTGGTTAAAAAATGAGGGGGAAGTTCATAACGTTCGAGGGCTGCGAGGGCTCGGGGAAGAGCACTCAGCTTAAGCTTCTTTCGGAATATTTAAAGTCTGTCGGCGCAGACTTTATTATGACGAGGGAGCCCGGCGGAAGCGGCATTTCCGAGGACATAAGAAAGATAATTTTAAACGGCAAGAACACCGCTATGTGCGACGAGTGCGAGGCGCTTTTATACGCGGCGGCAAGAATACAGCATTTAAGGGAAACGGTCGCGCCCGCCCTTGCCGCGGGTAAGCTTGTAGTTTGCGACAGATACGTTTATTCATCGCTCGCCTATCAGGGCTTTGCACGGGGGCTGGGGGAAAAGTTTATAGAAGAGATAAATTCCGTCGCTTTGGGTAATTACCCCCCGGATATGACCGTTTTTCTCGATATTTCGCCCGCAGACGCGTTCAAAAGAAAGCACGGCGCGGACAAAAACGACAGAATAGAGCAATTAGGGCTTGAATTTCACGAAAAGGTATATAAAGGATATAAGGCGCTTTTAGCGAAACACCCCGACATATGTGCCGTCGATTGCAGTGGAACGAAAGAAGAAACAGCTGAAAAAATAAGAAATTTACTTAAAGAAAGAGATATAATAAAATAAGTGGAAAGGCTTTTAAAGGGTACAACGGCGTATAAAATTCTGACGGGCGACAGGCAGGCGGGGAGGCTTTCCCACGCATATATGTTGGACTTTCCCGACAGAAAGAATATGAACGCGGCGCTGAAAATTTTCGCGCTGGGGTTTTTCGGCGCCGAAGACGGCGGCTCACTTTATAACAGAATTGTAAGCGGCAGTTATCCGGACTGTAAGTTTTACCCCAAGGACGGGGAAAAGCTGACCGCCGACGCGATAGGCGAACTGTTGGAGGACAGCGTTATGCGCCCCGTCGAGGGCAGTAAAAAGCTGTTCGTTATCGTCGGTTTCGAAAACGCTTCCCAGCTTTTACAGAACAAACTTTTAAAGACTTTGGAAGAGCCGTGCGAGGGTATACACTTCCTTTTGGGGGCGGCTACGCTTGCGCCCGTTCTCGATACCGTTAAGTCGCGCGTAAAGACGCTGACAATACCCCCGTTTACAGACAAAGAGGTATTCGACGCGCTCGAACGCGTGAGGAGTGACGATTTGAACTCCGCCGCCGCTGAAAGCGCGGGCGGTATACTCGGCGCCGCGCAGAATATGGTAGAGGGCGGCTGGTTCGAAGAGGTTTCGTCCGCGGCTAAGGAGCTGTGCGCAACTGTGCGCGTGGGCGATATCGGCGTAGCCGCCGCAAAGTACGGAGATACGAATTACAAGACGGAAATACTCACCGAGATGCAACGGCTGTATTTTTCCGCGCTGAAAGAGGGCGGAAAACTTGCGGACGTTTTACAGCCCGCCGCGCTCGTTTTTGCGCTTGAAGAGTTGAACGGAGCGTTCGCAGACTTAAAGTTCAACGCGAATTTTCAAGGGCTTTTATATGACTTTTTATTGAAAGTCGCCAAGGAGAATAGTAAATGGCAACGATTACTGCGGTAGTTTTTAAAGAGGGCGGCAAGGTCTATTACTTTGCGCCCGAAAAAGATGCTGAATACAAAGTCGGGTCGGGGGTTATCGTGGAAACTTCCCGCGGGGTGGAGTACGCGACGGTCGTCACTGCCCGCGCCGAGGTGGACGATAAAAAGCTTGTGCTTCCTTTAAAGCCCGTAATAAGGGCGGCAACCGCAAAGGACGAGGAGATTAACAGGAAAAACGTCGAAAGGCGCGCGGGGGCTATGCGCACCGTACGCGAGAAGATTGAAAAGCATAATCTCGAAATGAAACTTATCGACTGCGAATTCGCTTTCGACGGCTCTAAAGCGGTATTCTATTATTCCGCGCCCCAACGCGTCGATTTCAGAGAGCTGGTAAAAGAGCTTTCTTCACACTTTCATATGCGCATAGAACTGCGGCAGGTCGGCATACGCGACGAAATAAAGCTTATAGGCGGAATCGCGCCGTGCGGACGGGAGTGCTGTTGTTCGAGCTGTATGCCCGAAATGAAGAAAGTTTCAATTAAAATGGCGAAAAATCAGGGGCTTTCGTTAAATCCCCAGAAAATTTCGGGGCTGTGCGGCAGGCTGATGTGCTGTCTGAGCTATGAAAACGACTACTACGCCGAAACCTGTAAACAGATGCCGAAAATCGGCTCGGAAGTGGCTACCCCCGAGGGGCGGGGAATAGTCGTTAACGTAAATATGCTGAAAATGCTTATACGCGTTCGCATAGAGGATAAGACTAAAGATTTAGTTACGTATAAAGATTTTACCGCCGAGGACCTGAAATCCGGTGCGCCCGCCGAACCTGAAGACGGCGAAGAGCTTGAAGAAATAGTCAAAAACAGGGCGGAAGAGGACTTGTCCGAGGTCAAAAACGCCGAAAATAAGGCGCCCAATAAAAATAAGAAGCGCAAAAAGAAAAAGAACGGTAACGGACCCAAGCCGCAGAATACCAACGTGCAGGCGGAACCTAAGGATAATTCCGCAGGCGCAAACCCGCAGTTCAAGGGCAACAATAAAAAGCGCAAAGACCGCAAACCCGGCGCACGCCCCGAAGCCCGTTCAGAGGGGCGTTCCGACGCGAAGCAGGGCGCCCGCACGGATGCGAGAGAAGGCGGCGCACCCATAGGGAAAAATTAAAAAAAAGCGTTTAACCCCTTTACACGCTTGAAAAGTTGTGTTATAATACGGCTACTAACATAAAAATTGGAGGAAAGTTATGGCTCACTCTATTACTGACGAGTGCGTTAGCTGCGGCGCTTGCGCAGGCACTTGCCCCGTTGAAGCTATTTCGGAAGGTCCCGACAAGTACGTCGTAGACCCCGACGTTTGCATCGACTGCGGCGCGTGCGAGGACGTTTGCCCCACCGGCGCTATCCACGCGGACTAATTTAAGGTAAAAAAGCGGGCGTTAAGCCCGCTTTTTTGCTTTGTAAATTGCGGAGACGGCGCTTCTCTTTCGCTATGGAACTTAAAGAAAACGAAGTTTTAGAAGAATTTTTAGAAGATAAAAAAATAATACAGAACGTGAAGCTGTACCGATTCACTTCGGACAGCATACTTTTATCGCGCTTCGCGCGCGCGAAGTGCGGGGATAAGGTTGCAGATTTCTGTTCGGGCAGCGGGGTGGTAGGCTTTCATTTTCTGTGCCTTAACAAGTGCGTGGAAAGTCTGACCCTTTTCGAAATGCAGGACAATCTTGCCGATATGTCCCGCCGTACGGCGGCGCTGAACGGCTTTGCGTGCGAGGTCGTCACGACGCGCTTGCAGGAAATCGGGCGGGAGTACGACGACAAGTTTTCTTTGATACTTTGCAACCCGCCGTACGAGAAAAGCGGGTTTGAAAACGAGGTCTACGAGCGCGCCGTGTGCCGAAAAGAGATTACGCTTACTTTAAAAGAAATCGTGGAAGCGGCTTTCAGAAAGCTGAAATTCGGCGGCAGGCTTGCCATAATAAACCGTGCCGACAGGGCGGCGGAGCTGATTTTTTTGCTGAAAAACCGCGGACTGGAACCCAAGAGGATACAGTTCGTTTCGGGCACGCCCGAAGGCAAGCCGTACCTTATAATGGCGGAGGCGGTCAAAGGCGGCAAGGAGGGGGTAGAAGTTCTGCCCACAATCGTAAACAATAAAAATTGAGGTGAAAAAGTGACTGATTTAGAGCTTATTGAAAGACTTTGCAACTGCTGCGGCGCATCGGGCTTCGAGGACGAGGTTTTAACTGTTGCAAGGGAATATTTAAAGGGAATTGCCGATTTCGAAGAGGACAGTATGCGCAACCTCTATATTTACCCGAAATACAACAAGGGGCAGGGTCGGCCGTACATTCTTTTGGACGCGCACTCCGACGAGGTCGGTTTTATGGTGCAGGCAATCAAGCCCGACGGCACGTTAAGGTTTATTCCCATAGGCGGCTGGAACGAAAAGAGCTTGCCCTCTTCCAAAGTGCAGATATGTTCGAAAACGGGGCATATTACGGGGGTAATTGCCGCGGGCTCGCCACATTTAATGACGGCGGAACAGCGCAACGCGCCCGTAAGCTATGATAACCTTGTTATAGACATAGGCGCGACTAGCGCAGAAGAAGCTTCGTCTTTCGGCGTCGAGGTCGGCGACCCCGTTGTGCCTTTATCTCCGTTTGCGTACGACGAAAAACACGGCGTTCTGCACGGTAAAGCGTTCGATGACAGAATGGGCGTCGCGGCGCTATTAAAGTGTATAAAAGATTTGCAAAAGTGCGCTTTACCGCAGGATATAGTGGGGGTAATCTCTTCGCAGGAGGAGGTCGGCGAGCGCGGGATAACCGCCGCTATGCACCGATTGAAGCCTACTGTTGCGATATGCTTCGAGGGCTGTCCTGCCGACGATACCGTCGCGCCGTCGTATATGGTGCAGGACGCTTTACGCGGCGGCGTTATGCTGAGGCATATGGACGCAACCGTGATATGTACGCCCCGCTTCACTGCGTTTGCAAGAAAGGTTGCGGCGGAAAAAAATATCAAGGTTCAGATGGCGGTGCGGCGCGGCGGCGGCAATAACGGCGCGTATATAATTTCGGCGAACGGCGGCACTCCCGTGATTGTTGCGGGTATACCCGTAAGATATATTCATACGTTTAACTGTATCGCCGTAAAAGAGGACTTCGACAGCGTCGTCGCGCTGGGCAAAGAGCTTTGCAAGTCCTTAACCGAAGAAACCGTCAAGGGGTTTTGATTAATGCAAAAGGTGAGGAAGGGGCTTTTTAAACGGTTCGCAAGCTATTACAAACCGCACGTAAAACTTTTCGCTATCGATATGGTCTGCGCGTTCGTAATCTCCGTTTTCAACCTCGTTTACCCATATATAACCAAAGAAATTATAAATAATTACGTGCCGAATAAGTTGATGTATCTGCTGCTGGCGGGTGCGGGGCTTCTTTTAGGGCTATACGTTATAAAAGCGTGCTTAAACTACGTTTTGCAGTATTGGGGGCACGTCGTCGGCGTAAGAATTCAGGCGGATATGCGCAGGGAGCTTTTCGACCACCTGCAAAAACTGCCGTTTTCGTACTACGACGACAACAAGACGGGCGTCATAATGAGCCGTATGACCAACGACCTGTTCGAAATATCGGAGCTGGCGCATCACGGCCCCGAGGACGTATTTTTATCCTTAATAACCCTCGTCGGCGCGTTCGTTATGCTTGCGCTTATCAACGTCTATCTTGCGCTGATTGTCTTTGCGGTTGTGCCGTTCGGGGTTGTTATTTCTGTACTTTTAAGAAACCGTATGAAGAAAGCTTCACGGGCAGTGCGCGTGTTTCAGGGTGAAATTAACGCGGATATCGAGAGCGCGGTTTCGGGTATACGCGTTTCCCGCGCGTACGGTGCAGAAGAGCACGAAAGGGAAAAGTTTGCGGCAGGCAATGCACAGTTCGTAAAGGCAAAGGGGAAACACTACAAGGTTATGGGCGAATTTTTCTCGTCTATGAACTTTTTTATGGACTTCCTGTATTTTGCCGTATTGCTTTCGGGCGGGCTTTTCTTCTATTACGATTATATCGACGTGGGCGAGTTCGCCGCGTTCGTTTTGTACGTAACCACGCTGATAACGCCTATTCGCACGCTTATCAACATATTCGAACAGATTCAGGAGGGGATGACGGGCTTCGTGCGGTTCTGTGAAATTATGGACCTGCCGCCCGAGGAAGAGCGCCCCGACGCAATCGTGCCCGAAGAAAAGCTGAAAGGTGAAATCGGGTTCGAAAACGTGTCTTTCGGCTATAAAAAGGACGGGAAAAAGGTAATTAACGATTTTTCAATGAATATTCCCGCGGGTAAGACCATAGCGCTGGTCGGGCCGTCGGGCGGCGGCAAGACGACTATCTGCCACCTTATCCCCCGTTTTTACGAGGTCGACGAGGGTAAAATCACGATTGACGGCTACGATATCCGCGATTTAAAGCGCTCGGCGCTCAGAAAAAATATCGGAATAGTGCAACAGGACGTCTTTCTTTTCAACGGCACCATACGCGAAAATATCGCCTACGGCGACTTTAACGCAACCGAAGAGGATATTATCGAAGCCGCGAAAAAGGCGAATATCCACGATTATATTTCGGCGCTGCCGCAGGGCTACGACACGGGCGTGGGCGAACGCGGCGTCAAACTTTCGGGCGGGCAGAAACAGAGAATTTCCATTGCCCGTGCGTTCTTAAAAAATCCGCCGATACTGATTTTGGACGAAGCGACTTCGGCTTTGGACAACGCGACCGAAATGCAGATTCAGGGCGCGCTTAAAAAGCTTTCGGAGGGCAGGACCACCGTCGTCGTGGCGCACAGGCTTTCGACCGTGAAGAACGCGGACGAAATCATCGTTATGACCGCCGACGGCGTAATGGAGCGAGGCACGCACGAAGAACTTCTCGCTTTGGGCGGGGGTTATAAAGAACTGTATAATTTTCAGTTCAAAGAGGGTTGAAATGGTATCTTTCGTTTCTACGCCGATTGGCAATTTAAAGGATATTTCTTTTCGCGCGCTCGAAATTTTGCGGGGCGCTGATTTGATTTTCTGCGAGGATACGCGCCACTCGTTGAAGCTTTTAAACGCTTACGAAATAAAAAAGCCCCTTTTCGCTTGCCATAAATTCAACGAAAGGGAAGCCGCAGAAAGGATAATTGCCGCCGCAAAAGAGGGGAAGAAGGTCGCGGTGATTTCGGACGCGGGCATGCCCGTAATTTCCGACCCGGGCAACGTTGTGTGCAAAGCGCTGAAAGACGCGGGTGTGGACTACACGGTAATTCCCGGCGCGAACGCCGCCCTTTCCGCGCTGATACTTTCCGCGTTCCCCGCCGATAAATTCGCATTTATAGGGTTTCTTCCCGACAAGGCGGGGGAGCGCAAAAGACTGCTCGAAAAGTATAAAAATCTCGACTTAACCCTCATATTTCACGTTGCTCCGCAGGACGTTGACCCCCATATATGGTCTATTTACGAGGTTTTCGGCGAGCGCCGCGCATGCGCCGTGCGGGAAATAACCAAATTGCACGAGGAGGCTGTAACTTTTAACCTTTCCGAGGGTTTAAAAGGCGAAAAACGCGGGGAGTACGTGCTGATAGTAGAGGGTGCTTCGGGTGAAAACCCATTGAACGACCTGACCGTTAAAGAGCATTTGTTGCACTATATGTCGGGGGGAACCGATAAAAAAGACGCGATTAAGCAGGTTGCAAGAGACCGCGGCGTACCGAAGTCCGAAATCTACAAAATCGCGTTGGATTTAAATTGATACAAGACGGGATTCGTTCCGTTTCGCAGACGAAATGCGCTTGCCTGCTTTTCTGCATTCCGCATTGGCGTAAAGACGGACTAAAAGCGCGAAAATCCGTTTGCCGACAATTTTTCTGACAGAGTTTACGAATTTCTGGGTTGATTGCAACGACTTCGGCGACCACGAGTTTGCAAAACGGTGTGCTGCGTAGGAATTTTCTGTTATGTTTTCCTTGCGCGTGTTGAAGTTAAACGGAGTGAAATATTCCGGCGCGTAAACCGTGACGGAGCTGCTTTCTCCGTCCGTGAGCCGCTGTGTGACGGGAGTGGGCTTTAAGCCGTAATTTGCCCTGAGCAAATAAGTCAGATACATAACGTTAGGCGTCATATTCAGGGTTTTTCCGTTTACAAACGACGTACTAAGATAAAAAGCGTATAGGGCGGTTACAAGCGGGTGGTCGGGCACGCTTCCGATTACCGCCGAGCCGACGTGCGCTTCGTTTTCGAAGCCGAGAAAAAATTCGTTTTCCAAAAGTCCGTCAAATGGCTTTAAAACTTCCACGTCGGTGTCGAGATAAATTCCGCCGTAACGTTTCAATACCGCAATGCGGATAAAATCCGCCGAAAACGCGTACTTTTGGCGAGAGTAAGCTTCTTCGGCAAATTTGCAGACGGATAAATCGAAATTATCTTCGTTCCATTCCATAAATTCGTATTCGGGCATCAGGCTTTTCCAACCGTCTATGTAATTACGGAATTTATCTGGCAAAGGCTTGCCGCCGAGCCATACGTAATGAATAATTTTAGGTATCCCGCACCTGTTTATAAACATAATTTATCCTTCGCATGTTTAAATACGTAATTATATTATCGTAATTACGATAATGTATCAACTTATTTAAGATAATAAATATCGCAAATAAGTTATATAATTACTGTATGGACGTAATTAAGAGAATCGACGAACTGCGTTTATTGCGCGGGTGGACTATAAACAGGCTTGCGTATGAAGCGGCGCTGCCGCAATCGTCGGTTGCGACGATGTTTGAAAGAAAGACGCCCCCGAAACTGGAGTTGTTGCAGAGCTTGTGCGACGCATTCGGAATAACTCTTGCACAGTTTTTTTCTGCGGGTGAAACGTCTGTGTCGGTCACAGAGGAAGAAAATCGGCTTTTGGAGCTTTACCGCTCGCTGTCGCAGAAAAAAAGGAAAGCCGTACTCGCTATTTTGGAAAACGACAATTAAATTATTTAAAGCGTCAGGCGTGGGCAACAAGCCCGCGCCTGACGCTTATTTATAAACTTCTTCTATTACCCCGCCGCCAAGGCAATAAGCATCGTCGTAAAATACTGCGTATTGCCCCTCGGTTACGGCGCGCTGCGGTTCGGCGAATTCGACCAGCGCCGTGCCGTTTTCAAGCTTGATTTTAACTTTCTGTTCGGGTTGGCGATACCTGAATTTCGCCGTACAATCTATCGTTAGTCGGGGCATATATCCTAGCCAATTGAGATTGGATACCCTGCAAGCCTTGGAATAAAGCGGCGCTTCGTCGCCGTGGGATACGTACAGAATATTGTTCTTCAAATCCTTTTCCACGACGAACCACCTGCCGTCTTCGCCGCGCTTGCCGCCTAGTTCCAGCCCCTTGCGCTGCCCTAAGGTGTAGTACATAAGCCCGACGTGCGTGCCGACCGTTTCCCCTTCGAGGGTGATGATTTTCCCCGGTTGGGCGGGGAGATAGGTTTGCAGAAATTTGCGAAAATTCCTCTCTCCTATAAAGCAGATTCCCGTGCTGTCTTTCTTCTTTGCCGTGGCAAGTCCCGTTTCTTCGGCGATTTTCCGCACCTCTGATTTAGGAAGCGCGGCAAGCGGGAAAAGTACGTTTGACAGCTGTTCTTCGCGCACTTGGTTCAAAAAATAGGTCTGGTCCTTGCCGTCGTCCGCTGCCTTTTTCAGACGGTGCCTGTCGCCGTCGTGCTCGATACCGCAGTAATGCCCTGTTGCTATAAAGTCAGCACCCAAAGAAAGGGCGTAGTCGCGGAACGGGCCGAACTTAATTTCCCTGTTGCACAAAACGTCGGGGTTTGGGGTTCTGCCCGCGCGGTATTCTTCGAGGAAGTGCGCAAAGACCCTGTCCCGATATTCGGCGGCAAAGTTGACGGAGTAGTAAGGGATATCGAGCGCCGCGCACACCCTGCGCACGTCGGCAAAGTCGGCTTCGGCACAGCAGACCCCGTCGCCGTCGGGCTCCTCCCAATTCATCATAAATAGCCCTATTACGTTGTAGCCCTGCTTTTTAAGAAGATACGCGGCGACGGAAGAGTCGACCCCGCCGCTCATACCCACGACGACAGTTTCAGACATTTTTGCTCCTTTTAAAATTATAAAATAATTATAACACGGCTTACATTGTTTTGCAAATAAAAAAAATTATGCTATAATCAATTTATGATTTTACCCGCAGACGGCTTTATTCTGCTTTCGTTAATAAATACGAAGCTCCGCGACGAATATTCTTCCCTCGACGAACTTTGCGGGGAAGAAGGGCTTGAAAAAGAGGAAATCTGCGCCCGTCTTGGCGGTTTGGGATATAGGTACTACCCCGAAAGCAACTCGTTTAAAAGCGCGTAAACATCTGTGCAAAAAAACGCTTATTTTGCAACCGTAGCCCGAGTTGGATAGAGTACAGGTTCTCCGTCGAACCGAAGCACGAATGTGCTTACGCCCGGTGTTGTTGGTAAAATAAATACAAAATGCAACCGTAGCTCAGCTGGATAGAGCACAGGCCTCCGACGCCTGGTGTCGTTGGTTCGAATCCAATCGGTTGCACCAAATAGTCAACGATTTGAAAAAAACCGTTGGCTTTTTAAATAAATTCGAAATTCCTAGCTTTAAAAAGGTGAGGGTATGACAATTCATCACGATAAGCTTGCCTACGGGCGGCTTGCAAAACTGAACGAAGATATGACCGACGGGCAGCTTGCCGATATGCTGAAAATCCTCAACGGGGAAGAGCAGTATATTCTAGCCCTAGACCAGGGCACGACCAGCACGCGCGCGATAGTTTTCGACAGGCGCGGAAACACGCTTGCGCGCGCCCAGCAGGAGTTTCCGCAAATCTACCCCAAACCCGGCTGGGTAGAGCATTCGCCGCAGGATATTATGGGGTCTACGGTCGCGGTTATAGGCGAAGCGCTGGTCCGCGCGAACCTCACTGCGCAGGACATTGCCGCAATCGGCATAACCAATCAGCGCGAAACTACGCTGGTCTGGGATAAGCGCACGGGCAAGACTGTCTATAACGCAATAGTTTGGCAGTGCCGCAGGACGGCGGAGTTCTGCAAGGAACTTATCCAAGAGGGTTTTAAAGAAAAAATCTATAATAAAACGGGCCTGGTGCCCGACGCGTATTTTTCGGCGACGAAGATAAAATGGATACTTGACAACGTCGATGGCGCCCGCGCCCGCGCAGAACGCGGCGAACTTGCGTTCGGCACGGTGGATACTTATCTTTTATGGCAATTGTCGAAAGGAAAAATTTTCGCAACCGACTACACCAACGCAAGCAGGACTATGCTTTTCAATATTCACACGCTGAAATGGGATGAAGAGCTTTTGCGCCTTTTTGATATTCCCGCAAGTATGCTGCCCGAGGTGCATCCGTCGAGCCACCTTTACGGCTGTACGGACGCTCGGCTTTTCGGCTCGCCCATACCCGTTTGCGGAGTGGTCGGCGATCAGCAGGCGGCGCTTTTCGGTCAGCTTTGCACGAAAAAGGGTGACGTCAAGAACACTTACGGCACGGGTTGCTTTCTTTTAATGAATACAGGCGATAAGGCGGTAAAGAGCCGCAACGGACTTGTTACGACCCTTGGCGCGACTGCGGACGGCAAGCCTTGCTTCGTGCTTGAAGGCTCGGTTTTCGTCGGCGGAGCGGTCGTTCAGTGGCTTCGCGACGAAATGAAGATTATTTCGTCCTCGGAAGAGAGCGAGGAGCAGGCTTTAAAAGTCGAGGACAGCGGCGGGGTGTACGTCGTGCCCGCGTTGACGGGGCTTGGCGCGCCCTATTGGGACGCATCGGCAAGGGGCACGATAACGGGTATAACCCGCGGCACCACGCGTGCTCATATTATACGCGCCGCGCTCGAGGGCATAGCCTACGAGGTCTGCGATTTGGTTCAGGCGATGGAAAAGGACTCCGGCATAAAAATAAGCCGACTTGCGGTGGACGGCGGGGCTTGCAAAAACGATTTTCTTATGCGGTTCCAGTCCGACGTATTAAACTGTGCGACGGTGCGCCCGGAGATTGCCGAAACCACGGCGCTGGGCGCCGCGTATCTTGCGGGTCTGAACGCGGGCTATTGGAGCGGGCTGGACGAGATAGAAAAGAACTTCGAAGTCGAAAGGACGTTCACCCCGTCGATGGAAGAGGGTGAAAGGTTGCGACTACTCGACGGTTGGCGGGAAGCCGTCAAAAAAGCGATGTTATAAAACGAAATAAAATCAGCCGCCCGCGGAGACTTCTCCGCGGGCGGCTATATTTGATTAGTGATACGTTTGCGCTTCGCTATCGCGATTAAAATACGCTATTAAGCTCGGCGTTTACTCTATGCTTTTTTTGCCGTTCAAACCGTTGTACATTTCGTGAAACTTTTTGACCTCATCGGGGTCGAGGGCAACCTTTTGAAAACAGCCCGTGCATTCGTTGGCGCTCACGCACTTTTCAAAGACGTCCTCTATAATTTTGTTTTGTTTACGCTTGCTCATATTAAAAGTATGCGCCAGCCTGCGGAAAAATATACCAATTCCCCGTTAATTAAGGCATATATTGGCACTAACCGTATATTTCGCCAAAAATATATTCTGCGTAAATCCGGGCGATATTCACGCCAGTAACCCTCTCGATACCGCCGAAAAACGCGTTGGAATTGACTTCGCACACCAAATATCCGTTTTCGCCGAACAGAACGTCTATTCCGCAGTAGTCGAGATTAAGCGTTTTTGCCGTTAATTCGCATATATCCCGTAGGCAACCGTCGATTTCGTACGGCTGCGCGGTGCCGCCCAGCTCCAGGTTAGAACGGAAATCAGCCGCCGAAATCCTTTCCATAGCCGCAACGGCTTTTCCGCCTATGGCTATTACGCGCACATCTTTACCCGCGCTTGAGGATACAAACTTCTGAAAGAGGTGGGGGGTACGCTTCAACTTATTCATAATCGCTTCCAGCGCCACCCTGTCGTCCACCTTGTAGACCCCCTTGCCGAGCGAGCCGAAGCTCTCCTTAACGATAACGGGGAAGCCCAGTTTCTTTTCCAAAAAATCGAGCTCCGCCGCGTCGGTTTTTGTACCCTCGTCGTAGCAGAGTAGCCCTGCGACCGTTTCCGGCATAGGCACTCCGCGCCCCGTAAGCGCAAGGTGAGTTTCCATTTTATCGTCGCACACCCTTACTGCGGTATGGCGGTTGAAAAGCCGTAAGCCCGTCTTTTCGAGAATGGCGGAAGCGTACTTGTCCTTGTCCAGGTATACGCAAAAATCGAAGCCCGAAAGCCTGCTTTCGATTTTTTCGCCGACGGTTGCGAAAAAGCCGTTCCGCCTGATTTCGACGTCTACTCCAAGACGGGAAAACTCGGATTTAAGCCGTTTCGCCTGATTAAGCCCCGTGGGGAGGGTGGAATATGCGTTAATTATAATGATTGCGCGTTTCATTTCGATTTCCGATAGTTTTTGTAAATGCGCTTGTCGGGTGAACCGTTTTCGATAATCGGGATAAGTTTGCCCTGCTTTTCGCCTTTTTTTACGGCGTAGGTTACGGTTTTGTATTTTCCGCCGCGCTCGTAAAGCCGACAGAAAGTCGCGCCCAATCTATCGATTATTGCCGAATAAATATTCGCCCGCTTTACTGCCGAAATTTTGCCGAACGCAGAAAAGTCGAATATAATCTCCTCTTTAAAGTTATTGACTTTGACGTAAAATCTTTCGCCGTCGCCCGATATATAATAAGTAAGGCTGTCACGCTCGGGGCGCATAAGCGTAGCGTTCTCCACGAAAACGTCTTGGATATAGTTTTTCGTAATGCGTTCAAGGGCTTTTCCGAATTTAAGGTTATATATGGCGGCAATCAATGAAAGAATAGCTATAGCAAACGGATACCATATTAATGTGGCAATCTTTAAATTGTTATTGCCGCGTACTGTTGCAATAATGAAAAGAACGATAAAGCAAACGCTGGCAACGATGCAACCGATAAAAGCAATAAGCCCTATAAGCTCGCGCTTTTTAAGTTTTTTGATTTCTTCTGCATTTAAATTCGGCATAATTTTATTTTAAGCTATGCCGCCCCGCCCGTCAAGTTTTTCTTGAAAATATTTGTAAAACATAGTATAATATGGTTATGAAACTCGATTTCGAACTTGTGCCCGACAGCTGCTGGTACAGCAATTTAAGAAGTATTTTAAGCCCCGAGCAGTGGGACGTAGTAAGACGGGAAGCTTACGCCCGCGCGGGTGGTAAATGCAGTATATGCTGGGGGCAATCGCCCCGTTTAGAGGCTCACGAACAGTGGGAATACGACGAAAAGACCGCCACGCAAAAGCTTAAAAACGTAATCGCCGTGTGCAGAAGCTGCCACGAAGTCATACATATCGGAAGAACCCAGCTTACGGGCGGAGAGGAGCGCGCGGCGGCGCATTTTATGAAAGTTAACGGGTGCAGTTATGCGGAATACCGCAAGGCGCTAGGCGAGGCGAACGAAGCCCACCGCCGTCGCAACCGTATCCCTGAATGGAAGCTCGACCTGTCATATCTGAAAAAGTTTTGTTAGCAAGCGTTCCGCTTGACCGCGTATCTTACATTCCGCACCGTGGCGATAATTTAATCACACTTCAAGCATAGCCGTCCGCGCACTTGCGCGGCGGCATTTTTATATTTTAATTAAGATGATATTGGCAAAAATTTTTGTCTTAGAATTCTAAGAATTTAACACAAGCTATGATTTTTGTTGTATTTTATAGTTGCAGAAATTAAATTTACAATAATTGAATGAGGAAAAATTATGAGTAAAAATTGTAATGTTTGTGATTATTTTACGGCATATTATACAAAGGCGTATATTTGTTTTTTAAGGGCGGGTTGCGGGTATTGCTCTCAACTGGAACAAACTGTGAACAAAACAGGTAACTGTGAAAAATGGAAGTACCGCAGTACTAACCGCAAAAAGAAAAAAGGCGCAATTATTGAAGAGCTTGCAAAAGCATTGACAACTATTAATGCAATTAAACTTATTCTGGAAGAAGAGAACCGACCTGATTAGCTTTTAAGTTCAGCCGCCCGCGCACGCCATGTGCGGGCGGCTGAATTTATGCACAATATGTAGAAATTTGTCACAAATTTTCACACAAGATATTGTGCTCCAACACTTGACTTTGTTTGAGGCAAGTATTATACTCTACCTTGCGCCGCTTGAAAGCGGATACGCGGCGATAAGTAATTTTTATAGCTTATACACAATATATTGTACTGGCGGGTATTGACAAACCACAAAATCTGTGATACCATTGTTTATACTTGCACTATTCGGAGGAAACTTATTATGAAAGTTATCAAGCGTGACGGCACGACGTGCGAATTTGACAGAAAGAAAATCGCTGTTGCAATCGGCAAGGCGAATTCTGCCGTGGACTTCGAGGACAGAATTACCGACGCACAGATTGAAAGCATTGTTGACGATATTGCGTCCCGCCACAGAATGAGGGTGCTTGTAGAGGACATTCAGGATATGGTAGAGGAGAAGCTTATGGAGCTTCAGAAGTACCAGCTTATGAAGGCGTATATTCTCTACCGCTACGAGCGCGCGCTTATCCGTAAGGCGAACACCACGGACGAGAGCATACTTTCTTTGATAAGAAATTCGAATAAAGACGTTATGGAGGAGAACTCCAATAAGAACGCGCGCACGGCTTCGACCCAGCGCGACCTTATCGCGGGTGAAGTTTCGAAAGATTTGACGAAGCGTATTCTGCTTCCCGAGCACATTTCAAAAGCTCACGAAGAGGGAGCAATTCACTTCCACGACGCGGATTATTTCTTGCAGCCCATTTTCAACTGCTGTCTTATTAATATTAAGGATATGCTCGAAAACGGCACAGTAATGAACGGCAAGATGATTGAAAGCCCCAAGTCGTTCCAGACGGCGTGCACGATTACGACGCAGATAATCGCGTCGGTTGCGTCGTCGCAGTACGGCGGGCAGTCGGTCAATATCGCGCACCTCGGTAAATATTTAAGACGCACGAAAAACAAGTATATCCAGCAGTGCGAAGAAGAGTTCGGCAACACGCTGAACGCAGAAACGAAGAAGCACTTCGTCGATATGCGCGTGAAGGAAGCATTGAAAGCGGGCGTGCAGACCATTCAGTATCAGATTAATACGCTTATGACCACCAACGGTCAATCGCCTTTTGTAACTCTCTTTTTATACCTCGACGAAAAGGACGAGTATATCGAAGAGAACGCAATGATTATTCAGGAAATTCTCGAACAGCGTTATCAGGGCATCAAGAACGAAAAAGGCGTGTACGTCACCCCCGCGTTCCCTAAGCTTATCTACGTTTTGGACGAGAACAACTGCCTGAAAGGCGGCAAGTACGACTACATCACGAAGCTTGCGGTTAAGTGCTCTTCTAAGCGCCTTTACCCCGACTATATCTCCGCAAAGAAGATGCGCGAGTATTACGAGGGCAACGTTTTCTCGCCTATGGGCTGCCGCTCGTTCCTTTCGCCCTGGAAAGACGAAAACGGCAACTACAAGTTCGAGGGCAGGTTCAACCAGGGCGTCGTATCAATAAACCTCCCGCAGTGCGGAATTCTTGCAAAGGGCGACGAGAAGAAATTCTGGCAAATTCTTGAAGAAAGGCTTGATTTGTGCTTTGAAGCTTTAATGTGCCGCCACAACGCGCTTATGGGTGTCACCAGCGACGTTTCACCCGTGCATTGGCAGTACGGCGCGATTGCAAGGCTTCAAAGCGGGGAGAAGATTGACAAGTATCTTTTGAACGGCTATTCCACGATATCTTTGGGATATATAGGGCTCTATGAGGTTACGAAGCTTGTTAAAGGCGTTTCGCACACCACCGAAGAGGGCTTGAAATTCGCGCTTAAAGTTATGAACTCACTACGCGACCACTGCGAGAAGTGGAAGAAGGAAACGGGGCTCGGGTTCGGGCTTTACGGTACGCCTGCGGAAAGCCTTTGCTACCGCTTTGCAAGAATAGATAAGGAGCGCTTTGGTACAATAGAGGACGTGACGGACAAGGGCTATTACACCAACAGTTACCACGTGGACGTGCGTGAGAAGATTGACGCTTTCTCGAAATTCAATTTCGAAAGCCAGTTCCAGAAAATTTCTTCGGGCGGTGCGATTTCTTACGTCGAAATTCCCAATATGCGCCAGAATTTAACGGCAATGGAGGACGTCGTACGCTTTATCTACGACAATATTCAGTACGCCGAATTCAACACCAAATCCGACTATTGCCACGTTTGCGGCTTTGACGGCGAGATAATTATCAACGCCGACAACGAATGGGAGTGCCCCAATTGCCACAACAAAGACCAGCGCAAAATGAACGTTACCCGCCGCACCTGCGGATACCTCGGCGAAAACTTCTGGAATGTGGGTAAAACAAAGGAAATTAAGGCCAGAGTGCTCCACCTTTAATAGCTACGCCCCGATATATGCCTTAAATAACGCGGTATCGGTTGATTTGAACTAAAAAATTCACGAAATTTCAAAGGCGCGGATTAGCCGAGAAATTTGTGAGGTATTTTATGAACTACGCTACTATAAAATGGTTCGATATTTCGAACGGGCCGGGGGTCAGGGTTTCGCTGTACGTTTCGGGTTGCAGAAACCGCTGTAAGAACTGTTTCAACCCCGAAACCTGGGATTTCGGGTATGGCGAGCCGTTTACGGATGAGATTGAAAAAAAGATAACGGAGGGGCTTACCCCCCAACATATTAAGGGGTTTACGCTTTTGGGCGGCGACCCTTTCGAGCCCGAAAACCAAAAAGTTTTGGCGCCTTTTCTGGAAAGACTGCGCGCCGCCTGCCCGGACAAGTCGCTTTGGGCGTTCACGGGCTACGACTACGAAAAGGACCTTTTGACAGGCAAGCTCGGCGATGCGGAAACGGTTATGCGCATGTTGAATTGCCTTGACGTGCTTGTGGACGGGCGGTTCGTCGAAGAGCTGAAAGATTTGAACCTGCGTTTCCGCGGTTCGTCCAATCAAAGGCTGATTGCCGTCAAGGAGTCTTTAAAAGAAGATAAAATCGTGCTTTGGGACGAAAGCAGCGAATTATAATCAATAAGGAACACAAATGAAAGTCGGAATAAAGAAATTAAATGAGAAAGCTACCTTGCCCACTTACGGCAGTGAATTTGCGGCGGGCGCGGATTTGTACGCCTGCATTGATAAAGAAGTCACCGTCAACCCTCACGAAACCGTGCTTATACCCACGGGGCTTGCAATGGAACTGCCCGTCGGCTATGCTGGGCTTATCTATGCGAGAAGCGGGCTTGCGACAAAAAAAGGGCTTGCCCCTGCAAACAAGGTCGGGGTTGTAGACTGCGACTATCGCGGAGAAGTAAAGGTTGCGCTTCACAACCATTCTGCCGTTGCGCAGACCGTTGCGCCCGGCGAGAGGGTGGCGCAGCTTGTAATAGCGCCTTACATTACCGCCGATTTCGTTGAAACGGAAGAGCTTTCGGATACAGTGCGCGGCGCGGGCGGTTTCGGTTCGACCGGCACCAAATAATAAAAGCACGCCCAAAGGCGTGCTTTTTAAGTATAGACAATAGATATTATTTTTACGATTAGTCTTGACGGGTTCGCTTTTGCAAGTTATAATTATATTATCAAAACTAAAGGAGTTGCGGAATGTATTATATGGGGCTTGACGTCGGCGGTACGACGGTTAAAGGAATGATTGTGGACGGTAACGGCAAAATAATTTGCGAAGAAAACGCGCCTACACGTTGCGGTGAAGAACTTGCAGACTGCATAATCGACCTTGCCGATACGCTCGTCCGTCACGCGGGCAAGACCTATTCCGCGATTAAAGGAATCGGCGTGTGCAGCCCCGGCACTATCGACGCTAACGGCGCGGTCGTGTTTTCGGGCAATCTGAAACTCAAAAACTATCCTTTAAAAGAACTTTTGTCAAAGCGGCTGAGCGTTCCCGTTAACATTTTGAACGACGCAAACGCGGCGGCACTCGGTGAAGCGCGGTTCGGCGCGGGCAAAGGCTATAAGGACAGCGTTCTCGTGACGTTGGGCACGGGCGTCGGCGGCGGGGTCGTTATCGGCGGCAAGCTTTTCGAGGGCAACAAGGGCGCAGGCGCGGAAATCGGGCATATGGTTATCGAGCGCGGCGGCAATATCTGCACCTGCGGCAGACGGGGCTGTTTCGAAGCCTATTGCTCGGCACGCGCGCTTACTGCAAGGACGAAATGGGCTATGGAAGAGGACACTTCCTCGGATATGTGGAAGACTTATTCCTACGCGACTGCAGACGGAAGAACGGCTTTCGAGTATATGGACGTCGACCGCACCGCGCGGCTGGTCGTAAACTGGTATATGAAGTATCTTGCGTGCGGGCTTGTCAACCTTGCCAATATCTTCCGCCCTGAAATTATTTTGATAGGCGGCGGAGTGGCGGCGCAGGGCTCGCGGCTGACGGTACCTTTACAGAAACTTTTAAACGAAGAACTTTTCGGCGGCAGCGACTACGCGCCTGTGAAAGTTGAGTGCGCCTCTCTCGGCAACAGAGCGGGCGGATACGGCGCGGCGGCGTCGGTTATGAATTGACGGTGAAAATATGAAAAGCGACATTCCCGTAACAAGCCTGCAACGGCTTCCAGTATATTTGAATTACTTAAAATCACTCCCCAGTGAGGGTTACATCTCGTCGGGCGCGATTGCGCACGCGCTCGATATGGGCGAAGTGTTGGTTAGAAAAGATTTGGCATTCACTGCCGCGCAGGGCAGAACCCGCGTGGGGTATCTCAGAAAAGAGCTTATCGCCGCGCTTGAAGATTACCTTGGTTGTAACGATAAAAAGCGAGCCGTCATTTTCGGCGCGGGCGAGCTCGGTCAGGCGCTTATGTCTTACGGCGGCTTTTCAAATTACGGCATAGAAGTTATCGCGGCATTCGACAGCGACAGTGCGAAAATCGGCACATATGTGGGGGGCAAACCCGTTTACGGCATAGAAAACGTGGAAGAAGAGCTAGGCCGTTTAGATGCTAAACTCGCCGTAATGTGCGTGCCCGCGCGCTTTGCGCAGGACGTTGTGGACGTAACGGTAAAATGCGGCATAAAGAAAATTCTCAACTTTGCGCCCGTACTTTTACGCGTGCCGTCGGGGACAATCGTCCGCAATATGGATGTTGCGGCAAATCTTGCGATTCTTTCAAGTATGACCTGATAAAAAGGAGAAAAGTTGAAAAAATTTTTTTCATTCATAATAAAACAGTCGGTGGCGATAGTTCTTATCGTCATCTTTGTTTTGGCGTTCGGAATATATTCCACAACTAAAATGTCCGTCAATTTATTGCCGGATATTAATATCCCTATGGTCTGCGTTCAGGTAATCTACCCCGGAGTGGGCGCGCAGTCGGTTGAAAAGGACGTTACGGTGAAACTCGAAGACGGGCTTTCGTCCATAAGCGGAATTACGGGGGTAGACAGCTATTCGTACGATAATCTTTCGGCGGTGGTTTTATCGTTCGACTACGGCACGGATACGACGGACAAAAAAGCCGACATTCAAAACAAGCTTTCTTCAATCGATTTACCCGACAGCGCAATCACCTCGGTGTACGACATCGATTTGAACGCAGAGGCGCTTGCGACCCTTTCCGTAACTTCCGACAGGGGCGAAAATGAGGATAACCTCAAAAACGCATACGCCGCAGCTGAAGAAATAGCCGCGAAAATCTCCGCCATCGACGGCGTTGAAAGCGTGGAAATCAAGGGCGGCGCGGCGGTTTCCTACGAAATTACGCCGTTTATAGGGCTCGAACTTATCGCTCCGCTACTTGTGCAGGCGTTTTCCTACGGTGAGCTGGACTTGCCCCTCGGCAGTCTGACGCAGAACGGGGAAACCGTGCAGATACGCAATAATTCCGACGTCGAAAAGGCGGAGGACATTGAAAATATGCCCGTCAATCTGCCTGCGTCGCTGGTTACGCTTTTAAGCTCCGTAAAGCAGGTTATGCGTTATTACGAGGACAGCACCGTCGAAGATTTGGAAAAGTTGCAGGAAGATTTGGGTACGGGCGTTATCTCCGTTTTGCAGGAGATAGACGGAATGTCCGCGGCAGAACTTGGCGACCTTTCCCGCCTGAAAACATATATGAACATAGCGGGCACGAATACCTCGCAGCAGTTAAAAGATTTTAAGGCAAGCAGGATTTACAACGAAATTTTTAAGCAGGTCGAGGGCAAGACAGACGAAGAACTCGACGAGCTTGCAGAAGATATTAAGACTGCGTATCCGCTTTTTGCCGACTACATAACCGCCGATATGTTAAGGGTTATCCGTGACGGCAAAATAGATAATATTATCGCTTTCCGCGATTACTTCGAAGCGCAGACTTATTACCCCCAAGACGGGTTTTACGAGCTCATAAACGACGACTATTTCGTGCTGGAAACCCAATTCGTTCAAGTATATTCCGGGGTCTACGACTATGAAAACCTAACCGAAGCGCAAGAAACCGAATTATATAATAAGATAGATTTCGCGAATAAGACTTCGGCAACGGGGCTGAAAAACATATCCGACAAAAAGGCGGAAGAGGGGGATGATTACAAGCCAACCGACGCAGAGTGCGCACTCCTTTTCGCTGCAACCGAGCTTTCAAGCGCGCACCCTATAATTACCTCGCCGACGTTCATTGCGTTCGTAAGAAGTCCGGATTACCCCTCGAATATGGCGCAATTAATCGAATTTCGCGGCAAGGTCGGGGACGGCGTAAAGCTTTCCGCCGAAAACTGGTACGAACTGTACTCGAGCCTTAATTTAGATGGCGTGTTCGAATTCAGACTTTCAAAAGAGCTTTTTGCATTTATTATGGACTGTGACTTTACGGATACGGTCGGCGGCGAAAAAGTCGTAAAAGTTATAGACGTCGCCAAGGTTGAAACAGCCGAAACTTACTCCTCGTACGTCTATTTCGGTAGCGGCACGGCGGAGATAGTAAAAGGCGCGATAATCGAAGTCTACAAATCGAACGGCGCGAATTCCTCTCACGTGGTCGACGAGGTTAAAAAGGTCTACGCCGAGTATCTTTCAGGCGCCGAAAACTACGGCGCAAAGGTCGTTTTACTTGACGACCAGTCGCAATTTATTTCGGACAGTATCTCAAACGTTCTTATAAGTATGTTGATTGGCGGCGCGCTTGCCGTACTTATAATCTTCGTATTTCTGAAAAAAGTGCGCACCTCGCTTATTGTTGCAATCACGATGCCGCTTTCCGTCCTTGCCGCGCTTATCTGCCTGTTCCTTATGGGAATTACCTTAAATATGGTCTCCCTCGGCGGGCTTGCGGTGGGTATAGGTATGCTGGTTGACAACAGTATCGTCGTAATAGAAAGTATCTCGAAGCACCGCGATATGGATAAAACCGCCTTCGAAGCGGCTGTCGACGGTACGGCGGAAGTCGGCGGCGCGCTGTTCGGCTCGACGCTGACAACGGTCTGCGTGTTTATTCCGATAATCTTTTCGGGCGGGCTTACAGGCGAAATATTCACCGATTTAAGCTGGGCGGTCATATGGTCGCTTGCGTTCTCGCTTATCGTCGCGGTGTCTGTTATACCCGCGCTGTACTCGCTTTTCGGTGGCGGAAAGCGGCTGTTAAAGGGCGGGAAACTTAAAAAATCGCTCACGGGCGCGGAAGCGCAAAACCCCGCCGAAATTCACGTTGCCCCCGACATATGTGCCGATGAAACGCAAAAACACGGCGAAATTATCACTGAAAGCACCGCAGAAAAAACCAAAAAGCCGTTTAAAGAAAAGCTTGCGGTTTTGAAGCAGTCTAAAATAATGGACGCTATCGCGTCGGTTTACGGCAAGCTTCTTCCCAAAGTATTAAATAAAAAACTAATAACAGTACTTTCGGCAGTCGTTATTTTCGGCGCAAGCATAGGCTTATTGTTTGTTACGGGTACGGAGTTTTTGCCGTCTATCGATAAGGGGCAGATTGAAGTCAATATGACGTACGGTTCAAACGCCGACCTGGAAGAAATTCAAAACGACGTTTACGCCTTTGCGGAAACTATTCAGCGCGAAATTCCGAATGTCGATTACGTTTCGGTCAGCGTGGGCAAACAGGGGCTTCTCGCCCTCACGGATACGGGGCTTATCAAGGTTCAGCTTTCAACCAACCGCGGCACGGACAGGGCGGTGGAGCAGATTCGCGCGCTCAGCGCGGGCAAGTATAAGCCCGCAGGCACTGTTACCGTCAAAGAAATCGACGGTGTCGTCGCTTCACTGATGTCGGGCGCGGACGACTTGTCCGTAACGGTTGTAGGGGCGGACGGCGACGTGTTGAAGAAAATTGCCGAAGAAATTTCCGTAAAGCTCGAAGCAAACAACTTCACCGACGTTAAAAACAGCGCCACCGACACCGCGACGGAATACGACTTGAAATTCGACCGTATGAAGATGGCGGAGTACGGGTTGGACTATCAGACCCTTGTTCTGACTTTGAGAATAGGTTTGGCTTCTTATACCGCTTGCACGGTGACAATCGACGGCGCAACCTACAATTTGAACGTCAGTTTCGACGGCGGTTCGGTGACGAGCGTAGACGATTTGAAGAACTTCGTCGTCGGCGCAGATTCAAGCGGAAAAGCCGTGAAACTCAGTGATATATGCGGGGTAACGGTTGAAACGGTAGAGGCTTGCATAAGGCGGACGGACGGCAAACAGATGATTTCCGTATCGGCGGCGCTGCAAGGGGTGGACACGGGCACGGCTTCGAGGCAAATGCAGAAAATCGCCGAAGAAGTACTCTCCAACCCCGAGTACGCGGGTTACGGCTTCGAGTCCAGCGGCATATCCAGCTACCTCACCGACGCGTTCGAGGGGCTTGCCGTCGCGCTGGTCGTTTCGTTCTTCCTTTTGTTCGCGGTAATGGCGGTGCAGTTCTCGTCCGCTGTCAAACCGCTTATCATAATGGCAAGCATACCGTTCAGCTTCACGGGCGGGTTTATCGCGCTGGTTATTACGGGCACAAGCCTGAACGTAGTGTCGTTTATCGGGCTTATAATGCTGATGGGGGTAGTCGTCAACAACGCGATAGTTATGCTGGAAAAGATTAAACAGCTGAAAGACGAGGGTATGGAACACTTCACCGCCGTGCAGGAAGCGTGCAAAGTTCGCCTGCGGCCCATATTTATGACAACGCTTACTACGATACTCGCGCTTATCCCTATGGCGATAGGCGTGGGGCAGGGCAGCGAGCTTATGCAACCGCTCGGTATAGTCGTTATCGGCGGGCTACTGATAGGCACGCTCGTAACTCTTCTGCTCGTGCCTGCGGTTTATTGCGCGGTACACAGACTGTCGTCGAAGACCCCGAACGGTAAAAAGAAAGAAAAGGCTTAACCGCCGACCAAAC
>CAJTVA010000016.1 GCA_910579585.1 uncultured Christensenella sp.
GCAGATTAAAAACGCTTGAAATTTTCGGAAATTACATATATAATAAAAAAGCTATTGGGGCGTCGCCAAGCGGTAAGGCAACGGACTCTGACTCCGTCATTCGGGTGTTCGAATCACTTCGCCCCAGCCAAAAAAGACAAGCAGGAAGCTTGTCTTTTTTTTGTGAAAAGTATTTTCGCCGCCCACGACGGAGGGCGTGGCGCGTCAAATATTTACAAAAACTTTAATTTGTTTTTATTCACATTCTTGAATATTCATAAATTTAATGATATAATAAAAATAAAGGAGCCAATATGCCGAATAAACTCAGTGTACTTATTGTTGAAGACAATGAAGACGATGCCAACGCTTTAACCGCAGAAATTAACGCACACGCAGATAAGCTTTGCTTTGCAGGCACTTCAAAATCTTCAATCGCCGCCCTCGACTATATCCGCAACCACAAACCGCACGCAGTTATATTAGATTTAGAGCTTCAGGGCGGATACGGCGACGGATTGGACCTTTTAGAAAAACTTCAATCTACCGTCGTCTGCCCCAAGCCGTATATTATCGTTAACACCAACAGCCCCAGCATAATCACGCGTAACGCCGCAAAGAGGTATGGCGCTGATTACGAGTTCGCGAAATGGCAAAAAGGTTATTCTCCTAAAATGGTGATAGCGCAACTGCTAAGAGTTGCGCCTGTAATTCTGGGTTATGAAGAAGAACCGCCTGCGCCGCTCAATGACCAGCAGTTAGAAATCAGAATGTGCGAATTTTTGCAAGATGAGTTCAATAAACTCGGCGTATGCGTGAAAGACGTAGGGTATAATTACTTGGTTGACGCGGTTATATTGGCTACAAAGGGCGAAAATAACAATTTGGGTAAAATAATCGGTGAAAAGGCTGGCATAAGCAGTAGCGGAGTTATGCACTCTATGCAGTATACGATAGACAAAACTTGGAAAAATAACGATATAAATCACTTACAAAAGCATTACACGGCGCCGATTCGTAAAGACAGATACGAGCCGACTTCTAGCGAGTTTGTGTTTTTCTACAAACAAAAACTAATAAATCACCTTAATAATTATTAAAGTAAAAGCGGGTTGCAAAATTGCAACCCGCTTTTGTTTTGATTAATAAAACAATAAAGTTCTATACCAGCTCCAAAAACTTTTTAAAAAATTCCAAAACATATGTAGGCGCCTCCTTTTTTTTTGAGTATAGAAAAGAAACGCGTGATGAGTTTTAGGAGCTTTTATCGAATTTTGACTAATATTGTTATATAATACGCGTATGAGCGATTTTATTATATGTTTGATTAAATACACTACCCTCTTTGCGTGCACTTTGTACGCTTATACGCAACTGTTACGAATAAAGTTGAAAGTTTGGGACTTGCTCGATATTCCGCTATTTGCTGCATTATCAGCGGTTTTGTATTTTGTTACCGCCTACGTAAAAATATTCGTGCCGCTTGGGTTACTGATGTTTTCTACTGCGTTTTTGTTTTTGCGGTTCAGAAAATCTGTTTACGAAACGGTTACGGTAGGTACTATTTCGTTAGGTATATCAATAGTACTTTATGTCTTATCTTTCATCGTTTCAGCAATTATTACAGTAGTATTTAATTTTATAAGCACTGAAACTATTAGAATTGAACTCTCGCAATTAATCGATACCGTAATTGAAGTTACGGTTATTTTCATTTTGTTTAAGATTAAGCGGTTTCAAAGCGGTATAAACCCGAAAAGTAAAGACGCGACGTTCGACATTTTATTGTTAATAAGCGTAGTTTGCATTTTTACTATGACGTTGCTTTATGCGGAAGAGGTAAAACAATATATGGTAAAAGTAGTTCTTCTCGTTATAACGTTATGTGGTTTTCTTCTTATCTTATGGTGGCGAAAGCATATAACATATACCTACCGTGAAGCGGTAGACTTACAAAACGTCAACCGTATGGAAGACACCATAGAGGAGTATGAATTAAACTCCGCCGAAAAAGATATGAAAGACGTTGTGTATGCAAAACTTATTCATTACCTTAACAAGGCCTTGCCCACCGTCGCCCTTCTTATAGAAAGGTCGGCGGCACAAACCGGTTGCCCCGACGCGTGCGCCGCCAGGGATATGATGCGGAGTATTTTGCGCGAGACGAATAACACTAATGAAAAGTGCAGTCTGAAAAATATTCCGCAAACGGGGGTAAAACTTATCGACGCTCCTATAATTCGTCTTTTTACCGCGGCGGAACGTAAAAACTTTAACGCAAGCGCGGATATTTCCGCAGACGTCGAAAGTTGGTTCACCGAAAGCAATTTGCTTACAGACGATATACATATTCTGCTTAGCTATCTTATAGATAACGCCGTGATTTCCGCTCTCGGCTTGCCAAACGCAAAAGTGCTTGTAGAGCTTGGCGCAACGGAAAATAAAGAGCCGCTTATCCGTATTTACGACAGCGGCGAACAGTTCGATGAAGATGTGCTTGAAAAACTCGGCGTGGAACAGGTGACAACCCGTATGGGCGTCGGCGGAAGCGGTATAGGGCTTTTTACGGTTTTCGAAATTTTGGGGAAGTACGGCGCAAGCTTCACGCTTGACGAAGCTCCGCAAAGGTGCGGGTTTACAAAGTTTATAGAAATTGTTTTCGATGGGCGGAACGGGGTTTTATTGCGCACTTACCGTGAAAGCGTAGTCAAAGTCTGTTCCGTGCGAAAGGGAGTTACCGTTGAACTTATCGTTCCTGAAGAAGAAACTTTGCGCGACGGAACGAACGGGTAAAGTTTTATTTCAGGCGGCGCGGCGTTTTTGTCGGGGGGCAAAAACACCGCGCCGCTTCACTATTATACAGCTTAAATTTAAGCTCGGGGTTATAAGTTAAGCCGTAATCTTTCGCACGCGTCCAACAACCGATAATTTCAAGACATTCTATGCAGGCTTCCCAACTGCCTATGGTATAGTCGTCTTTGTACTTGACGGCAGCCAGCTCGGATAAGTTCATTTCCAATATGCATATCAGCTGTTCCAGAACTACCTTGGCAGACAATTTTTTATTCATTTTTATCCTCCTTGTAAGAAACTGCGTTTTACATTTTTCGCGCTTCTTCGACAAAACTATAACATTTGCCCGCAAAAAATATTCTCCTTTCTTGTCACGACTTTTTGTCCGTTTTTCTCCCTGTTTCTCTTTTTTTCTCCATTTTGAACGTTTTAAGATTAAACGCATTAAATAAAAAAGCGTCAAAGCCAAATTTTTGGTTCCGACGCAATATCTTATTAAAGAAACATTGCCATATAAAGGGGAAGAGTGAATTTTTTATCTGCAACGCCAACGTTGCCTGAAATAAACTTTAATCCTAAGCGTGGTTTAAATTCTTGTAAAAACGTATTTAATGAAACCGTTGACCCGTTACTTGATTTTACTTCAACGGGGATAATCTCCGTATTTTGCGTAAGTAAGAATTCTATCTCTTGCGAATTGCTATCGTTTTTATAGTAGTGAAGAGGTAGGTTTTTCTTAATAAGAAAGTCAGCAATTAAATTTTCATAAATACCGCCTTTAATTGCGCCTTTAAGCGCATTAGTCAAAATAGCTTGTTTCATTTCAAACCCGTACATAGATACAAGCAACCCGATATCATTAAGATAAATTTTGAATTGGTCGGGCTTCTCATAAGCTATCAGAGGGAATTGAGGGGTTGATACATTAAGGCTAAAACGAATTAAATTGGCGTCGCGTAACCACTCTAAACTGTTTTCATATTTTCTTGCTCTGCCGCCCCTTTCCACAACCGAGAATTGGAATTTTTTATTCTCTTTAGCAAGTTGACGGGGAATCGAAAGATAGCAATTCCTTGCCTTAGGCTTATCTGTTGTTGCGGCGTATTTTGCAATATCTTCCAAATAAGCATCGGTAATTTTTTTCTGCGTATTGTGAACTTCTCCGAAATGTTTTGTTTCAAGGTAAGTATTGACGACTTCAGGCATTCCGCCGACAATCATATATTCACGCAGGTATGCAAGCATTCGCTCGTTGACGGCAGGAGGTACTTTTTCCTTTAAATCGTAGAGGGAGTGTACGTAGGAAATTGTATCTTCTCCTACGCCAATCGCCCAGAGAAATTCTTCAAAATCAAGAGAATGCATTTCCGCCTGTCGCTCGTATCCGACAGGGATAGAGGGAACCTCTTTGTAATTTATACCAAGAAGAGAACCCGAAGCAATTACGTCGTATCTATTGTCAAGAGCAAGAAATTTAAGTGCGGTACGGGCGTTCGGGCATTCTTGAATTTCGTCTAAAAATATTAATGTGTCGTTTTCTATAAATTGCACATCACGAAAGAATACCGAAAATCGCTTATAAATTTCATCTGCCGTAAGCGCACCGTCAAAAACTTCTTTAAGTTTCGGCTCGGTAAAAAAGTTGACGTAGATATAGCTACCGTAATTTTCTCTACCGAATTTATCAATAATAAAAGTTTTTCCTATTTGACGTGCACCTTTAACAAGAAGACATTCGTTTTGTTTTGAGGATTTCCATTCTGACAGTGTTTGTAAAAATTTGCGTTTTAACATATCGACCTCTTTTAATAATAACAAGTATATCAGGACTTATAAGCTATGTCAATAGTGGGTCGCCGTTTTTTTGATACGATATTTGTAAAAAATGCCGTTTTTTTGACACTAAAAACTCGAACAGCGCCGAATTTTCGACAATAAAATGTATTTTGAAGACGTATCCAAATATGAAGCGGAGTGTCTGTCGATGGGTGCGGGTTTGAATTTTCGCCGTTTAGGGTAAGTATAATTATGAAAAAATTTTTAAAAACAGTGAGGGAGGTGCTGTTTCCGAATGATTTGACTTGCGACTTGTGTGGGCGGGAAACTTTCGGCACGAACATATGTAAAGACTGCATAAAAACTTTGGTTTTTAACAACGGAGCTACGTGCCCGATATGCGGCAGGAAAACCGTCAGACCCGAACTCTGCGCGGAGTGCAAATACAGTCCGCCGTCCTTTAAAAAGGCGGTTTCGGCGTTGGTTTATGACGGCGGAGCGGTTATGCTTATAAATAAATTCAAAAGCGGCAGGGCGCATCTTAAAGAATATTTCGCCGACAAAATCTGCGAAAAGCTGAACCCCGACGAATACGATTGCGTTGTCAGCGTTCCGCTTAACCGAAAAACGGCGAAAAAGCGCGGCTTCAATCAAAGCGAACTTCTTGCCCGTGCGGTATCCGAGCGGCTGAAAGTTCCGTATCTGAAAGGCGCGCTTATCAAAATAAAGGACACCGATGCGCAGAAAGCGCTTTCTCAAAAAGAGCGGCGGGAAAACCTGAAAGGCTGTTTCGAGGTCGTTAAAAGGGAAGACGTCGCTTGTAAGCGCGTGCTTGTGGCGGACGACGTTCTGACAACGGGCGCAACCGCCGACGAGATAACGAAAACGCTTATAAAAGCGGGTGCCGCAGTCGTGTGCGTCGCGACGGTCGCTTCGGTCGAATATAAAAAGTCATAGAAAAAAAGCCCCGCGCGCTATTCGCCGCGGGGCTTCCGAATTTATTTCTTTTTATTAGTGAACGCGATAATGTTTTCCGTATTTCCGAAAACGACCATCTTGTCGCCCTCTTCGAACACAGTGTCGGGGGTGGGGGTGGGCATTATTCGGTTGTTCTTTTTAATCGTCAGAATATTCAGTTCGTACACGGCGCGGGGGTTGGCTTCGCGAATGGTTTTGCCAATCCATTTCTCTGGCACGGCAAGCTCGAAAAGCGAGTACGTTTCGTCAAGCTCGATATAATCGTAAACCTTTTCTGCGTTCAGCCTTACCGCAAGCTTTTCGGCTATGTCGCGGTTGGGATATATAACGTGGTCTGCGCCTACGCGGAAAAGGAACTTGCGCTGAATGTCCGTATTCGCCTTCGATACGACGTATTTCGCGCCCAAATCTTTTAATATCGAGGTTACTTCCAAAGAGCTTTGGAAGTCGTCCGCGATAGTAACCACGCATGCGTCGTACGAGGGCACGTCAAGGCTTTTAACGTTGTCCGCATTCATACAGTTGGTTATAATCGCGTTAGTATACTTGGGCGCAAGCGTATTGATAATATCTTCGTCCTTGTCCACAATCATAACTTCGTTGCCAAGGTTCATAAGCTTTTCGCCCAAAAGCTGACCGAACTGACCCATACCTATTATTAAAACAGATTTCATTGTAACCTCTTTAACTTTGAATTATTACCCGATAAGAAGAGTATCTATCGGTTTGCGGATTTCCGCAGTGCTACGCTTTTTGCCGAGTGCAAGGCCAAGCGTTAAAATTCCCACCCTGCCTGCGTACATAAGAACAATAACTATTATCTGCGAGCCGACTGAAAGCGTAGGGGTAAGGTTCATACTAAGCCCTGCGTTTGACAGTGCGGAAACGCACTCGAAGAGGATGGCTTTGAACATCATACTTTCGGGTTCAATCGTGCAGATGATAAGGGTGGACAGAATAACCATCATAAGGCAAGCCGTGAAAATGGCAAGCGCCTGCGACAAAAGCGAGTATTCTATACGTTTTTTGCCGATGTCGATATCGCGTTTCCCGCGGAAAGCCGCGAACATACCCATTATAATCACGGCGAAAGTTCCGACCCTTATGCCGCCCGCCGTACTGCCCGAGCCGCCGCCGATGAACATTAAAAGCACCGTTAAAAGATAACCGCTTTGCGAAAGCTTTGTCATATCGGTTGACGCAAAGCCCGCCGTACGGGGCGTTACCGCGCCGAAGAACGACGCAAGCAGCTTTTGCCCGAAATTATAATCCGCATAAGTGTCGCGCTCGAATAAAAGGAACAGCGCCGTGCCCGTAACAATTAAAATTGCGTTTACGATAAGCACGACTTTGGTGTTGAACTGAAATTTTTTGAAGTTGCATTTGCAGTCGATAACGTCGCTCCAAACCGCGAACCCAAGCCCGCCCAAAATAATCAAAGCAATCAAAGTGAGCGAAACGAGGGGGTCGGTTGCGTAATTCGTCAAAGAAACGAATTCGCCGTATTTCGAGCCCATCAGGTCGAAGCCTGCGTTGCAGAACGCCGAAACGGAGTGCCAGACCGAATAATAAATTCCGTCGCCCACGCCGAACTGCGGGATAAACCTTATCATCAGAACGAGCGCGCCGAGCGTTTCGATAATCGCCGTGCCGACGACTATGCGCAGTAGAAGCGTCTTTACTCCGGCGTATTTCCCGCGCGAGTCAAGCATAAAAGCGTTGCGGCTGTTGAAACCCATTCCGTGTTTAAAAATAAGGAACGCCGCCGAAACGAGGGTCATAAACCCGAGCCCGCTCGCCTGAACGAGAAAAAGAATTACAAGCTGCCCGAAAAGCGACCAGTGCGTCGCGACGTCGTAAGGGGAGAGCCCCGTTATGCATACCGCCGACGCCGCCGTGAACAGCGCGCCTATATATGAAGTTTGTTCACCCTCCTTAGTGGCGGCGGGCAGAATCAAAAATATACTGCCGAGGATAGTGCCCGCAAGGTATGCAAGCGCGAGTATCTGCCACACGGAAAGCTTTAATCTGAATTTTTTCTTCATTTAACCAGTCCGGAATCTGCTTAATTTTAGCATAAGCAAAAATGGTTGTCAATTAATTGCGCGTTCGGCGCGTTTTAATTGTCGTTTGCCGCCGTCACACATTTTTAACGCGGGGCATATGCTTTATTACGGTTTTTGCGGCGAGGCGCATATCTGCCGAAGCGCACATCAAGCGCCGTTCAATTATATTGTACGCACTTGTCGCGCGGCTCATACGAATTTGTAAACATATGCATAGTTCGGGCAAAAGCCGCAGCGGGAGCGGGGGAAGAAGAGGTTTTAAGTCGAATTTTGTCGAGAGGGAAAAATCGTTCTCCGCTCTTTTTTCGTTTTTTGCGTCTGATTTTTTATATGCACCGCCGCTGAAATGAATTACGGTTGAATTGTTTTTAAACACAAATGAAAAACCGCCGATATGCGAAAAACGGAATTTGAGGAGGTTTTTTATGGGTAAATACTTCGGAACGGACGGTTTCAGGGGCGAAGCGGGTACCGCCGTCACCGCAGAACGGGCGTTTTTGGTCGGGAAAGTTCTCGGCTGGTACTTTGGCGCGCGCCTTAACCGCAAATGCCGCGCGGTAATCGGCAAGGATACGCGGCTTTCGTCTTATATGCTTGAATATTCACTTGCAGCGGGACTCACGTCAGTCGGCGCGGACGCGCATATTCTCCACGTCACCACCACCCCCTCCGTGTCGTATGTGACAAGGTGCGACGGCTTCGATTTCGGAATAATGGTTTCCGCCAGCCACAACCCCTACTACGACAACGGAATAAAGCTTTTAAACGACCGCGGCGAAAAGATGGACGACGAGGTTATCGGCATAGTCGAAAGCTATCTGGACGGCGATTTTACCGCCTTTGGCGGTAAAGACGTGCCCTTTGCGCGCGGCCGCGACGTCGGGCGGACGGTTGACTACGTTGCGGGCAGAAACCGCTATATAGGACATCTTATTTCCCTTGCCACGTGCTCTTATAAGGGCTTTAAAATCGGCTTGGACGGCGCAAACGGCAGCGCCTTTCAGATAGCGCGCAGCGTCTTCGAAGCGCTCGGCGCAAAAACTTATATGATTGGCGACGCACCCGACGGCACCAACGTCAACGACGGCGTCGGCTCCACCCATATCGACGCTTTGCGCGAACTGGTTGTAAAAAACTCCCTCGACGTCGGTTTTGCGTTCGACGGCGACGCAGACAGATGCATCGCGGTTGATGCGAACGGCAACGTCGTTACGGGCGACGAGGAAATGTATATCCTTGCTAACTATTTGAAAGCGCGCGGTGAACTTGCGCACTCTAAAGTAGTCTGCACGGTTTTAAGCAACGGCGGGCTAGTCTCCGCCCTTTCTGCAAAGGGAATCGAGGCGGAAATCTGCGACGTCGGCGACAAAACCGTTTGCGACACTATGACGAAAACGGGCGCCGTTTTGGGCGGGGAGAGAAGCGGGCATGTTGTCGTGTCCAAGTACGAAACTACGGGCGACGGACTTGTCACCGCGGTTATGATTATGGAGGCGGTTGTGGAAAACGGAGGCTTCGACGGGCTTCTGAAAGGTTATAAAACTCTTCCGCAGATTTCAGTCAACGTGCCCGTAACAGACAAAGTCGGGGCTATGGCGGGAATTGATTTTCTTGCCGACAAGCTCCGAAACGAACTGAAAATCCGCCTTGTCGTCCGCCCCTCCGGCACCGAGCCGCTCGTTCGCATAACCGCCGAGGGCGAAAGCGAGGAGCTATGCGCGCTTGCTTGCAAAATTATTCGTTCCAAAATCGAAGAAAACGGTTAAACCTTAACAAAAGATTTCAAAATAACAAACGGTGCAAAAAAATAGCAGGCGCTTAAACATACGGGATTTTTGTGAGGAGGTAAGTTTATGTGTGGGATTATCGGTTACATAGGCGGCGGAGACGCCGTAAAAACCGTGTACGGCGGGCTTAAACGGCTCGAATACCGCGGTTACGATTCCGCGGGCGCGGCTTTTTTGACGGACGGGAAAATCCGTGTTTACAAAAAGCAGGGCAGGGTGGAAAAACTTTATCCGCTTTTGGACGGCGTCCGCTCCCGAATAGGCATAGGTCACACGCGCTGGGCTACGCACGGCGTTCCTTCGGATACGAACGCGCACCCCCACCGCGCTGGCGGTATAGCCGTCGTTCATAACGGAATTATCGAAAATTACGCCGCCCTAAAAGCCGAACTTATTTCGGACGGCGCGAAATTTGTTTCCGATACCGACAGCGAAGTTATAGCTCACCTTTTGTTAAAAAACTATAACGGCGACCTGACCGAAGCGCTTTTTAAAACCGTAAAATTGCTTAAAGGCTCATATGCGCTTATGGCGATATGCGAATACGAGGAAAAGATAGCCGTTGCAAGATATAAAAGCCCGCTGATTTTAGGCTACGGCAACGGCGAAAACTTTTGCGCCAGCGACGAGCCCGCCCTTTACGGACTTTCGGAAAAAATCACCGTTTTAGAGGACGGCGATTTGGCGGAAATCACTGCAAAAAGCGTGAAAATTTTCGACAAAAATTTTAAGCGAGCAGAGCGTGAAACGGAGCCCAACCTAGCAGTGTCCGCAAGCCTCGGCTTAGACGGCTGCCCCCACTATATGCTTAAAGAACTGCGCGAAACGCCCCTTTCCGTCGAGGCGACCGCGCGCGCTTTCAAAGGCGTAAAAGATAAGCTTGTTTCCGCCCTTTCGGGGGTAAAACGCTTTGTCTTTACGGGTTGCGGCACCGCCTACCATGCGGCGCTTTGCGGCAAGCGGTATATAGAGAGTTTCGCGCGTATACCCGCAGAGTGCGAAACAGCGGGCGAGTTCAGATATAAAAACCCCGTTTTAGGCGAAGATACCGCCGTAATTGCCGTCAGTCAGAGCGGCGAAACTGCCGACACGGTCGAGGCGGCGGGTCTGGCGCGCTCGTTAGGCGCGAAAGTCGTTGCAATAACAAATTCCCACCGTTCGCAACTCACCAGACTTGCCGACGTCGTGGTGCCCGTTGCGGCAGGCCCCGAAATCTGCGTTGCCGCCACCAAAAGCTACACGGGGCAGATTGCCGCGCTGTATCTACTTGCCGCGGCGGTCGCGGGCGAGAAATTTTATAATGACTGTGCAGAGAAAATTTCTAAAACGCCCGCACTGATTTCGGCAACGCTTGAAAGCTTGGATATGCGTTCACTTGCGCATATATGCGCGTCTAGCAGCGGGGTTTACTTTTTGGGGCGCGATTTGGACTACGCCGTCGCGCTCGAGGGAAGCCTGAAACTGAAAGAGATTTCCTACGTTCCCGGGGAGGGCTATCCCGCAGGCGAACTGAAACACGGCACGCTTGCGCTTATCGACGTCAATACTACTTCCGTGGTCATTATAACGGATAAAGTGCTCGCCGAAAAGAGCGAAAACGCCATAGAGCAGGTGTTATCCCGCGGCGGCAAAGTTGCGGTTATAACCAATGTGAACGGGGTCAGGGAAAGGTTTTCCGACCTGCCGACGGTCGTTCTGCCCGAATGCGACAAGTATCTGTCGCCCCTTTTGGCGGCTGTCGCGGTGCAACTTCTCGCATACAAAGCCGCCGCCGTTTTAGGGCGGGAAATCGACAAGCCGCGCAACCTTGCCAAGAGCGTCACGGTAGAATAAAAAACCGCAGATATACGGCACTCTGCGGCGTTGCACTTGCGTTTGCCTAGGGTCGTTTACGCAAAGTAAGCTCCCCGTCGGCAAGCCGCGTGCGCCTTGCATAGCACCGCATCTCTGCGGTTTCGATAGGTCGGTATTAAATTATACGGAATGTTTAAGCTTAAAAAACGGTTTGTATTCGGTTTTCTTTTCCGACAGGACAATAAGCACCTGCGCGGGGAGATAGACTATCCAGATTGTCTTGTTGACGAAGTATTGTATATCGGACGGAAGAGCCCCGCCGACCGCCGCCATATTGTCCACCCCGACGCAGATATCGCAGATTGCAAACAGGACAAGACCTATGAAAAAGGCGATATATTTCTTGTCGAGTCTGATAAGCATAGCGCTTTCCACGGCGTTAATAGCAAGCTGGGGGAAGTAGATTGCCGACAGTACGACGACTGCCGATTTCAGCATACCCAGCCCGCCGAGAACGGCTAAAAGCACTGCTACAACCCCAAGCCGCACCCCAAGAGAAATATAGGGTTTTTTCCCGTTTGTCATATAAATTCTGACGAAATAACATATCTGAACGACGATAAACGTACATATGCCCACTTCGTAATACGTGTTCAGCACCAGTATAAACAGGTCGCTTACGACGGTAAAAGCAAGAGCGACGGTTACCGTTATCCCGTCTTTTCCGTAAAAGAAAATTCCGACGCCCGCAAACAACAGGCAGGTGATGATACCTGCGTATTTCAGGTAGATAAGGTTTATTCCGTACGACAGTTCGTATATGAGGTAAGTTATATAGATTGCCGTCTCAGCCAGCACAAACGCGCCGAAAACCAGCAACAATACGTTTTTAGCTTTCATTCAGGTACTTCCGTTCCGCACAGCGTGCGTTATTTTTAATCAATTTTAAATTATAGCGCGGTAAATTGCAAGCTATTTTCTTTGCAAAAGATTTAGCGGCGTGGTAAAATAATTTCGGGAGAACGATTATGCACGAAGGTTACAGAAAAAGAATGTACGAAAAGTTGAAAACAGACGCCGGTATCTGCGACCACGAGCTGTTGGAAATTCTTCTTTACAATGCGTTGCCCCGCAAAAATACGAATCCCATTGCACACAAACTTATCGAAGCGTTCGGCTCTTTGGCGGGCGTTTTTGAAGCCGACGTCGAACAGCTGACGGAAATTGACGGAGTGGGCGAGAACGTCGCACTGTTCATAAAATGCGTGGCGGAGTGTAACAGGCGCACTAAGACGCAAAGCGCGGGCGTGGCCGTTTTGAAGAATTACGATGAATTCAAGAAATTCGTCGTGGCGAGAATGCGCGGCAACAGTAAGGAAGTGCTGGAAATTTACTTCCTTACAAAGGGCGGCAAGGTGAAGCGGGTTTCGTCTTTCACCGACGAAGAACGCGGAAAAGTTGAGGTGGACAGCAACAAGATTACCGCAATTATCGCAAAAGAGAAGCCTTACGGACTCCTTGTCGCACACAATCATTTGAGCGGCAACGCCGCTCCGTCCGTTAGCGACGACAGGTTCACGGGCGAGTTGCAACTTATGTGCAGTATGAACAACGTGGTTTTGTACGACCACTGTATTTACGCGTCGGATAATAACATATACAGCTACTTTGAATCGGGCAAAATTGAAGCTATACGGGAAGAGTTTTCTTTCAAGCGTGTCATCGACAGGCAAATCGAAGCCGCTACCGACCAAAACAAAAAGTGAATTTGATTGACAGACCGCCCTTTGTTTGGTAAAATAACTGTACTTTAAATGCAGAGATGGCAGAGCGGCAAGCACTGCGTGCTTCGGTACGACGAACGCTACGCATTCGCCCGCTCACATAAAAACTTAATATATATGCAGAGATGGCAGAGCGGTCGAATGCGGCGGTCTTGAAAACCGTTGATGGGCAACTATCCGGGGGTTCGAATCCCTCTCTCTGCGCCAAGAGCAACCGCGTTTGAACCAAGAAGAAAACGGATTGAAATATATCTTTCTGAATGGTATTGCGGGCGTGGTTGCTAAAAGACGATACACGCCGAGAGGTTACGCGAACAATTACAACGTTCACGGGGCAAACGGCAAGTTCGTCAAAATCTAAAAGAAAAAAGGCAATGAGTTTTCACTCGTTGTCTTTTTTCTATCTTCCCACCCAAGAACCCACCCTATGGGGCGTAAATCAAATTAAATACTTTTCGTCAAAAATTTACATTTTTCTATCTTTTATACTGCAAAAGTGTGACAGTGTTACATAGTGGCGTATAGGTAATACTATATACGCCACTGCGGGCGGCTTCGCCGCCCGCACATTGTCGTTTACTCAAAATTGCGTTACACAATACGGGGTGGCGTATAAAGTAACACTAATATTACTTAATCTAATTCATCATAAATTTTTTTAATTATTTGACCGTCCCAATTCATTGCCAACTGTTCTTTTGATATAACCAGAGAATATAACGGGTTAGATTGTACTATTTTCCAAAGGTGTTGAAGCATTTTAATGTATGTCGGATAATCGTTTTCTATTACACTCATAGCGATAGCCAAATATTCAACGGTAGGTATTTGTCCACCATAAAAGCCATTTATTTGCCTTACAATAAAATTAACTGCGCCACCGATACCTTGTAATTCATTTTTATTTGCATTAGCGTTTCTCGGCTCTTCTGCAATTTTAATATGTAAAAGTAAGTGTTCTAAAAAATTACAGTAAACTAATCGGTCTGCTTTTTGATATTCAAACGGATTATTTACGGCATATTGGTCATTTGACAATAAAATTGCTTTATCTTCGTCAATATGATGACAGAATAACCCCTCACTTGTTCGTGAGATTTTTTTGTTTTTAGACCTGCAAGTTTCATTCACAAAATAATCACCCGTTGCCCGTCCGTATTTGTTTAATAGATAATCTACTATTTGTGAATATGACTTTTTTAAAAGCTCGTCATAATAAACTGCGTTTTCAGTGCTTTGTACTTTTGTAGGGTTAATGCCACGCTTGATATTTATTCGATTTATTTCTTCTGTAATAATATCGCCAAATGATTTGTCATCTATTTCAAGACTTTGTTGTGCTGAAACTGATTTATCTGCGAAAGCGTTGAAAATCGCTTGTTTTTGCTCTAATATATCAGTTATACGCTCGTCAATAGAGCCTTCGCATAAAAGTCTGTAAACAAGTACATTTCTTGCTTGCCCCATTCTATAAGCTCTTGAAATAGCTTGATTTTCAATGGACGGCTTAAATTGCGGTTCACATATTACTACAACGCTTGCACTTTGAATATTTAAACCCGTACCGCCCGATTGAATTTGAGATACGAGAACGCTACCAGCGGGAGCATTGTCAAATTCATCTATAATTTCTTGTCGTCTTTGAGGTGTAATCGCACCGTAAATGGGGTTAAGACATCTTCTACCTAAAAACTGCGTGACTTTATGTATTGTATCTAAAAAGAACGAAAAGACTATAACTTTTCTATCTTCCAATTCAGCTTCTTCAACTATTTCTCTTAATCTGTTTGCCTTTGATGATTTTTCTAAATTATCAATATTCCAAGAAACCCGCCGAGCGTCAGCAAAATGTTTTCCAAGTATAGCTTCTTCGTAAATATATTCCTCTTCACTTGTCATTGAACACCATTCTTTACTTTCAATAAGTTCTGGTAATTCAGTAAGTACCTCGTCGCGTTTTCTACGATAATATACGGGAGCAACTTTCAGTCTGAATTGAGGCGCAGAGGACATAAAGGCAATACGATTTATTTGACTGGCAATATTAGGCTGTAACATTGAAATAAGCGTAATCATTTCATCGACACGATTTTCAAGAGCCGTACCAGTCATAAAAAGTAATCTATTTGCGTGTGAACATAGATTTTTTGTGTTTTGCGTTCGTTTGGCTTGCGGATTTTTTATATAGTGAGCTTCGTCAACTACTAATAAAGAAAACTTAAAATCATCTTCAAGTTTAAAATAAGACGTTGTTTCGTATGTAGTAACAGCAACACCGCCCGTTCTTTTCCAAGCTCGTAAAGCCGATAGTCTATCCGTGCCGTGAACTTTCGTCGCTCTTAAAAGACTATGTTTTGTAATTTCTCTACACCAGTTTGTTACTACACTTGCAGGACAAACAACAATAAAGTGCGTCGCCCCAGTATTTTTAAGCGATACCATTGTGGCAATAGCTTGAATTGTTTTACCTAAACCCATTTCGTCGCCAAGTAAAACTTTTTCTTGATGAAGAATAAACTTTACGCCCCATTCTTGATAACGCCTTAAAGTACATTTTAAGCCGTCAGGAAAGAAACATTCATCTTGAATTTTTCGGGCTAAATCTTCGGGCAAGCCATAAATTGCGTCGTCCGTACCCAGTAAACCTGGATTAGTTTCTTCTAAATATTGTAAAATTGAACATTGTTTTTAGAGAAATCTTCCCAAGCAACGCTATCGCTTGTTCTTGCGATTTTACGAATATTGGTAAGTAATTTTTGAATTTGATTATAGTAATCGCCGGCAAGCAATTCATTAAGCGCATTATAGGCTTCAATCGCTTTATTTTTATTGACCTTTGAGGTAAAAAGCCATTTTAACGCATTAGTTGAACTTTTTATATCTTGCAATAAGTATTCGATTTTTTCACTATACTCATCAATCACTGTGTGAGCATCTTGAATATAAGGTAAAGTATTTTTGTAAATGGAAATATCTTTTACAAGTTTAGAGCTTTCTTTGCTTTTATTATCAATGCTTAATTTTATTTTTGTTTCTTTACGGGTTTTATCTGCAATATCATTTACAATGCGTTTAATGGTATAAGCATTATCTTGACTTATACCTTTTATAGCTGCAAGGTTATATACCGACAAAGCATAAATATCAGCTATTGAGGTGTAGTAATGGTCTAAAAGCGGTTTAGTGCGTAACCCTTTTTTATATCTGCTTAACTCATCAACTGAAATACCGCGTAAAACCTTTAAAATTTCTTGCATAGCAAGGTTATCCGCTGAATTTTTTATAGTTGATTTTAAAGAATTGTTGAGAGCCAAAATATCCGTTAAGGATTTAGAAAGCAACTTATGCTTACTAATTAAATCTTTTGCTTCTCTTGATGAAATATTTTTTGCCATAGTATCAACCCAAATTACAAAAAAGTGCGCCCGTTGAGAGCGCACGAAAAACGCACCTCTCAATGTTGCTACACATTTTACCACAGTTAGGCGAGAGCATACGTTTTTACCGTAGTATGCCCTAACTGTGAAATATTAAAATGTGTAGCAACATTAGTATATCAAAATTTCATTAAAAAGTAAATAAAATATGACAAAGTAAAAAGACAATTATTCGACAATTTAAGTTGTTTTATAACAGCATAACCAAATAGAACACCATATTTACCGTGATATAATTATTGTGTATGAGTATATTCTTTTTCATAAGAATTTCGTAGTTTTGTTATTCGCTTGTGCTTACCGTCTGGGGACAGAATACGCCGCCTTGACAAATTGTAAAGGGCGACGATTTATCTCCCGTAAGGCATAAAACCGTCGTCGCCTACGGCGCAAACCCTTGACAATTTGTCTGCGGCGGCATTTTTTGCCGGTTAAGACGGTAAGCACCAAAGCGAACAACAAAATTTTTAAGCCGCCGTTTGCACACCACGCAGACCGCGCAAAGGAGTATCACACAATGAAAAACGCAGTTATCTACGCCCGTTTCAGCTCGCAAGGACAGAACGAGCAGTCTATCGAAAGCCAGATAAGAATTTGCACCGAGTACGCCGAGGAAAACGGCTATTCCGTTGTAGAGGTATACAAGGACAAAGCGCGGACGGGAACGAACGACAGCCGCCCAGACTTTCAGCATATGATTAAGGACGCCGCCAGCGGCAAATTTGAATTTATCATTGTTTATATGTTCGACAGGTTCGCCCGCAACCGCCGCGACAGCATTATGTATAAAGAAATGTTAAAGCAGGACTACGGCATACGGGTAATTTCCGCAACCCAGCCCATAAGCGACGACGAAGGCGGCGAGTTCTACGAAATGTTTTTAGAGTGGAACGACGAAAAATATTCAAAGCGACTTTCCAAGCGCGTGAAAAACGGGCTTGATACCAGCGTGGAAAACGGAACGTTCTGCGGCGGTTATCTCGTTTACGGGTATAAGCTACGCCAAGAGCCGATAGCGGGCAAGCGCAACAAATTTATGAAATACGTTGAAATCGACGAGGAACAAGCCGAAATAATTCGTTATGCGTTCACGGAGTACGATAAGGGAACGGACAAAAAGGAAATTGCCGCCACGCTCAACGCAAGGGGCGCACGCTATAACGGCAAGCCGTTCAAAGGCAGAACGTTCGACAAATGGTTGAACAACGCCAAGTATACGGGCGAGTTTTATTTTGGCGAAAGGCTATGCACGAACACATACCCCGCCATTATAGACAAAGCATTGTTCGAGCGAGTACAAAAGCGTTTGCAAGCAAACCGCTATTTTGCGGGTGGAACGGCAACGGCGCGTGTGCCGTACCTCTTGACGGGGAAAGCCTTTTGCGCCCATTGTCTTACGCCTATGATTTCGGACGGCGGCACAAGCCACACGGGACAGCAACACCATTATTACGCCTGCAAGGGAAAGAAAAAAGGCGTTTGCGAGAAACGCCGAGAAGATAAAGACACGTTGGAATTGTTTGTTACGCAGGTGGTGTATGACTTTTTAAGCGACAAAGAGAACGTGAGCGTTGCCGTCCGCGATACGCTTGCCTATTATGCCAAGCGCACGGGCGCGGACAGTATAAAAAGCATTAACGGCAAAATAGCCAAAGTTCAGAAAGACATCGAGGAAATGACAACGGCGTTTATCGAGGCGAAGAACGCGCTTTTGCGGGCAAATATCGAAAAGCGAATGAACGATTATGAAAAGCTAATCGAGGACTTGCAGAGCCAAAAAGCGCAGTTGGAACGCGAGCGCGGCATACAGTTTACGGAAAAGGACTTTATGTCATTTATTGCCGACCTACTGAAAGGCGACCCCAACGACAAGGAATATCAGCGAAAAATCATTGATAACCTTGTAGTTAAGCTATTAGTGGGCGACGGCGATACCATTGTGTATATCAATTTAAGCAATACGAAAGAAATCAAGAACGTAAGGCTTGAAGAAATGAAAACAGCGCTTGAACACATTTTCGGCGTTCAAACGCTATCACCACTGGCGCGCCAAAAAGCGGGGCGTACTGTATGTACACGCCCCGCTTTTTTGATAGAGGGAATGAAGAAACCCCGCGGTTCGCGCGAGGGCGTAGCCCGAAGCTCTGCCGAGACTCCAGAAGGGAAACGGCAGAATCACTCTCGCGCCGGGAAAGTACCTTTGACAACGCGTTGCTGTATTCAATCATTAACGCCGTTACTCCGCCAACGGACCGTTTTCAAAAGCCAGCGGGCTGTTTATTTTTCAAAACCGTTATTGACAGAAGGTGGAAACAGTTATATAATTATAAACAAAAAAAAAGACATTTGTCCCCACTCAATTGAAGTCGCATATAATTAAAATAATTTTCGGAGCAATACAATATGTTGAAACAGCTGAAATTTGATTTTTATAAGCTGGTAAAATCCAAAACACTTCTTGTGTTTTGGATTTTACCAATATTATTAATACTGGTGAATCCTGTTCTTTCTTACGTGATTCAAGGGGGAAAATCATCCGTTTTTGCTGAGTTGAATTCTAGTTCAAGCAGTTTGTTTCTGGCGATTATAGTTTTTGCGGTGCTGCTAACCGCAAAAGATTTTTCTTCAGGATATATCAAAAATATCTATTCGTTTTCCGATAAACTTTGCTATATCCTCAGCAAGATAATTTATTTTTTTGCGTTTTGTCTGATATACTTGATTGCTGAATTTCTGATTAATGCGTTTTTCAATGCTATTACGGGTGTATGTCTTATATATGACGCAGAATTTGACAAGTTCACAGTGGGCTCGTTTTTTCTTTCTACGTTTACGGAAGCGCTCAACGGAACGGCAATAGGCACGCTGTGCTGTTTTTTGTGTGTGTTGTTTAAAAAGGAATATATCGTGCTTATCATCGTGCTGTTATATCTCTTCGTGGGTAATATGGGAATTTATGTTGCCATAAATACTGTAATAGGTCACGGTTTTTCGATTCAGACGTATACGCTTTTCGGTTTTTGGCCCCGCTTCGATTATAAAAATCTTTTTTGGGAGATGATTATGCCGGGGGTCATCGTTCCCGTTTGTTATGCCCTCGTGTTCGGGTTTTTCAGTTGGCTGGTTGTAAAATTTAGGAACGTGTGAGGAGAAAAGTATGGAAGAAGTGATAGTAACGAAAAGCCTAACAAGACGATATTTCGGAAAGGAAGTGCTCAAAGACGTGAATATCTCCATTCAGAAAGGAGAAATCTACGGCATCGTGGGCAATAACGGCGCGGGCAAGAGTACGCTTATGAAGATTATCTGCGGGCTTGTGAAGCCGACCGAAGGGAGCGTGGAATTCCCCGGAGAAAAGGGAAACCGACATCGTGTGGGCACGCTAATCGAAAAACCGGGGCTGTATTTCGATATGAGCGCGTCCGATAATATTAAGGCGAAAGCGCTATGTATGGGCGTGAAGTACGTTCGTGAAGATATAGAAGACCTGTTGCGCCTCGTGGGGCTGGACAACGTCGGAAAGAAAAGCGTGCGCGCGTTTTCGATGGGGATGAAACAGCGGCTGGGGCTGGCGCTTGCGCTTGTGGGGGAGCCGGACGTGCTCGTTTTGGACGAACCCATCAACGGGCTGGACCCGCAGGGGATAAACGAAATCCGCAAAGTGCTCACGGAAATCAACGAAAAGCGGGGTACCACTATGCTTATTTCCAGCCATATTTTGGACGAACTGGTGAAGGTGGCAACGCGCTTCTGCGTGCTTGACAGGGGGAAGATAATCAAAGAATGCACTAATGAAGAATTCGTGGCGGAATGCGGTGAAAGGGACATTGACGAATATTATGTCGACCTCGTCAAATCTTCACGGGAAAAGCATTTTTAGAACAATTCGAGCCAAACAAACAGCCGTGGGGCACATTTTGTGCCCCACGGCTTAATTCTTTATTCCCCGACAAGTAGGTTGCGGGGCGCTATTTTTTTGATTTTGAGGGATAGGAGACACGCTATGCCGAACGAGAGGAGTATAATACCTGTTCCCGCAACCGCACTGAACACGGCGGGAATGTTAAACGTACACTTTACAATGCCTATAAAGCTTAAAAACAGCGACATAAGCGGATTTATAACAAGACAGCTCACAATAATGCCGACCACGGTTGACAGGATAATAGCGGGCATAAACGATAGCGCCGTTTGCAATATTAGTTGCTTGGTAGTAAAGCCGAACGATTTCAGTATTCCGTAATCGCGCTTTTTATTATTGAGCAATGTGCGCACCAACAAATACAGCACAAACGCTATGATAATCGCCGAAAGCACCAGTATTGCAATTACTATTATAGTCATAAGCGAAACATAAACGCTTCCCGCAGCCTCGACCGTAGCCAAAACGTTTATTATGCCGTTTACGCTACCCGAAAAATTTCCTTTCATTTCTTCGTTGAAAGCGTCTATATCGGTACCTTCCGTGAGATTGATATAATAGGTAACGCTTGTAAGCTCGCCGAGCCGCTCATAACCCTGCCTTGTCAATAAACAGTCGCGTCCCAGATTGTTTGTAATTTGCGTAAAACCGCTTATAAGATATTTTTCGGTTTTGCCGTTCGCCGTAATATCAATTTCATTGCCTACTTCAAAGCCTTTCTCTTTTGCGAATTTTGCGGCGATTGCAATTTCGTTATCGAATTTGGGGAATCTGCCTTTGAATACCACGCTTTGATTATTTGCTTTTGAAAAATCGTCGCACAGCGTTGCCATAAGCTCCACTCCGCCGACGTGCGATACGTTCAAAGAATTATACAAATATACCTTTTCCGTGCGGCTGTCTGAATTCAATACTTCAAGAAAATCGTCTTCGGCGTCAACCTGCACGTTAATTGCGCTGTCCGCCGTTTCTCCGACGATTAAATTCAGAAAAGGCGTCATATCGACAATTATGTTTTCAGACATAAGCCCCGAAAACACAACCACTAGCGAGAGAACGAGCATTGTTATACAAACCGTTATATTATGCTTAACGCCTGAAAGCGTAGTTTTGAGCGCAAGCGCAATGTTTAAAGGGGCTTTTGTTTTTTCAAGCGGAACGCGGTTTTTCTTAAAATTGTGTGTTTGCACGCCCGAGCGCAACGCAACTATAGGCTCTATCTTTTTTATTCTACGGGCAGAAAGCCAAACGGGAAGCGCAACCGTACCTCCCGATATTATAAGCGAGATTATAACGGGCAACGGTAAAAAGCGAATTGCATACGGTATGCCCGTCTGCGCAATCATCATTATATTTATCGCGGGAAAAAGCGCGTAAGATAGCGCCGCGCCTATAATAGCCGCAATAAAGGTAAGCCCTAAAAACTGCAACAAGAGAGATAAGACGAGCTGTCCTGAAGTATATCCCGCGGCTTTGAGAGCGCCTAAATTCTTAATGTTGACTTGTATATAGTTGATGATATTCGATACGATAACGACAAGCGCAATTAAAAGTACGAAAAACGCCATAACGCTCATAATTGCCGAGCAAATTCCTTGCGAAATATACCGCGACTGTGCTACTATGTCGTAACAGTTGCTCGCCATTTGCGTATTAGGAAAATTCTCCGAAACGATTGCCTTTAACTTGGCTTCATAGGTAAGATTAGTTGATTTTTCGTTTAAACGCACTGAGCACAGCGTTGTTTGAAATGCGTAATTTGATTCCTTGAGTTCTGCGTATTTATCTTGTGTAAGTATAATTTGCGTTAACGCGCAATTATGCGAACCCATCATTACGCTGTTGAAGAAGCCGCATACAGTGTACGTTACGGGGTGGCTTCCGATAGTTAATTCAATCGTTTTGCCTATGCGGTAATCGTCCGACTTATACAGCATAGGCAAATATGCTCCGCTCGTTAAATTGCCTTCCTCGACAATTTCTGCTTTGCCGATTGAGCGCGACAGAGCCGTTTGCTTATCCATAAAGATAAACTGTCCGTTCATTTGTCCGCCGTTATAGGGGAACGTGCCGACCATGTACATACAGCTGTCCAAACGGTATTCTTTTACTTCGGTATCGTTTTCAAGCGTTTGCGATAAGAATTTCGGCACATTGTCCGTATCGTTCACTAAAAGCGTAACGTGTTCGGCATTTAATTTATCGTGGTATCTGTCAAAGTTGGCTTTATAGTCCATAGACAGCATAAGCCAGAGATTGAGAAGTATCGCCGCAAGCAAAATAAGCACGACGATTGCCGCCGTCTGCCCTTTAGCTTTTCGCATATTAGAGCGGGCAATAAGAAACAATTTTCTCATTTTACCACCCCATATCTTTTAGGAAAGCGGAAAGTTTTTCGTGCCGCTGAGTATCGCCGTGAGCGTATTTGCCCAAATCGCACTCGCCCAAAATAACGCCGTCTTTTAAATATAAAATACGGTTGCCGCGGCGCGCCGAACGCATATCGTGAGTAACCATTACCACGCTTTGACCTTGTTCGTTGAATTTTGTAAGAGTATCCAGAACGTCAAGCCCCGTTTTTGAGTTGAGCGCGCCCGTAGGCTCGTCAGCGAAGAGAATTTCGGGGCTGTTTATAAGCGCGCGGACTATACCGACGCGTTGCGCCTCGCCGCCCGATATCTGCGTGGGGAACTTTTTTTGCGTTTCTTCGGAAATATCCACCGCCGCAAACAATTCTTTTGCGCGCTTTATAAGCGCCTTTTTGTCTTTGTTGACAAGAAGCCCCGCCGCAAGTACGTTGTCCATAACGCTCATTCCATCAATGAGATAAATTTGTTGAAACACAAAACCGCAATGGTCGCGTCTAAAAACGGCAAGCCCGTCTTGCGATAAATCGGAAATAACATTATCTCCGAACGTAATTTTACCTAAAGTTGGGGTATCCATTCCGGAGAGGGCGTACAAAAGGGTGGACTTGCCCGCGCCGCTTGCACCCATAATTACGGTAAAATCGCCTTGAAAAAGCGCCAAGTCGATATTTTTAAGAACGTGTTGTTGCTGACCCCCGTTAGAGAAAGTCTTGCTCAGGTTTTCGGTTTTCAATAAAATTTCATACATATCAAAACCTCCTTTTTACACGTTCATTGTAACTTTTATAAATCTTAACAGTCTTTATCGGTTTATTAATTTTTCCTTAAATTTACGGTAACTTTAAGCCCGTGCGCGCCGTTTTCTATATTAAGGTTGCCCTGCATCTCTTTCATAAAATAGTCGGAAATATAAAGCCCCAGCCCCGCGCCCTCGGTGTTTCCTGAGTTACTGCCGCGCCTGAACTTTTCTTTTAAGACGGGCAAGTCTTCGCCCTTTACGCCGCCGCCGAAATCTTCGATTATCACGGCAAGATATTTTTCGTCCGTCTGCACGGCAACCGAAATTTCCGTCTTTGCGTATTTATAGGAGTTTGAAAAGATATTGTCGAAAACCTGTTGAAGCCGCAGCCCGTCGGCGGATACCTGACAGTCGGGAACGTTCGGAATAGAAGCGCGGTGGAGGTAGTCTGCGTTTTCAAGCATAGCTTTTATGCGGTTGCCCCCGATATATGCGGGGTTTACCGTCAGTTGCTGTAACTCTTCGAGGGTAGCGGTGAAAAGGTTCGTCACCAAAGTGTTTATCTGGTCGGCTTTGCCGATTATCTGCGTAAAGCTTTCTTTGCTTTTGTCGCTTTCCGCGACGGCAAGCCCGACTTCGGAAACGGCTTTTATGCTTGCAATCGGCGTTTTTATGTCGTGCGAAAGCTTTGCAACCAGCTCTTTTTTGCTCTGCTGTGCCTGCGCTTCGAAAAGACGGGCTTTTTTAAGCTCCGAACGCATAATATCGAAGCTTTCGGTAAACGCGCCGAAAAGATTTTGCCTGTCCATTTTAAGGGGAATGTCCAGATTCCCGCCCGCAACGCGCTCGGCAAAGCTTTTGAGTTTTTTGAACGGTTTAACTATCGTCAGGTGTAAATAAGTAGCGTAAACGGCACATATTCCGCACTCTACCGCAATTGCGACCGCCAGAATTATCACCGCCGTCTGCTTTTCGGATTGCAGAGTTTGCGCCCCGTCGTTGTAAATAATTACCTTGCCGACAGCCTCGCCGCCGACGGTAATATCGAGTATGGTATCCCTGTGCGCGACTGCCGTGTTCATGCTTTCAGAAAGCCCGTTTTTCGTCTTGAACAGCACCTTGCCGTCCGTCCCAAGCACGACGTAGTCGAGAGTTGTAGCGTTTTTATGCTCTTCCAAAGAATTGAAATCGAGCGTTACCGACTGTAAAACTTCGTTAACGGCGACGGCGTCCTGCGTGAAGTCGGGAGTTTGCACGGCGAAAACCGTAAGCGCGATTATTTCGGCTGATAAAACCAGTATAAAAGAAATCAGAAACAGCTGTCTTTTCATTCGTTTCTCCCAACAAATTTGTAGCCGTCGCCCCAGACGGTTACGATGTATTCGGGCGCGTTTGCGTTTTTTTCTATCGCTTCTCTAAGCTTTCTTACGTGTACGTTCAGCGTTCCGTCGCCCGTGAACTTGTCTTCCCAGACCTTGCAAAACAGCTCGTTTTTCGGAATAACCCTGCCTTTGTTTTCGATGAGATACGCTAACAGTCTGAATTCAAGCGCGGTCAGTTTTACCGCATTGCCCCCCACATATGCCTGTTTTTCCGCGAAATTCACCGTAAGATACCCGTCTGTATAGGCGGTTTGGGGGCTTCCGCCGTAGCGCTTTAAAACAGCTTTGACTTTTGCAAGTAAAACACCGAGGGAGTATGGCTTCTGAACGTAGTCGTCGCCGCCGATATTTAAAGCGATAATTTTATCGTCGTCGCTCGTGCGGGCGGAAATAAAGAGAATGGGCACGTTCGTCGTTTCCCTTAGTTCCTTACATAAACCGAAACCGCTGCCGTCGCCGAGGTTTATATCCAACAGTATAAGCTGCGCGGCGTTTTTTTTTAAGAACCTGCGGCAGTCGTCCGCGCCGTACGCTACGGCGGAGTTTACGCCGAACAGATTGAAATATTCCGCAGTGCTGTCGGCAAGCACTTTTTCATCGTCGATTATAAGGCAGTTGTAATTCATTAAGCACCTCTGAAACTATTATAGCTTATTTAAAGGCAAAAATCTTTAATAATTCCTTAAATGTTAAAAAAGCCCGCCCGTTGACTTTTGTCAACGGGCGGGACGTATTATTTACTTGAATTTATTTTTGCCAGCTTTGGGTTTCCGATTTAACGTGCAGTTTGTACGCAGGGTCGGGCTTATCGACGCGGCGGAGCGTGAATTCGTCCTTAACCTCGCCGCTTACGGCCTTTATGTGCATTTCGCCTTTAAGCGGTACTTTAAATTTGAAAATCTTATCACCTTTGACCGTTTTAAACGGCATACCGTCAATATAAAGTGTAACGTCCGGCGCGTTGGAATAAACTTTTATTTCGGCGTGTCTGCCGGTTCTGTTTTCGAAGCGCTTGCCCGCGATATGCACGAACGGCTCTTTAGACCAGTAAGCTTTATAGATATAGAACGCGTCCTTTTTAGTCTTACGGTCGAACGTGACAAGCCCTTTATGGTTCATACCCGGCTCGCCGCCCTGATTTCTTGCGTCCGCCGCGAAGTCGAACATATTCCACACGTAAGTTCCCCATAAATAGGGGTAACGTTCAAAGCATTTAAGCATATATTCGTGATACTTCGCCTGATATTCTTCCGAATTATCTCCCCGTTTAGGACGCTTAGAGTGCAGGTTCGGCATAGCTTCCGCGCCGTATTCGGAGTAGCCCAAACAGCGTTTCGGGTGCAAAAAACGGAAAAATTTTATCCACAAATCGTTGAGGAAGAAGCCCGGAACGTACCAGCCGAGGTATAAATTCCAGGCTACGAGGTCGGTTATGAATGCAGAACGGTTGTTAAACCCGCACATTGCAAAGCAAGCGAGAGTAGTATATCTTTCGGGGTCGTTGCTCTTTACGAAAGCGTTCAGCCGTTTATGGAAAGCAAGCATATCCTTTTTGTGCTTGCGGTGCATAGTTATTTCGTTAGAAATGCCCCACATAACTATGCTTGCGTGGTTAAACTGTTGGTATATAAGTTCTTTCATCTGCGACAACGCGTTTTCGTTCGCTTCTGGCATATGCCTTGAAATATAGGGTATTTCCGCCCAGACGACAAGCCCGTTTTCGTCGCATAAATCGTAAAAATAATCGTCCTGCTGGTAATGCGCAAGCCTTACCGTGTTCGCGCCTATCTCTTTTATAAGCCGCATATCCTCGTCGTGGTCGGCTTTGGTAAGGGCGTTGCCCTTTTCGGGTCTGTCCTGATGTCGGCAGACGCCGCGCAAAGGATAGGGCTTGCCGTTCAGAACGAACCCGTTTTTCGGGTCGCAAGAATATGTGCGGAAGCCGAACCGCTGTATAACGCAGTCAACGGTTTTCCCGCCCGAAAAGAGCTCGGCTTTTAAAGTATAAAGGTATGGGTCGCGGATACCGTCCCACAGCCGCGCGCCTTTTACGGTCAGCTTTTTTCCGCCCGCGCCCGCCGCGACAACGTTGCCGTCGGCGTCGTACACCGTAATTTTCACTTCGCCGCTACCGGTAACGTACGCTTCGGCAATCACTTCGCCGTCCGCGCCCGCCAACGTCGGCGTTATCTTTAAGCCCGACGACCCGAAAAAATCCAGGTCAAAACGGTTTTTATTTGCTATAATAAGGTTGACGTCTCGGTAAATTCCGCCGAAGAAAGTAAAATCCGCGGTCTGCGGGTACACTTTTTCGGTCTTAGAGTTGTCCACTCGTACCAAAAGCAGGTTTTCGGGCTTCAAGCGGCTTGTAACGTTCGCCCTGAAAGTCGAGTACCCTCCGTGGTGCTCGGTAATAAGCGCGCCGTTAAGATATACTTCGGCGGAAGAGTTAACGCCCTTGAACTCGACGTAAACTTCTTCGTCGTCGCAAAACTCGGGCTTTGAAAATTTTTTTACGAACCAGAACGCGCCGCGTACGTAGTCGTTACCGCCGTCCTGCCCGTCCGTACCGTTCCAGGTAAAGGGCAGGTCAAGCTTTTCGCCCGATGCCGCCGCAGCCTGCTCGGGGGATATATCCTTTTTGATAAATTCCCAACTTTCGTTAATGTTTAAAGTCTTTCTCATACCTGATTATAGAATAACTTGCGGTGCGATAAATTACAATAGCAATTTTTTCTTAAAATTATTGCAATTTATTTATTCTTTTAATCAAGCGTATCCTCTTCGTCGAGTACGGCGTTCGGCTCTATCAGGCTTTTGTAAGCGCGGTAAAAGGTGGAATAGTTCTCGAACCCGAACATTTCCGCGGCAACTGATTTTTTGGTGCCGTTTATAATCATTTTGTGCGCCGCAAGTATCTTTTTCAAGCGGATATACTTCATAATGGGGATTTTCATTTGCCGCTTGAATTCTATATTTATATAAGATTTGGAATAGTGGAACTTCTCCGTCAAAGTCTGCATAGTTATCTGCTGACCCAGGTTCGCGTTGATATAGTCGATAATTCTGGAAATAAAGTCGTTGTTGCTTTCCGCTTTATGTAATGGCTCGTGGCAGAGCATAACTATAAGCTTCAAAAGCCCGCATGAAAATATAACGTACAGTTCTTCTTGCGAGTAGGCTTGAAATATTTTATCGAATTCTTCAATCTGCTCCCGATACTTCTCCGAACCGAAAAAGAAAGAAGACTTTCCGTTAAGTTTATCTAAAATGAATTCGGGCAACAGCTTTTCGGGAAATTTGAAAACGTATCTTTCGTACGGCACGCTTAAATCGACCGTGGCGTAATGGAACTTCCCCGGCGCGATGAAAACAATGTCGCCGCCGTTTAACCTGTGGGTTTCTGATTCCACGGTATAGTCGATATTGCCGCGCACCAAGTATAAAATTTCGTAAAAATGGTGTATGTGTTTATAGTACTCCTCGGTCGGGTGACTGGGGTTGTCTATCTTGTGCGCGAAGTCTATATCCTTATAAACGAAATTAAACATACTTACATTATACAGCAAAAAACAAAATATGCAATATTTTTACAAAAAAATTGCAATTGTAACTTTTTTACTTTTGATGTACAATATAGAAAAATCGAGTCATATGAGGGGAAAAGATGAAGGGGAATACTGACGGTAAAAAAAGTTTATTTGCCGGTAAACTGTTTGCGACGAAGGTCAAATCAGCCAACGTCAAGGCGCCCGAACTGTTATTCGGTTATTTTCTCGGACCGTTCGGCGCGCTTTTGGCGAGCGGAATTTTCACAAGCTTTTTGAACAGATACTGGACGGACGTACTGTTCGTCGGGTACAAGGACGCGACGGGTGCGCTTCCCGCGGCGATAAATACGTTTCTGACCCTTTTGCCGATGCTTTCGGCGATACTCATTATTGCCGGCAACCTTGTGGTGGGGCAGCTTATAGAGCGCACTAAAACGAGGGGAGGGAAGGCTCGACCGTGGATACTTCTTTCGTCCGTGCTTTTGGCGGTGGCGTGCATACTTCTTTTCGTTGTGCCCGTCGGCGACGGCGTCAATACGCCCGTAACGACAATGGTGCTTACGGCGATAGCTTATAATCTGTATTATTCTGTCGCCTACCCTATGTACAACACGGCAAACAGCACGCTTATCCCGCTGTCGACGCGCAACAGCAGTCAGCGCGGACTTCTCGCTTCGTTCTCGAACTTCGCGCATCTCGGGGTAATGGGCGCGGGTGGAATGGTTTTCCCGATGGTCGTCAGCTGGTTTCTCGGCGGCTGGGAAACCCCCAACCGCACAGCCTGGACGGTCGCGTTTATCGCAATCGGGGTCATAACCTTCCTGTTTATTATTCTTCAATATTATTTCACGCGCGAACGTGTAACCGAAGAAACTTACGGGGTCGTTTCGGCGGATAAGAAGAATATTTCCGTTAAAAAACAACTGAAAGCTGTGGGCACGGATGCGTTCTGGTGGATAATAATCGCGTTCTACCTTGTTTTCCAGTTCGCGGGTTCGCTGAAAAATATGTCGGTAACATACTTCTGTTCCAATCAGTTTGCGGAAAGCGTTTTCGGCGAAGACTTGGCGATGTCGATAATCAATATCCTCGGCGCAGTGCCTATGGCTGTCGCGATGGCTTTTATTTGGCCGCTTTCGAGGAAGTTCGGCAAGCGCACGGTGGTTGTCGCGGGGCTGGTAATCGGCGCGGCGGGCGGAGTGCTTGCGGGCTGTTTCCCCGATAACTTTTACGTGGTATGCGTAGGCGTGGCGCTGAAAAGCTTCGGTTCTTCGCCCGCGTGTTATATGATACTTGCTATGATAGCCGACGTTCTCGACCATATCGAGGCAAAGCACGGCTTCCGTTGCGACGGGCTTACTATGAGCATTTACAGCTCGATTATGGCTGCGTCGGGTCCGCTTGCGCTCGGAATTTTCAACGCTATTTCGGACAGTGGCAGTAATTCCGCTATGGTGACCGTCAGTTATATATGGATTGAAACGGTTGTATACGGTATCTGCGCCGTGCTGTTGATTTTCTTCGGCGTGGAGAAGTTCCTGAAAAAGGACAGGGAGAGGATTCTGGAAAGGCAGAAATCCGAAGCCGAGGCTGCGGGACTGGAATGGATAGCGCCCGAAGAGCGCTTGAAGGCGGAGCAGGAGCTTGCCGAAGCCGGGGCGGAAGCGGCGCGGATTGACGAGCTTAAGGCAAGATGCGAGAAGCGCGGACTGGACTTCGACGCGGAAGAGGAGAAGTATCAGGCGAAGATAGAAGCCAAAAGGGCAAAAAAGGAAAAACGCAAATGAAGATGACTTTCCGCTGGTACGGCGAAAGCGACTGTATCCCTTTGGAATATATTAAGCAAATACCGAATATGTCGGGAGTGGTGACGGCGGTTTACGATACGCCCGTCGGCGAAGTCTGGGAGCTTGACAAAATATTAAAGCTCAGAAATCTTTGCGATAAAGCGGGGCTTAAAATGGAAGTTATAGAGTCCGTTCCCGTGCACGAGGATATAAAGCTCGGCAAGCCCTCCCGCGACCGTTTGATAGCCAACTATGCCGCAACTATCCGCAATTTGGGCAAGGTGGGCGTCAGGTGCGTATGTTACAACTTTATGCCCGTTTTCGACTGGCTTCGCACCGATTTGAAGACCAAAGCTGCGGACGGCAGCAATTCTCTTTCATACTGCCACGAAGAATTAATGAAACTCGACCCACAAAACCTGCGTTTGCCGGGGTGGGACGAAAGCTATTCGACGGACGAATTGAATTCGTTGATTGAAGCATATTCGGGGGTCAATCGCGGAAAACTTTTTGACAATCTTATATATTTTCTAAACGGAATAATGCCCGCGTGCGACGAAACGGGCATAAATATGGCGATACACCCCGACGACCCGCCCTGGGATATGTTCGGGTTGCCTAGGATAATAACAGGCGCGGATAGCTACGATAAAATGCTGAAAGCGGTGCCGAATAAACATAACGGTTTTACGTTCTGCACGGGCTCGCTCGGCGCAGGGCGGGACAACGACCTGATAACTATGGCGCACAAATACGCAAAACGTATTTATTTCGCGCATATCAGGCAGTTAAAATATGACGGCGATAAAGATTTTACCGAAGCGGGGCACTTAACTGCGGCGGGGAACCTCGATATTTACGGTATCGTCAAGGCGCTTGCAAAGGCGGGTTTCGACGGCTACGTCCGACCCGACCACGGCAGAAACATCTGGGGTGAGGATGGTAAGCCCGGCTACGGACTTTACGACAGGGCTTTGGGCGCGGCGTATTTAAACGGGCTTTTCGAAGCCGTTGAAAAGGAGAGAAAATTATGAAATTACCCGTTGAAGTTAAAGATTTGAAAGGCAAAGTCGTAGTTATTACCGGCGCGGGCGGGGTTATTTGCTCGGAGCTTGCTAAGGCAATGGCGGCGGCGGGCGCAAAGGTTGCGCTTCTGGACCTTTCGCCCCAAAAAGCCGAAAGCTTCGCCGCAGAGATAAGAAAGGACGGCGGGATAGCAAAGGGCTATGAAGCCAACGTTCTGGATAAACAGTCGCTTTCCGCTTGTCATACCGAAATTTTAAAAGACTTCGGCAAGTGTGAAATCTTAATCAACGGCGCGGGCGGCAACAGCCCCAAGGCGCAGACGGATAAGGAGTACTTCGAGCCCGGAGATATTGAATCCGACACAATGTCCTTTTTCGATTTGGACGAGAAAGGGGTAGGGTTCGTATTCAATCTGAATTTCTTGGGAACGCTTCTTCCGACGCAGGAGTTCGCTCGCGATATGGCGGCGGGCAAGGGTTGCAGTATAATAAATATTTCTTCTATGAACGCGTTCACGCCGCTTACGAAAATTCCCGCATATTCGGGGGCCAAAGCCGCGGTTTCGAACTTTACGCAGTGGCTTGCCGTGCACTTTTCGAAAGTCGGTATACGCGTAAACGCAATCGCGCCGGGCTTCTTTTCGACCGCGCAGAACAAATCGCTTTTATGGAATGCGGACGGCACCCCGACGGAGCGCACGGGCAAGATTA
>CAJTVA010000017.1 GCA_910579585.1 uncultured Christensenella sp.
ATAGGCGCCCATTGCACCAACAACGCGCTTAAATCGCTTTTCCGCGTGTAGCCGTGCCGGAACGCAGAAAAATGAATAAGCTCACATTCGGGCGGCAGAAATTCAACGGTGCAGACAGGCTTGCGCCCCCTGTACAAAAGCGTGAAAATAATTCCGCCCAAAATAAACATCGCTACAAGGGCGACGAATATCCAATAATACCAATTCAAAATATCACCGAAAACAAAGGTGCAGTCAACCTGCACCCGAAAATTTAAATTAAATCTTATCGGAACGCTTGACGTAACTTTTCATCATCTCGAAAGTTGCGTCGGATAAAACGTGCTCCATTTCACACGCGTCCGCGTTCGCGTCGGCAGCGTTCACGCCGTGCGCCAACAGAAATTCCTTTATTATGCAGTGCCTTTCATAGACCTTTTCGGCGTACTCCTCCCCCTTCCGCGTGAGGTAGATGTGAAGCCCGTCGAACTCGACGTATTCGTTTGCTTCCAGAATTTTAATCGCCTTTTGCACCGCAGGCTGGGAAACCCCTATTTTGCGCGCAACGTCCACGCGGTGAACGAACTCCGTCTCCCGCGATAAAAGCAGAATACATTCAAGATAATCTTCCGATGACTGATTGTGTTTCATAAGGTTATTATATTATAATTTCGTAGGATTGTCAATATCGAGTTTTACACTCATACCCCGCCGTCAAAAACGCAGAGAAGCAAGCAAGACAAGGAAAGCGGAACTCTGACCGCAGGGAGTGTACATTGACGTACACGACCAAGGCAGATTTGTGCTTGACGCCGTGTTGCGACGCTTATATGCGTTTTACTCCTCTCCCGAAAGCTGGCGCTCGCGCTCGGCAACAGCCAGCGCTTCAATCATACTTTCTATGTCGCCCATGATGAATTCCGAAAGGTTGTACTGCGACAAGCCTATGCGGTGGTCGGTAACTCTGCCTTGCGGGAAGTTGTAAGTTCTTATCCGCTCGCTTCTGTCGCCGCGTCCGACAAGCGATTTGCGGTGCTCGTCGTAGGCGGACTGGTTCTGCGAACTGTAATAGTCGTAAAGTCTGGACCGCAAAACCTTGAACGCTTTGTCCTTGTTTTTAAGCTGGCTTCTCTCGTCCTGACAGGTCACTACAAGCCCCGTGGGAAAGTGGGTTATGCGGATAGCCGTTTCGGTCTTGTTGACTTTCTGACCGCCCGCGCCCGAAGAACGGTACACGTCCACGCGGATATCCTCGTCGCGTATTTCGACCTCGACGTCCTCGGCTTCGGGAAGCACCGCGACGGTAACTGTCGAAGTATGTACGCGCCCCTGCGACTCGGTTTCGGGCACGCGCTGAACGCGGTGCACGCCGCTTTCGAATTTAAGCTGTTTATACGCGTCCCTGCCCGCGACGTTGAAAACGACTTCCTTTATGCCGCCAAGCTCGGTTTCGCTTATATCCACAAGCTCGACTTTCAGGCGGTGCCGCTCGCAATAATTCAAATACATTCTGTACAGCTCGTACGCAAACAGCGCCGCTTCCTCGCCGCCCGCGCCGCCGCGGATTTCGACGATACAGTTCCTGTCGTCGTTCTTGTCCTTAGGCAGAAGAAGTATTTTCAGCTCTTCCGTAAGCGTGGCAAGCTTATCCTTGCAGTCCTCGATTTCCGCGTATAAAAGCTCCTTCATTTCAAGGTCGGTTTCGGTCTTGACGGCTTCCTCCGCCTGCGTTTTCTGCTTTTCGACCTCGGCGTACTCGGCGTATTTTTGCGCGGTTTCGGCGATTTCCGACTGCGCCTTGGCAATTTTCGTCCACTCCGCCGTGTCCGAAATAACCGCGGGGTCGCTCATCTTTTCCGAAAGGCTTTCGTACCGCGCGTATACGTCTTTAAGTTTATCTATCATATTTGCCATAAAACACCTTTTTACGTAACCAAAAAACGGCGAAGATGCAAGCAAGACAAGGCGCGCGAGTACCGTCCGCCGCAAGTTTACTTGAAGTAAATGAGCAAGGCGGCACGGAGAGCAACGCAGTATTGCGACGCATATCCGTCGTTTTAATTTTTAAAATACTATCTTGACAAACCGCTCCACGCCGAACAAGTCCTTTAAAACTATCGCGTAGTCGCGCTTGGAGAAAATCTGCAAAACTTCGTTGACCTGACCTTCTCCGCACTCCATAATCAGCATACCGCCCTTTACGAGGTACTGCCTTACGTCCGCGGCTATGCGGCGATAAAAGTCGAGTCCGTCGTCGCCGCCGTCAAGCGCAACCTTAGGCTCGTACTCCCGCACTTCTTTTTGAAGCGTGGGTATTTCGTCGCTTCTTATATACGGCGGGTTGCAGGCGATTATATTGAACCGACCGCGCACGTTCCTGAAAAGGTCGCTTACGGTAAAATGCACCGTCACGTCGTTTAACTTCGCGTTTTCTTCGGCGAGCATAATAGCCGCGTCCGAAACGTCGGCGGCGCTCACGATAACGTTTTTGCCTTTAAGCGCTTTTGCAACCGAAACGGCGATACAGCCCGAGCCCGTGCACATATCCAGAATTCTGTCGCCCTCTTCCGCGCTCTTTACAACGCAGTCTGCCAAAATCTCGGTTTCGGGGCGGGGTATAAGCGCCCTTTCGTCAACGCGGATTGTACAACCGTAGAAATCCGTGTCGCCTATAATATACCAAAGCGGTCTGCCTGCAAGTCGTTTCGCGGCGATTTCCGCAATTTTCTTGCTCTCCGACGGTTTAACCGTCCTCTCGTTTTTCAGCTCGCTTCTTTTTATTTCGAGAACTATCGAGAATATCCACTCCGCGTCGCTCTCGTCGATGCCGTTTTCTTTGAACTTCGCCTTCATTTCTTCCAACATCTTTGAAAGAATACCGCCCGTTACGAACGTCGTTTCAGGCAAAGTTTCGTCTGCGTCCATTTCAAGCACCTTATTGAAAGCGGCGATTGCCACTTCCACCATATCCCTTGACGGCTCGCGCGTCGTAAGCGCCTTTTGCAAAAGCAGCCCCGGCGCCTTGATTACCGCAACGAACTTGTTATCAAATTTTGCGAGGAATTTCAAAGCCTCGTATGAAACGCCCGCGATAATGGGCAGAAGAACTATTTCTATCGCCAGATTTATAAAGAACCTTGCAACCCCGCTCTCTATACCGGGCACAAGCTCGTAAAAACCCCAGCTGACAAGCGAAATTATTACGATATTGATTATTAAAACGATAAACAGGAACGACGTTCCGCACCTGTCGTGCAAGCGTGAGCTTTCAAGTACGTTTTCGGGGGTAAGCTCCAAGCCGTGTTCATAAGCGTTGATGGTCTTATGTTCGGCGCCGTGGTACTGGTACAGTCGGCGAATGTCTTTTAACAGCAAAATAAGCCCGAGGTACGCAAGGAAAATGGCAAGCTTGAATACGCCCAGAAGAACGTAATAAGCCCAGTGCCCTGTTCCGAGCCCGGGAATCAAATCCACGAGAACGCGCGGCAGGAAGATGAAAATTCCCAACGCAAGGATAAAGCCCAGCACCACCGACACGGTGGAAATAAGGTCCATTGCGCTGACTTTGAATTTTTCGGCAAGCCATTTCTGAATTTTGCCGCCCTCTTCGTCCTCGTCGCCGTAGACTGCGGCAGAGCGCATAAGCGTTTTCGTTCCGCAGATTAACGACAGTACGAGGTTGACTATACCGCGCACGACAGGAATTTTGCAGGCTTTTTTAGTCGAAGGCTTCCTGTTGATTCGCTTGGCTTCCACCTGAATATCGCCGCTGGGGTCGCGGACGGCGGTAGCCATACAGGTCTTGCCCATCATCATAACGCCCTCTAAAACGGCCTGACCTCCGATGTAAGTCCCGCACTTTTTAGTTTTTTGCTTTTTTTCTTTTTTCGACATTTAATAAACCGCTTAACCGAAAACGCAGAGAAGCAAGCAAGACAAGAAGGGCGAGCATTTTTGAGGGAAGCGTACAATGAAGTACGCAACCCGAAAAAAGCGGAGCCCGACGCAGTATTGCGCCGCTTATATGCGTTTTAAAAGAAAAGCTCCAAATACTATGTTTTTGGAGCTAAGGTAATAATTAAAGTTTATACTTCTTGTTGAACTTCTCTACACGGCCGCCTGTGTCTACCAACTTTTGTTTACCCGTGAAGAAAGGATGACATTTATTGCAAATATCGACCTTCATCGTTTCAACGTTTTTAGTAGTTCCGGTCTTGAACGTAGCTCCGCAAGCGCATACAACCGTAACCTCGTGATAATCGGGATGTATTTCGGGCTTCATACAATTCACCTCGCTTAATTTCTTCTGATGCTAAACTATTATATAACAATAAAAATTCATAGTCAATTGATTTTAAGGCACTTCACAAATATTTCACGCTATTCTGCGCATAAAATATTTCGTGATTTTTGGCGGCTCTTTCTCAAACGGCGCAATGTAAACGCCGTTTTCGGGCACCGCGACTGCGCGTATAATGCGCAGCGCTCACCTCGGACGACAAAACAGCGCACTGTGCTGTTTTGAGAATTTCGTCATCGCCGCCCTTTGCACAATTTTTAAGGGCACACAATTATATAATCTGCACATTATTATCTGAAACCTTTACAATAAGGTGTGCAGAGCGTCGCTTCGCTCGCGTGCGCAAATTCACACCGCTGAGGTGGCAAAGCCACAAATTGGGTGCGCTTGCGCAAAAGCGTCGTTTTGCTTGCGCCGTCTATTATTTCACTATTCACAAAAATTCGGCTATTTAAGCGGCTAAAAAAAACAGTTGCAAAACTGAGTAGATTGGTATATAATGCTTAATAAGATATGGATAATTGGATTTTGAAAGGCGTTAAAAACCTTGTGAACGAACCCGCAAGCGTTAATATCACCTCTCCTACGCAGGTTAAAGTCAAGGTAACGCATCTTATGCTTACCAACTTCGACGAAGTGCTGTACAACGGCGGCATAGAAGTTTCGTACCCCAAAATTCCCGGCAGGGCTGCCGTAGGAATCGTTATGGAAGCAGGCGAAAGCTGCTACGGCATCGAAAAGGGCACGCGCGTTTATTTAGAACCTACGCGCGCCTGTAAAGACTGCCTGCCCTGCAAAAGCGGCAAACCCAAGGAATGTATCACCGTGCAAAGCGCGGGTAAAGACTACGACGGGTTTATGCGCGATTTCGTCGTGTGCGAATATAACGAGGTCGCCCCTCTCCCCGATTCCGTAACCGATTTTCAGGCGCTGTGCATAGAAACCATAGGTATTGCCGAAAATATTTACGACAAACTCAATCTTTCTGCGGGTCAGAGAGTGGCGATAATCGGCGCCGATTTTTCAGGCAATATTATCGCGCAGGTTTTGCAGTACCATAAGGTTATACCCATAATTATCGACAACAACGCCGCCAACCTGGAAACGGCGAAACGGTGCGGTATTTACTACGCTTTTGCGGGCGACGACGATTTGGAAAACAACTTAAACAGCGCAACCAGCGGCAACCTTTGCGATGCGGCGGTGTATTGCGCGACTTCGCGCCTGCCCCTCTCGCTTGCGACCAGAATCGTCGGCAACGGCAAAACCGTCGTTATAAGCTGTCAGTCCGAAATAAGCGCGACTTTGTCCGCGCGCGACGTCCTGAACAAAAACTTACAGGTTCTGGGCGTTTCGCTTGCATACGACTATACCGCCGCCGTTATCAATATGCTAGTGCATAACGCAGTTGACGTAGACCATTTCGCAAAGGAAATTCTGACCGAATACAACCCCGCCGCACTGCTTGCCGAAAGAAGCGCGACGAGCGTCAGAACGGGCAAAATGACGATACTCAAAATGGTAATCTGACCCGCGCATACCAAACGCTATGCGCAATTCACCCAAAATTTTATTCAAACCGAATTTCTGGATATTAGTATTGATTGCGGCACAGGTTGCCGCAATTGTTTTTTTATGCCTGTATCTGCCCGTATTCCTGCCCATAACGGTTGCGCTTGCCGCAACGTGGGCGTTCACCGCCGCAACCTCTTTGGTACTGCTTATCAAAGAGGGCTCGCCAGAGGTCAAGTGCGCCTGGTTCGTCGTCATTGCCACCCTACCCGTCGCGGGCGCGCTGATTTACTTCTTCGCGTCGGTCAAAAAGAAGCCTCAGGGCATACTCAAAATCGACTGCAACGGGCTTGTCGGACTTTCGCGGGCGGCCAACCTGTCCTGCGGAACGGCGCCCGCCGAGTATTTGGACGCAAGGTATTTTTCCAGCGGAACGAAGTTCTGGAACCTTGCCGTCGCCGAAATCGCGAACGCGAAAAAAAGCGTTAATATAGAATTTTTTATAATCGGTCGTGGACACCTTTTAACTTCGGTCGTAAACGCGCTAGAACAGGCGAGGAACAACGGCGCTGAGGTGAACATTATCTGCGACGGAGTGGGCTCTGCGTTCAGAATATCGCGGCGCGACGTCAAAAAACTTGAACGGCTTGGCGCAAAAGTCAAGGTGTTTCACCGCCTGCCGCCTTTCCCGCGCGCTAACATCAACCTCCGTGACCACAGAAAAATCATTACGGTAGACGGGCGCGTAGCGTTCACGGGCGGCGTCAACCTCGCCGACGAATATATTAATATAGACAGCCCGTACGGGTTCTGGAAGGACACGGGGCTTGCAATTTATGGCGAAGCCGCGAAAATCTTTGAGGGAATGTTTCTTGCGATGTGGCATGGACATTACGAGATGCCCGCGCCCAAACAGGGCGAAAAAAACTGCCTGCCGTTCTACGACAGTCCCTACTACCGTTCGTTCTGCGAGGACGCGTTTATTTCGTCGATATGCGCGGCAAAAGAGCGTGTGCACGTATTCACCCCGTATTTTTGCGCAAGCGACAAGCTCGCGGCGGCGCTCGCGTTCACGGCGAAGCGCGGGGTTGACGTCAGCGTCATAATTCCGCATATTCCCGACAAAAAATACGCGTTCGAGGTATCGAAAGCTTTCGCTGGGCAAATGAAAAAGAGCGGCGTAAAATTCTACGAGTACGCCCCCGGCTTTATGCACGCAAAAACCCTGATTTGCGACGACAAGGTATTTCTTGGCAGTTACAACTTCGACTTCCGCTCCACCCACTTTAACTACGAGTGCGGTGTCGTGTTCGAAGGCAAAATCTGCGACGAAGTCGAGCGCGACTTTCAGGACAGCCTTGCGCTGTCGGTTGAAATGCAGGACGGCAAGCTATCCCGCTTAAAGCGGCTATCGAACTTCGTATTGCGGCTGTTCGCCCCCCTCGTTTAACCGCCCCGCCACCCCGCCACCTGCACCGACCCCGCGATTCGCCCCCTCTCGTTTGATTGACTGCGCCGCCCCGCCGTGATATAATTTTTTTATGAAACTTTTGATTGCCTCGGATATACACGGCTCGGCGAAATACTGCAAGTTACTTTTAGATGAATACAAAAAATCGGGTGCGGAGAAGCTCGTTCTTCTCGGCGATATCCTCTATCACGGGCCCAGAAACCCCCTGCCCGAAAATTACGCACCGCAGGAAGTTGCGAAAATGCTCGGCGAAATAAAAGAGCATATCCTCTGCGTGCGCGGTAACTGCGACTCCGAAGTAGACCAGATGGTTCTGCCCTTCCCCGTCACCCCGGACTATGCTTTGGTTTTCGCGGACGGAATAAGAATTTATCTTTCGCACGGCCACAGAGAGGTACCGCCCCTTTCGGACGGCGACGTGTATCTGACAGGGCACACGCACGTTCCTTTAAAAGAGAATTGCGGTTATATCCACCTAAACCCAGGCTCGGTTTCGTTGCCGAAGGAGGGCAGCGCGCACGGCTATATCCTGTATGATGACGGGCGCTTCTTATTCAAAGATTTAAACGGCAATGTCTACGACGAAATAAAAGTATAAAAAAATTCCTCCGCAAAACGCGGAGGAATTTTTCGCTGTTTGTTAGATAGGCAAAATGCGCAGAATGTGCTTGCTGAAAATCATAAGTATAAGGTCGCACAACCAAATGATGTTGAAACCGAAGAAAATACGAATGATTGCCGCAACGATTTTACCGTCCTGAATTCTGGTGATAATTCCGCAAAGCCAAGAGGTAATGGGGATTATAGCCAAAATCAAGCTTACAAGATACGCAAGACCAAAATAATCGCCTTTTTTAGATGCCATTTTACAAATCTCCTTTAAGATGTTTTTACTAGATATATTATATCATATATGCGAAATATGTCAACAAATATACGTAAATTTTTGATTTTGACCGCAAATACGACAAAAAACCCCGCGCTTTCCCTGCGCGGGGTTTTTAATTAAATAAGTTCGATAATTGCTTCTTCCGCACCGTCGCCGCGACGTTCGCCGAGAAGATAAATTCTCGTGTATCCGCCGCCCTGACCGAGTTCTTCCGCACGCTGTGCGTACTTGGGCGCGATTTCGTTGAAAAGCTTTTCCATCAAGGGGTGCTGAATATCAGCCGTTCTCGCCTTGAAGTCCGATTTCTTTTCATTGAAAGGCTTTACTTCCTGCAAGTCGTAAAGTTTACCGATAAGCCGACGGCGAACCGCAAGCTTTTTAGGGCTGTCCTTTACGTTCTTGGTTGTAATTTCCTTGCCTTTCTTATCCGTCGTCTTTACTTCGAATTCGACGTTATCGTCGTAAACGGAAATCGCCTTGGTGATTATTTTTTCAACGTAAGGCTGTAACTGTTTCGCCTTTGCCTTGGTGGTGGTGATTTTGCCGTGCCACAAAAGCTCGGACGCCTGATTTCTTAAAAGAGCCTGTCTTTGCTCTGCCGTTCTTCCCAATTTGCCGGGCATAACTTAATCCTCCTTGTTTGACAGTGAAAGTCCGTATGATTCGAGCTTTAAAATGACCTCGTCCAAAGACTTCCTGCCAAGGTTCCTCACCTTTAACATTTCGTCTTCGGTCTTTCTCGTTAAATCTTCCACCGTGTGTATGTTTGCGCGCTTTAAGCAGTTGTAGGAACGGACGGAAAGGTCCATATCCTCGATTGCCATAGCAAGAATTTTCGCCTGTTTGTCGTCCTCGTTCTTAACGAGAATGTCAAGCCCCTTAATCGTATCCGACAAATCGACGAACAGTGAAATATGGTCCTGCATAATTTTCGCCGCAAGGGAAACTATTTCTTTCGCGCTGAACGCGCCGTTCGTCCATACTTCCAAAGTCAGCTTGTCGTAGTCGGTATTCTGTCCTACGCGGGTATTTTCGACTGCGTAGTTTACCTTTTTTACGGGCGTATAGATACTGTCGACGGGGATATAGTCCAAAAGCTCGGTTCTGGTGTGGTCCGCGCCCTTATAGCCGCGGCCTCTGCCGATAGTGATTTCCATATCGATTTTGCCGCCCGCGTCGACGTAACATATGTGTTGGTCGCCGTTGATAATTTCTATTTCCGCATCGTCCGAGATGTCGCTTGCCTTAACTTCGCAGGGGCCTTCCTTGTAAAGATGAACGACCTTTACGTAACCGGGGTCGGTTACAGTGGTCTTAATCGCAAGGGTCTTGATGTTGAGGATAATTTCGGTTACGTCCTCTTTTACGCCCGCAATGGCAGAGAATTCGTGCTTGACGCTGCCGTCTAAAAATCTTATGCCCTGTGCCGCCGCCCCGGGGAGTGCCGACAAAAGTATTCTTCTAAGGCAGTTGCCTATGGTAAGACCGAAACCCTTTTCGAGAGGTTCAACTACTACTTTCGCATAGGACTGGTCCTCGCTTTCGTTAACCTCGATTTTGGGCATATCAATTTCGATCATAAAACTCCTCCTTTATTTTCCGTCAATTACTTGGAGTACAGCTCGACAATCATATGCTCCGCAATCTGACTGTCAATATCTTCTCTTCCGGGCAACGCCAAAATCTTTCCCTGTAATTTTTCGTTATCGAATTCAAGCCATTTGGGGGTATTGCCGCCCTTTGCCGACTTGATGTTTTCGAAGTATTTGTTAGAATTTTTGCTTTCCTTAACGGTTACGACGTCGCCGACCTTGACGATATAAGAAGGAATATTTACCTTCTTGCCGTTGACAAGGAAGTGACCGTGGTTGACAAGCTGTCTTGCCTGTCCGCGCGAAACGCCTACGCCCATACGGTAGATTACGTTATCGAGCCTACGCTCCAAAAGCGAGAGCATATTTTCACCGGTTATGCCCTTCATTCTGTCCGCTTTTTCGTAGCAAGCGCGGAACTGACCTTCCTGAACGCCGTAAATTCTCTTTACCTTCTGCTTTTCACGAAGCTGTTTGCCGTATTCGGAAACTTTCTTTCTTGCAGCGGCAAGTCCGTGCGCGCCGGGCGCTACGGGTCTTTTTTCAAACGGGCATTTGCCGTTATAACATTTATCGCCTTTCAAAAACAGCTTTCCGCCCTCTCTTCTGCAAAGGCGGCATTTAGCCTCTCTGTAAGTTGCCATATTTTATCTGCCTCCTTTTTAAACTCTGCGACGCTTAGGCGGTCTGCAACCGTTGTGGGGGATGGGGGAAACGTCGGAAATAAGCGTGATTTCCACGTCGCACGCGCCGATTGCACGTATAGCCGACTCTCTGCCCGCACCGGGGCCCTTAACGTAAACTTCCGCCGAGCGGAGTCCGTGTTCCTTCGCGGCCTTTACAGCCGTTTCGGTTGCCTGCTGAGCTGCGAACGGGGTGCCCTTCCTCGAACCCTTGAAGCCGAGACTGCCCGCCGAACACCAGCTTATTACGTTACCCTGCGTATCCGTAACGGTAACGAGCGTGTTGTTGAAAGAGGACTGAATATGCACCTGCCCTCTGTCTATTTTTTTAAGCTCTCTACGCTTTCTCGTAGTTACCTGCTTTTTCTGTGCTGCCATAGTTATTACTTAGCCCCCTTCTTCTTAGCTACCGTGCGGCGGGGACCTTTACGGGTCCTTGCGTTGGTTTTCGTGGACTGTCCGCGAACGGGCAAGCCCTTTCTGTGGCGGATACCGCGATAGCAGCCTATTTCCATAAGGCGTTTAATATTCAGCGATACTTCGGTACGAAGCTCGCCCTCAACCCTTATATTGTGGTCGATATATTCTCTTAATTTCGAAACGGTCTGCTCGTCCAAATCCTTAACGCGCGTGTTGGGGTCTACGCCCGTTGCGGCAAGAATTTTCTGCGAGGTTTTAAGACCGATACCGTAGATATAGGTGAGTCCTATTTCAACTCTCTTCTCTCTGGGTAAATCTACACCGGCAATACGTGCCATTTTGACTTAATTCCTTCCTTATTTTATTTTTGTGAATGTATATAAACCGCACTAAATCTCCGCGTCGTCTTTGGAATGTGAGCGGAGAATTTAATCGGGATTGTTTTTTACAGTAAAGCTTTGGTATTATACCATAAATTTTGTTATTTTGCAATAATTTTAGGGCACTTTGCGCAAAGAATTGCGCCTTTATAATGAAAAACTGCCGTCTGAATACAAAGACGAAGCCCCAGCCCGAAACTCAGAGAAACACGTTACCCTGATTCTCTAAAACGCAGAGATATGGTGTAATGTAAGGCGCGGTGATTTTTTATGACGGGGAGCTTTCGTACCGAAGGCTGAAAGCCTTACTTGCGTAAGTGTCGCACCGAAGCCGAGGTTCCTTTAAGGAAACGGCTTACCCTAGAAAAATTGCCGCAACACAGCAGTGTGCCGTATATATGCGTTTTAATTCTTTGACCGCCAGATAATGCGCCCTTTCGTCAAATCGTACGGACTAATCTCAAGCTTGACGTTGTCGCCCTCTATAATTCTGATATAGTTAAGGCGGAGTTTACCCGAAATGTACGCCGTAATGACGTGCCCGTTTGTAAGTTTGACTTTGAAATTTGCGTTGGGCAGGCACTCTATTACCTTGCCTTCCGTTTCTATAACGTCGTCCTTTGACATTATAACTCCTTAACCCTGACGCTGTTTGTGGCTCTTGTTCTTGGAACAGATAACCATAACTTTGCCGTTTCTTTTTATTACCTTGCACTTGTCGCACATAGGTTTTACAGAAGGTCTAACTTTCATAATTGTCTCCTTTAAACGTAAATTACGCTTTTATGTTTTCTTCACCGGCGGTTTCGTCGGGTTTAGGGAAATTGTAATTTTTAAGCGCAGAGTATATTTCCGTGTCGAAAACCTGCTTGCCCTCGATAAGCTTTAAAGCAATCGTTTCCGCCTTGTCGGGCAACAGATAAAGATGCTTCAAATTCTTCTTTTTTGGCGTAGCAAGCTTTTTGAAGTTCCCGTCCGTCACGGCTATCAAACCGCCCGGCTCGGTACCGACAATCAGATAATACCTGCCCTTGTCTCTGCCCTGTTTGCTTTGGCATATGCCGCCCACGGCAGGGGTTGTCACTTTCATAGCGTTAATATTTCTACTCCGTTTTCAGTGATAAGCACAGTGTTTTCGTAGTGCGCGGCGCATTTGCCGTCCGCGGTGGTAATCGTCCAACCGTCCTCACGGCTCTGCAATACCTTGTAAGTGCCCATCGTAATCATAGGCTCGATACAGATAGTCATTCCCGCGCGAAGCCGCATACCCGTGCCCCGCCTGCCGTAGTTCGGCACCGAGGGGTCCTCGTGCATACTTCTTCCTATACCGTGACCGGTAAGGGCGCGAACTACACCGTAGCCGTGGCTTTCGGCGTGGGTCTGGACCGCGTAACCTATATCGTACAAAGGCGTGCCCGAGCGCAAGCCCTCGATCGCCTTAAAAAAACATTCTTCGGTAACTTTGACAAGCCGTCTTTTCTCTTCGGAAACGTTGCCTATAAGAAAGGTTCTTGCGGCGTCGCCGTGAAAGCCGTTCTTTTCCGCAGTGATGTCCACACTTACGATGTCTCCGTCGAGAAGCACTCTGTCGCCGGGAATACCGTGCACGACTACTTCGTTTACTGATACGCACGAACTCGCGGGGTAGCCCTCGTAGCCTAGTTCAGAGGGATATGCGCCGCAGGAAATTATATATTTATAGACGAGGTCGTCCACGTCCTTCGTGGTCATTCCCGCGCGGATATTCCTGCCGACGAAGTCGAGGGTATCCTTGACTATGCGGCAGCTTTCGCGCATAAACGCAATTTCCTGTTCGTTTTTAATAGTAATCATTATCTATCTAAAATCGCGCATATTTGCACGAATACTTCGTCGGGGCTGCCCGCACCGCTTTTTACGCTTTTAAGCTTGCCCTGAGATTTATAGTATTCGATAAGGGGCGCCGTCTGCGATTTGTAAGTATCTAGGCGGGTTTTCACCGTTTCGGGGTTATCGTCCGCGCGCTGATACAATTCGCCGCCGCACTTTGCGCAAGTCGTTGCGCCGTTCAACGTGCTTATATGGTAGCTTTCGCCGCAAGCGCAGACGCGTCTACCGCAAATTCTGTCCATTAAAAGACTTTCGTCAACGTCGATATTCAGGCACAAATCGATTTTCGCGAACTTGTCAAGCTCCTGCGCCTGAAAAAGGTTGCGGGGAAATCCGTCGAGCATATATCCGCTTTTCGCGTCGTTCCAGGTAAGTCTGTCCTTGACTATGTCGCAGGTAACTTCGTCGGGAACAAGCTTGCCTGCGTCGATATACGACTTGGCAAGTTTTCCTATTTCCGTTCCGCCCTTGATGTTTGCGCGGAAAATATCGCCCGTGGAAATATGAAGAAGTTTGTACTTTTCTTCGATTTTACTTGCCTGCGTGCCTTTGCCCGCACCAGGCGCACCGAGTAGAATGATATTCATAAGCGCTCCGCTTGACCTCGCAATTCAATTTTACTGCCCTGCCCGTCTGAACCTCAGAGAAACAAGCACGACGTAGCATAACGAAGTTTATATGTGTTTTATCTTATTTCAGGAAGCCTTTATAATTCTTCATCATAAGCTGCGACTCTAACTGTTTGTTAAGCTCGAGCGCAACCGATACGACAATCAGGATACCCGTCGTTGAGAACACCGACAGCAGCGAAAGGTCCATATTGGGAAGAACCGCAGAGAGTATCATTGAGAGTATCGAGGGAATAAACGCAACCAGCGAAAGATAAATCGCGCCGAAAAGGGTTATTCTGTTCGAAATTTTCTTCAAATAGTCCGCGGTGGGTTTTCCGGGGCGGAAGCCCTGAATGAAACCGCCGTTCTGCTGAATGGTCTTGGAAACGTCCTCGGGGTTGAACTGCATCGACGAATAGAAGAATGCGAACGCGAAAATCAGTAAGCACAGCACTACCATATAGATAAGCTGCCCGTACCAGGCGCCCGAACCGGAGAACCATTCGACTATGCCTGCCTGCGCGGGGTTGTCCGCCGAGCAGAAAAGGCTTATTATCATCTGGGGGAAAGAGATGAGCGCAAACGCGAAGATGAGGGGCATAACGCCCGAGCCCGAAATTCGCATAGGTATTACGGACGACTGTCCGCCGTACATCTTCCTGCCCTTGACCTGTTTAGCGTACTGAACCTGTATCCTTCTTTCGGAAAGGTCAACCGTTACGATTGCCGCAAACTCGACTATTGTCAGAAGGACGAAGCCGAGCACTTCCCACAATACTTCGGGGCTGCCGGTGAAAGCAGCTTCGAACCTCGATACGATTGTAAGACCCGCGGTCGAAATGATACCGATAAAGATTATAAGCGAAATGCCGTTGGAAACGCCGTATTCGGTTATTCTCTCGCCTATCCACATAACGAGCATTGCGCCCGCCGTGTATACGACGGTGAGGAAAATTCCCGCCATCCACTTTGCACCGACTTCGCTTACGCCTGCCGTGCCGTAACCGAAGATAGAAAGTCTTAACGCGCCGTCGGTTGCGAAACCGAAGTTGACGATAATACCTATCGCCTGCGCAACCGCAAGCGCGATAGTTACGTATCTCGTAATCTGCGCAATTTTCTTTCTTCCGTCCTCGCCCTGTTTAGAAAGCCTTTCGAGCGCGGGGATACCTACGGTCAGAAGCTGGATAATAATCGACGCGTTGATATAGGGGCTGATGCCGAGGGCGAACAGCGTTGCGTTACCCAGCGAGCCGCCCGTTATCGACGACATTATATCCAAAAAGCTGTTATTCGATATGGCGTCGCCGAACTGCGTCGGGTTGATGCCGGGTACGGGAATATAACAGCCGATTCTGAAAATAAGCAGAAGAAGCAGGGTTATCCAAATCTTTTTGCGTATTTCCTTGACCTTAAAACAATTTTTTATTGTTTCAAACATAAAGACCTCGTTCACGCAAATAATCGCCTATTCTGCGGCTCATATTTGCCGTGAGTTTTAGGGCTTCTCGCCCTCTTTGCGCGATACTAAGCGCACACCAATATATTATCGCGCAAATTCACCTCGGCGAGCCGAAAGTTTTCGCAAATTGGGTGCGCTAAGCAAAAAGCGTCGTTTTTGCTTGCGCAGCTGATTTTTTAAGAAATTATTCTGCCACTTCGCAAGTGCCGCCGGCTTTCTCTATAGCTTCTTTCGCAGAAGCCGAGAATTTAGCCGCTTTTACGGTAAGGGCAACTTTGATTTCGCCCGTGCCGAGGACTTTGAGCCCTGCGGAGTTCTTAACTTCCTTTGCAAGTCCGTTGAGCCTTACGTAACCGTAATCTACGACGGTGCCTGCGGGAACGTTAGAAAGCTGGCTTAAATTGATAATGGTATACTCGGTTGCCCATTTGTTGTGGAAACCGCGCTTGGGGATTCTTCTTGCAAGGGGCATCTGACCGCCTTCGAAGCCGGGGCGTACGCCGCCGCCCGAACGGGCCCACTGTCCCTTATGACCTTTACCGGAGGTCTTGCCCAAGCCCGAGCCTATACCTCTTCCCAGTCGTCTTGATTCCCTTCTTGCGCCCTCTGCGGGCGATAAAGTATCTACTCTCATTGTTTGCTCCTTAAACCTTTTCTACCTTGACAAGGTGCGCAACCTTGTTTATCTGACCGAGGTTTGCGGGGGTTTCTTCAAACGTTTTCGACTGACGGATTTTTTTAAGCCCAAGAGCCGCTACCGTTGCCTTTACGGACTGTACCTGCCCGTTCAAACTTTTAATTAAAGTAACTTTTACCATAATTCCGCTCTCCTTAGCCCAAAATTTCCTCTACGGTCTTACCGCGGGCTGCGGCAATCTCTTCGGGCGATTTCAGCTCGTAAAGTCCGCAAACAGCCGCCTTTACGCAGTTGATGGGGTTGGAAGTGCCGTGCGACTTCGTTCTTACGTCCTTGACGCCTGCGGCTTCCATAACCGCACGGACGGGGCCGCCTGCGATAACGCCGGTACCTTCCGCAGCGGGCATCATAAGAACCGAACCCCTGCCGAACACGCCGAGTACGCCGTGGGGAATAGACGTGCCCTGAAGGGCAACTTTACGCATATTCTTCTTCGCCTGTGCGTTCGCCTTTTCGATTGCTTCGGGAACTTCCTTGGACTTACCCATTCCGTATCCTACCGAGCCCTTGCCGTCGCCGACGACGACGAGCGCAGCAAAGCGCATATTTCTGCCGCCTTTTACGGTCTTGGTAACTCTGTTAACCTGAATGAGCTTCTTGATTAAGCCGTCGTCTTCCTGCCTTTTAAAACCGTTATTTCTTCTTGCAGGTCTTTCTTTCTTTTCTTCCATAATAAGCTCCTTAGAAATTGAGTCCGGCTTCCCTTGCGCCGTCTGCTACCGCCTGAACGCGTCCGGTGTAGATGTAACCGCCCCTGTCGAAAACGACGTTTTCGATTTTAAGCTTCTTAGCTTTTGCGGCTACTGCTTTGCCTACTTCCTTTGCTGCGTCCGTCTTGGTCATTTTGCTTATCTTTGCCTTGACGTCCTTTTCCATCGTCGACGCCGAGCAAAGGGTTACGCCTTTCACGTCGTCAATAAGCTGAACGTAGATGTGATTTAAACTGCGGTAAACGCTGAGGCGGGGGCATTCCGCCGTTCCGCTTATCTTTTTACGCACGCGTGCGTGCCTTCTCAGACGTTCCTCGTTCTTATCTATCTTATTTATCATATAAATCTCCTTCGAGCAAGCCCCTTTCAGGGAAACACGTATTGGGTTGTCAGCCGCGCAAAAGACAAGGAAAGCGAGCATTTCCGAGGGGAGCGTACACAGAAGTACGTGACCCGAGAAAAGCGGAGCCTGACGATGTATTTTGCGATAGATGACAAGCCAAACTTACTTCTTGCCCTTGCCTCCCGTCTTACCTTCCTTACGCTCGATAACTTCATCTTTGTAAGCGATGCCGTAACCGTGGTAGGGTTCGGGAATTCTGATGGTGCGGATGTCCGCCGCGGTCTGTCCGACTAGAACTTTGTCGATACCCGTAACGGTGATTTCGTTAGGGCCGGGGCAAGCAAGCGTGATGCCTGCGGGCTCCGCAAACTCTACGGGGTGCGAAAAACCGACGTTAAGTACGAGCTTGTTGCCCTGTTTCTGGACTTTCCAGCCGACGCCGTTTACTTTCAACGACTTCGTATAACCCTCGGTTACGCCTACGACCATATTGTGCAAAAGCGCGCGGTATAAGCCGTGTTTCGCGTCGGTGCCGACTGCGTTCGAAGTCTTTTCGACTAACGCTTCAACGACCTTCCCGCCGTGTTCTTTTTCAACTTCCGCAACTTTGATATTGATGTCGCCGACTACTTTCTGCGTCAGCGTGCCCTTGGAACCCTTGACGGTAAGTAAACCGTTCTCGAACGTAACGGTTACGCCTGCGGGCAGGGCAACGGGTAATTTACCTATACGTGACATATATAATTACCTCCTTACCATATATAGCAGAGCACTTCGCCGCCGACGTTGGCCGCCTTTGCCTGCTTATCCGTAAGTATTCCCTTGTTGGTGGAAAGAATGGCTACGCCGAGTCCGTCCATAACCTTGGGCATCGTTTCTACGTCCGAATAGACGCGAAGTCCGGGGCGCGATACCCTTTTAAGGCTGTTGATGACGGGCTTTTTCTTCCCGATGTATTTCAAGGTAATAACGAGTTTGCCGTTATAGCCGTCCTCTTTGAATTCCACGTTCGAAACGTAGCCTTCTTTTAAAAGAATATCGGCTATTGCTTTTTTCATATTCGATGAAGGAATTTCCACCGTTTCCTTATTAGCCGCCAGCGCATTCCTGACGCGGGTGAGCATATCTGCAATAGGGTCTGTCATTTCTCTTTCTCCTTTTTACCAGCTCGATTTCTTCACGCCGGGAATCTGTCCCTTGTAGGCGAGGTTACGGAAACAAATACGGCACACACCGTACTTTCTGAGCACCGCGTGCGGTCTGCCGCAGATTGAGCATCTGGTGTAAGCTCTCGTAGAGTATTTAGCAGGTTTCTGCTGTTTATTTATCATTGCTTTCTTTGCCATATTCTCACTCCTTACTTCTTGAAGGGCATACCCAGCGCCCTCAAAAGCTCTCTCGCTTCTTCGTCCGTTTTAGCGGTTGTTACAAAGCATATGTCCATACCCCTGATTTTTTCGACCTGGTCGTACTGAATTTCGGGGAAGATAAGCTGTTCCTTGATACCCATACAGTAGTTGCCCTTTCCGTCGAAACTGTCTGCGGGAACGCCGCGGAAGTCGCGCACGCGGGGAAGCGCAATCGAAACGAACTTATCGAAGAAGTCGTACATCATCTTGCCGCGCAGGGTTACTTTCAAACCGATGGGCATACCCTCGCGCACCTTGAAGTTTGCGACGGACTTTTTAGCCTTGCAAACTATGGGCTGCTGTCCCGAAATAAGCTTCATTTCGTTCTGCGCAATCTGAATGGACTTCGCGTTGTCCTTAATGTCGCCAAGCCCCGAGCTCAAAATAATTTTTACAAGCTTGGGTACCTGCATAGGGTTCTTGTAGCCGAACTTTTCCGTAAGGGCGGGGCATACTTCTTTAACGTAGCTTTCGAGCATTCTCGAACTATAAACTTTATCCTGTTTTACTGCTTTCTTCGTAGCCATTGTCACCCTCCTTATTCAGCCTTGTCGTCCGTATTTTCGGGTGCGGCGGCCTCGGCTGCTTCGTCCTTTTTGGCACGCTTTCTTACGCGCTTTTTAGGTTCTTCTTTCTTGGCCGCTTTGCCCGCCTTGCCTGCGTACGCGCTGTCGAGCGTTGCGCCGCACTTGGGGCATACCCTTACTTTCTTGCCGTCTAACAAAGAGTGTTTCACTCTTACGGCCTTGTCGCAAGAGCCGCAGACGACCATTACGTTTGAAACGTCGAGGGGAGCGGGAATTTCCGTAATTTCGGAAACTTCGTTCGCCTTTCTCGCTTTTTTCGCTTTTTTGTGAATGTTTACGCCTTCAACGGTAACCGTGCAGTTCTTCGGGGAAGTAGCAATTACCTTGCCCGTCTTGCCCGCATATTTGCCGGAGATAACTAATACATTGTCATTTAATTTTACGTTCATAGCTTTTCTCCTTTAATTACAGCACTTCGGGTGCGAGGGATATAATCTTCATATAGTTCTTTTCACGAAGTTCCCTTGCAATCGGTCCGAAGATACGCGTGCCGCGCGGTTCCTTGTTGGTGTTTATTATTACTGCCGCGTTTTCGTCGAAACGGATATACGTTCCGTCGTCGCGCCTTATGCCTTTTTTGGTACGGACGATTACGGCTTTAACAACTTCGCCTTTTTTAACGGCGCCGCCGGGTGCCGCCGTCTTAACGGAGCAAACGATGACGTCGCCGATGTTCGCGAACTTTCTGAAAGAACCGCCCATCACCTTTATACACATAAGCTCCTTAGCGCCGCTGTTGTCTGCGGCTTTGAGCCTTGATTGGGGTTGTATCATAAAAACTCTCCTATTTTTGAACTTACAACTTGTTGCTTTCGCAACTTTTTGCAGAGGATTGCTCCGCCGCCACATAAGCGAGGGTGAGTACCCCGCTCTCCATTGCCGGCAGGTCGCAATCGTTACGTTTATAACATTATTTCCCGCAAATTGCGGGAGTTAAAAACACAGAGAAGCGAGCAGAACAAGAAGCGCGAGGAGAACCCGAAAGAGCTTACTAAGCGTAAGTGACTGAGGGTTGCCGCAGCGCGACGAAGTTATGCGACGCTTATATGCGTTTTTAATTACTTAGCCTTTTCGATAATCTCCGCCACGCGCCAATTCTTATCCTTGGAAAGCTTGCGCGTTTCGACGATTAAAACCTTGTCGCCCTCGCCGCACTCGTTCTTTTCGTCGTGCGCCTTGAAGCGGGTAGTTTTGGTTATTGTCTTTTTATAGAGGGGGTGCTTCGACTTTTCGGTTACGGCAACAACTACCGTCTTGTCCATTTTGTCCGAAACTACTATGCCCACTCTTTCCTTTCTGAGCGTCGTTCTGTTTTCCATTGCTTCCTCCTTACGCCTTCAACTGCCTTGCGCGTATTACGGTGTTCACCCTTGCGATGTCCTTTTTAACAAGGTTGATTGCAAGGGGATTTTCAAGCTGTCCGGACGCGTGGCGGAAGCGAAGATTGAAAAGTTCGCTCTTCAATTCCTGAAGCTTCTTCAAAAGCTCTTCGTCGCTTAAATTTACTATTTCCTTAGCCTTCATTTACTTCACCGCCTTCCTGAACCGGTTCAAGGTCGCTCTTTAAAACGAACTTGCACTTAACGGGGAGTTTGTGGCTCGCAAGGCGCATTGCCTCACGCGCGATATCCTCGTTTACGCCCGCCATTTCGAACATTACTCTGCCGGGTTTTACGTCTGCTACCCAATATTCAACCGAACCTTTACCTGAACCCATACGGGATTCAGCGGGGTGCTTGGTAATGGGCTTGTGGGGGAATATGTCTATCCAGACCTTACCGCCACGCTTGATGAATCTCGTCATTGCGATACGCGCAGCCTCTATCTGTCTGGAAGTAATTCTGCCGCCCTCCAAAGATACAAGTCCGTACTCGCCGTAAGCAACCTTGTTGCCCTTCTGCGCCGTACCTCTAATCTTGCCGCGGTGCTGCTTTCTGCGTTTTACTCTCTTGGGAATTAACATTATTCTTCGCCTCCCTCTGAAATTATCAGACGCTTAGCGGTATCGAGCACTTCGCCCTTGTATATCCAGCATTTTATGCCGAGTACGCCGAAAGTGGTGTGGGCTTCCGCAAAGCCGTAGTCGATGTCGGCGCGGATAGTCTGCAAAGGAATGGAACCGTCGTGGTAGCTTTCGCTTCCCGCGATTTCCCTGCCGTCGAGTCTGCCGCCGACGGTGATTTTAACGCCCTTTACGCCCGATTTCGAAACCTTGGCAATCTGCTGCTTTACGGCTCTTCTGTAAGATACGCGCTTTTCGAGCTGAGAAGCGACCGCTTCCGCTACAAGCTGAGCGTCCTGGTCAATCTTGTCAACTTTCTTGACGTTGATAACTATTACCTTGCCTTTCGTAAGCTTCGCAAGGTCTTTCTTTATAACTTCTATTTCGGAGCCTGCTTTACCGATAAGCACGCCGGGGCGTCCCGTGTAGATGCCTATTTCGATTTTGTTAGCCGCTCTTATAATGGTGATTTTGCTTATCGCCGCGTCGTAATACTTCTTCTTTAAGAAGGTACGGATGTCGTTGTCCTCTTTGATATACTTTCCGAAGTTTTTCTTATCGGCATACCATTGAGTGTCCCAAGCGGAGATAACGCCAACTCTTAAACCGTGAGGATTAACTTTTTGTCCCATAATCTTCTCCTTAAACCTTCTTTGCGTCAAGTATGACGGTGACGTGGCTGGTTCTCTTCAAGATTGCGTGTCCGCGTCCTTTGGATACGGGCTGCATTCTCTTTAAGTGGGGACCGCCGTTTGCGAACGCTTCGGATACGATAAGGTCGTCCCTGTCCATACCCTTGTTGTGTTCCGCGTTAGCTACCGCCGAAAGAAGAACTTTCTTCACTTCCATGCTGCCGCCCTTGTTGCAATAGGTTAAAATCGCTTCCGCTTCCTCAACCGACTTCCCGCGGATAAGAGCGAGCACCGTTCTTATCTTGTAAGGGGAAATTCTGATATATTTTGCGGTTGCATAGGGGCGCACGTCCTTGTTCGCCGCTATTCTTTCCTGTTTTAAGTTCATATTCTTAGCCATCTTTTCAGCTCCTTACTTCTTGGCGGTTTTTGCCGCATGCCCCTTGAACGTTCTGGTGGGAGCGAATTCTCCGAGCTTGCAGCCGACCATATCTTCGGTAACGTACACGGGAACGTGCTTTCTTCCGTCGTATACGGCGATTGTGTGCCCTACCATCTGGGGGAATATCGTCGTTGCGCGCGACCAGGTCTTAACAACCTTCTTCTCGCCCGCTTCGTTCATAGCCAAAATTCTCGACATCAGCCTTTCTTCGGCGTAAGGTCCTTTCTTTATGCTTCTCGACATACTCTATTCCTCCTTAATTAATTCTCTTTAAGATGAATTTGGAAGTGGGGTTCTTCTTCTTTCTCGTCTTATAACCCAAAGCAGGCTTGCCCCAAGGGGTCATAGGCCCTGCGTGTCCGACGGGCGACTTACCTTCACCACCGCCGTGAGGGTGGTCGTTCGGGTTCATAACCGAGCCGCGGACGGTGGGACGGATACCGAAGTGACGGGTCTTACCCGCTTTACCTACGCGGATAATCTCGTGCTCTAAGTTACCGACCTGACCTACTGTAGCCTTGCATTTCAAGGAAACAAGGCGCATTTCGCCCGAAGGCATCTTTATGGTCGCATAAGCGCCCTCTTTCGCCATAATCTGGGCGGAGATGCCTGCCGAACGCGCGATTTGCGCGCCCCTGCCGGGTTTAAGCTCGATTGCGTGAACGACGGTACCTACGGGGATGTCCGCAAGCAAAAGCGCGTTGCCGCTCTTTATATCCGCGCCTGCGCCAGAGATAACCTTATCGCCGACGGTAAGCCCGACGGGTGCGAGAATGTATCTCTTTTCGCCGTCGGCATACGCCAGAAGCGCGATGTGCGCCGAACGGTTGGGGTCGTACTGAATCGACTTAACCGTTGCGGGGATACCGTCCTTGTTGCGTTTGAAGTCGATAATTCTGTACTTGATTTTGTTGCCGCCGCCGATGTGGCGAACGGATATTTTTCCCTGATTGTTTCTGCCGCCCGATTTGCGCTTGTCGTGCATCAAGCTTTTTTCGGGCTTGTCGCCCGTGAGCTCGGCGTACGCGCTAACCGTCATAAAACGGCGGGCAGGCGACGTGGGTTTATACCTTTTAATAGCCATTTCTACCCCTCCTTACGATAACGAGTTGAAGTACTCAATCGCCTTGGAGTCAGCGGTAAGCTGGACGACTGCCTTCTTATAGTCGGGCGTGTAACCTTCGTTTCTGCCCATTCTCTTTTTCTTACCGTGGCAGTTTACGGTGTTGACGTACTCTACTTTCACGTCAAACAGCTTTTCAACCGCGGCTTTAATCTGTATTTTGTTCGCGGACTTTTTAACGATGAACGTATACTTTTTATCCGCTATACCGTCGTAACCTTTTTCGGTGAGAAGAGGTTTTAAAATTATATCTTCGGCAAACATTATTCTCCGTAGACCTCCTCGATTTTCTTAACTGCGGCTTTCGTCATAACTACCTTTGCGTTTGCAACGACTTCGTAAGTGGAAATCTGCGCAACGGGTAAAGTCGAAAGCTTCTGAATGTTTCTTGCGGCAAGAATTACCTTCTCGTCGTTGTTATCCATAACGATAACCGCCGACTTGTCAAGACCTAGCGCTTTCTGGAACGCTACCATTTCTTTCGTCTTGCCGTCTTTTACCGCGAGCTTGTCAACAACAACGAATTCGCCGTCGGCAACCTTTTTGGAAAGCGCGGATAAAAGCGCGCCGATTTTCGCCTTTTTGTTCATATCTTTTGAGAAGTCGCGGCTCTTGGGTGCGAACACGACGCCGCCCTTTATCCACTGCGGTGCGCGTATGGAACCCTGACGGGCGTTACCCGTGCCCTTCTGTCTCCAAGGCTTTCTGCCGCCGCCCCTTACTTCCGTACGGGTGAGGGTCGACTTGGTGCCCTGTCTTTCATTTGCAAGACGGGTTACAACCGCCTGATGAATAAGGGGTTCGTTGTATTCAACGCCGAAAACCTTGTCGCTCAATTTCATAGTACCGGCTTCGCTGCCGTCCATTTTATACACTTTTATGCTAGGCATCTTCTACCTCCTTACTTAACGGTGTCGTTAATGGTAACGACGCTGCCGTTGGGTCCGGGAACGGAGCCCTTTATAAGTAAACAGTTTCTTTCAACGTCTACTCTCACGATTTCGAGGTTCTGCACGGTTACGTTCTCAACGCCGTACTGACCTGCGAGGTGCTTATTCTTGAAAACTCTCGAAGGCGAGCTGTTCGCGCCCATTGAACCGGGTTCCCTGTGCACGGGGCCGACGCCGTGCGTTTCTTTAAGGCGGTGCTGGTTCCAGCGCTTGATAACGCCCGAATAACCGTGACCTTTGGATACGCCGTGAACGTCTACCTTGTCGCCGGCCGCAAATACGTCTACCTTGATTTCGCCGCCTACCGAATAGGACGCGGTGTCGTCAAGACGGAATTCTTTGAGGACTTTGCAAGGTTTAACGCCTGCTTTCTTGAACTGACCGAGTTCGGGCTTCGTCAAAGCCTTTTCCTTCGCTTCGTCAAAACCGAGTTTTAAAGCGGCATAGCCGTCCTTTTCAACAGTTTTGATTTGCACTACGGGGCAGGGTCCCGCTTCTACAACGGTTACGGGGATAACCTTGCCCTCTGCCGTAAATATCTGGGTCATACCCGCCTTACGGCCGATGATTGCTTTATTCATTGATAAAGTTCTCCTTATAAAAATTTATTTTTCAGATAACTCGTTTTAAGTAGCGCCACTTTCGCGTCGGCATAAATCCGTTGGTTATCTATATTGACTTATATAATAATATGGAATATACAAAGCGCCTCTTCCCTTACAAGCCTTCACCCTTACTAAAGGGGAACGGTGTCACAAAGTGACAGATGAGGGGTTGTGTTACCTTTCCGCCGCAACAAAGTATTGCGCCGTATATTTACAGCTTAATCTTGATGTCTACGCCTGCGGGAAGATGAACCGTATCCAAAAGCTTCGCGTTGGGGGTGTAGATGTCGATAATTCTCTTATAAGTTCTCTGCTCGAACTGTTCGCGGCTGTCCTTGTACTTGTGGGGCGAACGGAGAATAGTTACGATTTCCTTCTCGGTGGGAAGGGGAATAGGCCCCGAAATTTTCGCACCGCTCTTCTTCATGGTTTCAACGATGCGCGCCGCAGCAAGGTCAACGAGTTCGTGGTCGTAAGCTGCAAGTTTGATTCTGATTTTCTGTCCTGCCATTTGTGTTTTGCTCCTTTATACTAACAAAAATAAAGTTTCGCGTCGTCAACTTAACCGTGTGTATCGCGCCTTTCCCGTGAAAAAACACCGCAAAGCGGCGTAAACGGTTAAGCCACGGTTAGTCGCAGGGGTCGCGCCCCCACACTTGTCAGCGCAAATTATCTGTAACGGGGACTTAAATTTCCGTTTTTTGCAGTAACTTTACGCATCTTCCCTATACGTTTTCGCGGTTATTTCCCGCCCGTTTGCAAGCTGAAATTTTGACGCGCTTTTCTATTATATAAATCAAACCGATAAAAGTCAACGTTTTTTCAGCCTTTTTTTTACTGTTTTTGCCCGTTTCGGCGCGTTTTTAACCCCTGCGCCCAAATTTAGCGTTCCAAAAAACGGACAACCCCAATATGTTGACCGTTTTCGACAAAAAATTATTATGCAAAACCGTCACTTTTCGGGGTATTATATTTTCTTATACCCTTTCAAAAATGTGAAATAGATTAATTTTTGTTAATTTATAACAGAAATTACCCCAAAAATACCTCTGCACCAATCATTAACCCAAGCTTGAACCCGTGCTTATAATACTCCTCTTCAATTTCCTTTGTCGCGATTGTATCTAGCTCTAAATACTTTTCAAGCAGCTCTTTCTGCTTTTCGTTAAGCATTCCTTTAAGCTTCTCGTACACTTTTACAGCTTCACGTGACGTCTTGTTGGTTTCTCTCGGTATTTCGATATTTTCACAAGTTGCGTCACCGCTAAGTATTTGTTCAATAGCAGATTTCATAGTTCTCTCCTTTGTCAATAAATTTTACATCACTTAGTGATGTAAGTCAAGAATTTTACATCACAAACCGTCATATTTTAGAATATGGAAGATATCTCAAAGAAGATAGGCAATAACATAAAAGTTGCACGCAAATCGAAAAAGCTGACCCAAAAGGAAGTTGCAAAACACTTATATATGACCCAACAGCAATACAGCAGATTTGAAAACGGAGTATATGAGCTTAATTACGCACAAATTTTACAATTATGCGAGTTTCTTGATATAATGCCAAATGAAGTCTTTGAAAAATAATATCAATATGAACTATGCCGACGTAATCACACAAGTTATGCAAGAGCGGAATTTAAGTCAACAAGCGCTTGCAAATATTATTGGTGTCAATCAAACAACGGTAAGTCAATGGTTGTTGGGGCGCAAAAAGCCCAGTTATGACAACATTTTATCTTTGTACGAAAAATTAGGAATTACGCCTAATTCACTTTTTGGAATCGATTAAATTTCAGCCCCGCGCACTCAGTGCGCGAGGCTTTTTTTAATTTGCCTATTGAAATATGGTTTTTCTTATATTATAATGTAAATACAAACCGCTTCGGCGGGATAAGGGGAAAATTATGAATATTACTGCTAAGGAAATCCGCAACGTTGCGGTTATCGGGCACAGCGGCGAGGGTAAAACCACGCTGTGCGAAGCTATGCTGTTTAACGGCGGAGTAATCGACAGAATGGGCAAGGTCGAAGACGGCACCACTTTAATGGACTTCGACGAGCTGGAAAAATCGAAAAAGCTTTCCGTCTACACCTCGGTTGCGTACCTTATATGGAAAGGGGTCAAAATAAACCTTTTGGACCTGCCCGGGTTTTACGACTTCGAGGGCGAGCGTCACGAGGGGCTTGCCGCGTGCGGCGCCGCGGTTCTCGTAATTGGCGCGAACGGGGTTCTGCCTATCGGCGCGGAAAGCGTAGTCGAGTACTGCCTTAAACTCGGCAAACCGCTGATTATTTTCATCAACGGTATGGACAAGACGAACGCAGACTTCGCAGGCACTGTCGCCGCGCTCAAAGAAAAGTACGCAGGCAAGCTTGCGACCATTCAACTGCCTGTTATGTCTGACGGGAAAATGACGGGCTACGTCAACGCTATTCAGGAAAGAGCGTATAAGTTCTCTACCCAAGGTCCGCAGGAGATTGCCGTGCCCGACAATCTGAAAGGATATATGCAGGAAATGCAGGCAAGCCTTATGGAAACGGCGGCTGAAAACGACGAAATTCTTTTAGACAAGTACTTTGACGAGGGCAAGCTTTCAAAAGACGAAACCGTGCACGGTATACGGCGCGGTATTGCGACGGGCAACGTTATACCCGTTATGGCGGGCAGTGCGGCGCAGAACCGCGGCGTTATCAATCTTCTGGACGAAATCGTCCGCTATATGCCCACCGCTAACGAGAGAAAGAACTCGCTTGCAACCGACCTTTCGGCAGACGAAATAGTGAACGTGCACTGCGAAGAAGACGGCGCTTTTGCCGCCCAAGTCTTTAAGACCGTTTACGACGCGTACTCGGGCAAGATGAACTATATCAAAATTTTCCGCGGCAGACTTAAAACGGGTATGACCGTTTATAACTCCAACACGGGCGTTGAAGAGCGTATCGGTCAGATTTTCACGCTGAAAGGCAAGAAAGCCGAGCTTGTCACCGAACTGACTGCAGGCGATATCGGCGCGGTCAACAAACTGACGTCGACAGACACCAACCACACCCTTTGCGCCGTCGGTACATCTTTGCAGTTCGACCCTATCCGCTTCCCCCGCCCCACCATTTCGCTTGCGGTCAACTCGAAAAAGGGCGACGAAGATAAAACTTTTGCGGGCTTTAAGAAGATGCTTGAAGAAGACTACACTTTCGCGGTCGAAAAACGCGCCGACACGGGCGAGCTGATTTTAAGCGGTCAGGGCGAAGTTCACCTCGAAATGTTGGCGAAAAAGCTTAAAACACGCTATAATCTTGACGTTACTTTATCCGAGCCTCGTATCCCCTACCGCGAAACTATCCGCGCGGTTGCCAGCGCCGAGGGCAAGCACAAAAAACAATCGGGCGGCCACGGACAGTACGGGCACTGCAAAGTGCGGTTCGAGCCGTTCGACGGCGAGTTCGCGTTCGGCGACGAGGTCGTCGGCGGAGCCGTTCCCAAGCAGTACATACCCGCGGTTGAAAAGGGCTTAAAAGAGTGTCTGGGGCACGGAGTGCTTGCGGGCTATCCCGTAACGGGCTTGCGCGCCGTCCTTTACGACGGAAGCTATCACGACGTAGACTCGTCCGAAATGGCTTTCAAAGCCGCCGCCGCGCTTGCCTTTAAAGAGGGCTTGAAGAACGCAAAACCCGTACTTTTAGAGCCTGTTATGAAGCTGAAAGTTGCCGTAAGCGGCGAATACCTCGGCGGGGTGATGGGCGATATTTCAAAGCGCAGGGGCAGAATTTCCGAAAGCGCGCCCGAGGGAAATATAACGACCGTCGTCGCGGAAGTGCCCCTTTCCGAAATCACCAAGTACGCAACCGACTTGCGCGGTTTGACGCGCGGGCAAGGGAAGTTCTCGACCGAGTTTTTAAGGTATGAAGAAGTTCCCCCTCAACTCGCCGACAAGATAATTGCAGACAACAAATAAAAATTAACCGCCCGCGAGCTTTGCTCGCGGGCGGCTTTTTTTAATTTATAAT
>CAJTVA010000018.1 GCA_910579585.1 uncultured Christensenella sp.
CCGCAATTTTGCGGGTGGGCGCACTTTATGTATTATTGAAAAATCAAACGTTACAGTCCGATTTTCCGGGCGTTGTCAAGAGGAGCAAAATAAGCAATATAAGTAACGAGTCGTTATTTACGGAACTTCTTCCGCAACTTCTTTCGCAGTCATAATTATCTTCCACACATACCCCGTTATGCAAAATCTCGGTCCGCGGTTCGTGAACCAAAACTCCGCCGTCGCGTGTGTGAAACAAAAAATTACCGTAACCGTTCATTACTATATTCTATTCCGAAATATCAAAAGAAGTTACCGTTAAACCGATTTTTTATCGAAAACGTCGACTTCGCTTCTCCAACTGCCTTTTTGAAGGCTTTCTATTATAAAGGAAGAAACTCCGTCCGCAATTATAGTAGCCATTTTATAAATAATGTTCAGCCTTGTCGCAGCAAAAAGCGAATAATTGAAAACAGACTTTTCCGCCACAATTCCCATAATCGAAGCGTCGCCTACCGTTTCAAGTTTTTTATTGGCTCCGCTCCCGGGCTTGATTCCCGTAGGCGCAAGCTTAATAAGACCTATATCCCCCGCAATACCTACCGCCGCATCGATTGCAATAATCGGACTGTCGGGGTGAGTGGCGCGAAGAAATTCGTTCATATATTTTACCTCGTGTGCCGTGATAGGCTTTGCAAGCGTTCCGTAAACATAACAGTTTAACCCCGCAAGCTGATTTTTAAGCATAGTTCCCGCAACAGGGCCCAAACTGTCTCCGACAGACAAATCGCTGCCAATGCAAAGAACCGTAGGGGTCTTGGTAAACTCTGACAGCATCTTTTTAAGCGTCAGACAGATTCCCTGCGGCGCCAATGCGTTATATAAATTGAAAGAATACTCCATACTAACCTCATAGCAGTTATTGCCAAGGTAAAAAGAAAATATAATATCTTTCCATAATATCCTTAAAATCCGTTAAAAGTTCCCAAAAAATTCGGCGCAATTGTTTTCTGGATAATTTTAATCGAAAAATTCCACATTTTTACACATTATCCACAACAAAGCAAGCGCTTGAACAAGCAATTAAGCGCATTTTATCCACAAAAAATACACAAATTAAGCCGTGTAAGGGCATATTCCGAAAATTTTGAAAAAAACCTTGGGAATTGTCCACATAAAAATTGCTGAGTTTTTAACAAAAGCCACAAAAAACCCACAAAAATTGAAAAATTATCCACAATTTCCAAAAAATAAGCGTTATACGTTCCACGTGAAACATTAAAATAGCGAAAAAATTTGGTTGAATGTTCCACGGGAAACATTTTTGAATAGGCTAAAAACAGTAAAAAACATATAGCGCAAAGCAAAATTTTACAGTCTTTCGACATAAATACACCAATTTTGCAGGCAAAGAATAAAGTGAAAATACTGTAAAAATTAGGTGAGAGGGCAAACTTTTTAAGGCAAATGCTTGCAAAAACGCTTACACATCTGTTATAATAATTATCAGTTTATAAAAAGGAGCAATATTTTGAATAAAAAAGGCAAAATTATATTCGGACTAATAATATTCGTCCTTGTTGTTGCCGCCGTAGTCGTCATTTTAACGCGAACTTTAAACAGTGGCGCCGCAAAAAGAACTACGACGCAATTTATTAACTATATGGAGAACGCCCAATACTTTGTCAGAGATGACGACGGTGCATATAAGCCCAACGGCGTTGGTTATGCGCCTAATTACGAAAATGACAAATTAGTAAGCGCCAAAGACCCCGACAAAACACTTGAGGGCTACAAAATAGTCGACGGAGTAGCTGTTACCGACGACGAAAAAGCAGAACCTCTTATAGTAATATGGAAAGTAGAGTTCAACGCTTACGAATACAAGGGCTATACTTATAACACGGCAACCGGCAGAACGGTGCTTGCATACTATTGCTACGGACCTTCGCAATATGGTTCCGACGGTTTACAGCAAATACGCGCCCTTGCCGAAGAGTTGGGCGTAGAAGTAGATATGACAAACCCGAATGCGGGAAGCTGGGTTTCAACTGCGTTTTCGGTTCTATCGATTGTAATCGTCTGCGTTGTGTTCTTCCTTATTATCCGCTCTTCGATGGGCGGCGGCGGAAAGATGATGAGCTTCGCCAAGACCAAGGCCCGCGTCACTACCAATATCAAGGTGCGCTTCACCGATGTGGCGGGCGCAGAGGAAGAAAAGGTTGAACTTGCAGAGGTCGTAGAGTTCTTGCGCCAGCCTAAAAAGTTCTCGGATTTGGGGGCGCGCATTCCTAAGGGCGTGCTGCTTGTAGGCCCTCCCGGAACGGGTAAAACGTTGTTCGCTAAAGCCGTTGCAGGCGAAGCGGGCGTGCCGTTCTTCTCGGTTTCGGGTTCCGATTTCGTTGAAATGTACGTCGGCGTGGGTGCATCACGCGTACGCGACTTATTTGAAATGGCTAAGAAAAACCAGCCCTGCATCATCTTTATCGACGAAATCGACGCAGTCGGCAGACACCGAGGCGCGGGTCTTGGCGGCGGCAACGACGAAAGAGAGCAGACCTTAAACCAGATACTGGTTCAGATGGACGGCTTTGAAAGCAACGAGGGTGTTATCGTAATCGCGGCAACCAACCGTGCGGATATTCTCGACCCCGCGCTTATGCGTCCCGGACGTTTTGACAGACAGATTTTCGTAAATCTTCCCGACGTAAAGGGCAGAGAACAGATTTTAAAGGTTCACGCCCGCAACAAACCCGTTTCCCCCGACGTCAATTTCAAGACGGTTGCGCGTATGACTGCGGGCTTCTCGGGAGCAGATCTTGCAAATGTATTAAACGAAGCCGCGATACTCGCCGCACGTGCGGACAAAAAGTTTATAACTAACTCTGAACTTTACGAAGCAATAAATAAAGTCGAAATGGGGCCCCAGAAGAAGAGCCACGTCGTTACCGAAAGCGACAAGCGTATTACTGCTTATCACGAATCGGGTCACGCAATCATTGCAAAGCTCTGCAAAAACTTCTATCCCGTTCACGAAGTTACGATTATCCCCCGCGGTAACGCGCTCGGTTATACGTCCATTCGTCCCGATAACGACGACGTGCATATGGCGAAATCGTTCCTTTTAGACAGAATTTGTATGGGCTTAGGCGGCAGGGTTGCCGAAGAGATTGCTATTAAAGAGGTATGTACCGGTGCTTCGGGCGACATTAAGCAAGTTACTGAAATTGCCAAGTCCATGGTCACCGAGTGGGGTATGAGCGATAAGCTCGGGCTTCTTGCTTACGGTTCGGACTCTCAGACGGTATTCCTCGGCAAAGATATGGAAACGCACAACGTTTACTCTGACGAAACGGCGAAAATCATTGACCAGGAAATGCGTAAAATTATCGACGAAGCTCACGCCCGCGCGACGAAGCTTTTGACGGATAATCGCCAAATTTTGGACAATATGGCTAGGGTGCTTATCGAACGCGAAACCATTTACACCGAAGAGGTGGATATGCTTATGGAAGGCAAAACGGTCGAAGAAATTTTGAAATATATGGACGAAGAAGACGCGAAGCACGTAGAAAACGCATTCAAAAAATATGAAGCCGAGCCCGACGAACAGCCCTCGGAAGACAATAAAGACGGCGGTAACGACGACGGAGAAAAAAATATTCGCTTCTGATGTTTCCCGTGAAACGTACAGGAAAACTTACGCAATAGAGAAAAAGTTGGAGTAGTATGGGTAAAATAATTTCTTTTACTAACAAAAAGGGCGGCGTCGGCAAGACGACGACCGCAATAAATATGGCGGCGTATTGCGCGGATATGGGCAAGAAAGTCCTGCTGGTCGACATTGACTCGCAGGGCAACGCCACCACAGGGCTTGGGTTTTCGAAAAGTTCTTTAAAGAAGTCGGTCTACAACGTGCTTATCGAGGACGATGCGGCCGCCGCGAATATCCTGCCCACACAGGTAAAGCTTTTAGACGTTCTGCCCGCCAACGTCGACTTGACGGGCGCGGAAGTTGATTTGGTTTATAAGAGGAATAGAGAGCGCATATTAAAAAGTGCGCTCGATAAAGTGCGCGCCGATTACGATTACATATTTATAGACTGCCCGCCGTCATTGGGGCTTTTGACGATAAACGCCTGGGTCGCTTCGGATTCTATAATCATTCCTATGCAGTCGGAATATTATGCTTTAGAGGGCGTAAGCCAGCTTATGAACACCATTGCAATGGTCAAACAACACCTCAACCCGCAGCTCGCGATTGAGGGGGTTGTAATAACGATGTACGACGGCAGGGCGCTTATTTCCAAGCAGATTACGGCTGAGATAAAGAAATTCTTCAAAACGAAGCTGTTCGAAATAATAATTCCCCGCAACGTACGGCTAGCCGAGGCCCCCAGCCATGGCGTGCCTATTTTGTTGCACGACCCGAAATGCGTCGGGGCGAGGGCGTACAAAGCGTTGACCGAAGAGTTTCTGTCTAAACAAAGATAATTACAAGGACCCCGCACGGGAGAAGAGAAAAGGAGTGAATTATGGCAAAGGGATTAGGAAAGGGGCTTGATGCGCTGTTCGGGGAAACCGAGGCGGCTTATGAGAGGGTGTACGAGCACAGAAATGCTTTCGAGTACACCGAAGAAGAGCGGAAGAACGCGGAAGAGATGTCGCTTGACAAGATTTCCGCAAACCCCAACCAGCCGAGAAAGAACTTTGACGAGCAGGCTCTAAAAGAACTTTCCGACTCTATAAAAAAACACGGCGTAATTATGCCTATAGTCGTCAACGACAACGGCGACGGCAGCTATATGATAATCGCGGGCGAACGTCGTTTCAGGGCCTGTAAGCTTGCAGGCAGGCTGACGATACCCGTAGTTATCCGCAAGTATTCGGCTAGGGAGATTAAGGAAATTTCCCTTATCGAGAACCTGCAAAGGGAGGACCTGAATCCGATTGAAGCGGCTACGGCAATGAAACAGCTTATGGTCGATTATAAGCTCACTCAGGACGAACTCGCGGAAAGAATAGGCAAGTCCCGCCCAGCGATTGCCAACACGCTAAGGTTATTGAATTTGTGCCCCGAAGTTATATCTCTCGTCGCCGAGGGCAAACTTTCGGCGGGTCACGCAAGAACGATAGTTCCCCTACCTTCGGAAGAACAGGTCAACTTCGCGCATGATGCTATCCGCAGTCAGTACTCGGTAAGGGAGCTTGAAAAAAAGGTACGCGCCTACAATATCCCTCCCGAAGTTTTGGAAGAGCGCAAAAAGAAAAAGCGTGCGCTTGCTTCCATCGAGCTTAAACAGCTGGTGGAAAGAATGCGCTTTACTTTCAGAACCAAGGTCAGCCTTATCGGCACCGATAAGAAAGGACGTATTTATATCGACTATTATTCCCGTGACGATTTAGACAGAATCTCCGAAATTCTCGATATTATAGATAAACTTTAATCGGCGAAATAAAATTATAGCGCCCCCTAAAAACTGACACCGTTTTTAGAGGGCGCATAACTTTTTATATTATTATAACCACTTCCACGCCGTCACAGGTTTTTACGTTCACCAGCTCGATTTTTCCGAGCTGTTTTTTCGTCCTTTTTACCGCACGCAAAATTTCCCGCTTCAACTGCCGCGACTTTTTAAGCGTATAGCCCGATTTTTTCAACTCTCTTTTGGCACAGCCCATACAAATTCCGCCAACGAAAGCGTTCGGCAACAGGAATTTAAGCCGTAGCTTTTTCAGTTTGACTTTTACGGTCATTCAACCCAACCTTCCACAACGTCGCCCTCGGCAGACTTAATTTCTATAAGTTTCCCTACCGCGCCCAACTGCACCAGCGAAACGACCTGAGCAAGGTCAATCTTTTCAAGCAACGCGTTCGCCGTTTCGTTCACGCCGCGAATGCTTCCGCTCTTTAAAAAGACCTCGGCAATGGATAGGGGCAGGTTTACGTTCACGATGTCGCCTTTTTTACTTAGAACTTTCAGCTTAAACATCATTTTTGTCAGGTCGACCAGCTCGGGCGCAACCGCCGCAACTTCCTTTTTGCGCACGCCTAAAAGCTCGTCGCAAGAGATGTTGAAAAGCTTCGCAAGCGTTGGCAAAAGCGAAATATCGGGCGCGCTCAACCCGTTTTCCCACTTGGAAACGGCTTGCGCCGACACCGAGCACTTCTCCGCCAGAACTTCCTGCGTGAGGTTGGCTTTCTTTCTGTAATACGCAATTCTTTCACTTAAACTGTTCATAAAAATACTCCTGAAATTTTTACCGCGGTTATGCCTTAATTATACCCGACCCCGTGCGGAAAGTCCACATACCAAACGTTGAAAACCCGCAAAAATAAACAACCGCAGGTTGAGAATTTCCCAACCTGCGGTTGTCGCCGCGCCGTTCCGGCTCATACTTGCCGTAGCGTGAAGTACGGGTCTTATTGGCGTCGGCTTAATATTGCAATTAACCGTCTTAACGTTTTACATTAATGCTCTGCCCTGAGCGGTGCCGACAACTGTGAACACCTGAACTTCATCGCCGGTCTTAGCGTCGATATAAACGTAGTAGGTCGAGCCGTCGTAGGTGCCGCAGAACTCGTACGCGAGAACTTCGCCGCCGTCTACGGGGATAACGCAAAGTCTTGAAGTTTCCACTTCGATACCCGTATGCAGTTTCGCGCGCGCTTCGCTCGTGCTGAGCTTAGCCGTGGGTACGGACCTTTCCACGTGGTTCAAAACGTAGCTTAAACCTTCCATACCGGTTACAATACCGCGCTCTTCGCAAACCTTGACCTTAATCATATCCGAGTAGAATATCACGCCGTCGTTCTCGTAAGCGAAGTTGAGGTTGCAGGTCGTGCCGTTTTCGCTGGTCCAGACAGGCTCCATATCGTCGTAGCCGAGTTCGTCGAGGAAGTCCTCGGCAATATCGATACATCTTTCTACCGAGAAGTTTTTGCTGCTGCAGTCTTTGAAAGAGTTGAACTCTACGACCTTTCCGCCGAGCTTGGAAAGCTGTGCGCTCATTTCGCCGTCATTCGTCGTAAGGGTGAGGTTATAGCAGGTAAGCTGTTCGGCAATGCACTCGCCCGTGCACTTCACGTCGGTTACGTTGTAATCTTCAAAGTACTTACGCGCAAGTTCTTCTGCGCGTGAAGCGCTTATTTCACCTAAGCCCTCGAGGTTCTTTGCGGTCACTTTGTCGATATTCTCGGCGAAAGGCCCGTCGTTGATTTCCTTAGGGGTTTCAATCGTGTTGTTCTGAATGGTGTCGAACGAAGAAGAGAGTAGGTTGCCTGACTTTCCGCTCATCGCCGCAAGCATATCCTTGTTGCTTGCGTTTGCGGTCAGTTCGTTCATAATCTGCTTCATTTCCTTGTTGACGTTATACATATGCTCTATGGTCGCAATCTGGCTTTCGGAAAGAGTCTTTCCGTTTGCAACCGCGTACAGCATAGACTGCGCGCTGTCGCCCATCTTGTTGACGAAAGAGGTCATATTTTCGGTCAGCTGACCTTCGAGGGGCAATCTTTCGATAACGGTTTCAGCCATTTCGCTTTCGATGGCAATGTCCGAAAGAAGACGAACCTGCTCGTTGCGCGAGTTGGAAATACGCGCCTTGGAAAGATTGGTGTCGAGGTTGTCGACGATAGAGTTCAGCTCGTAAATAGATTCTGTGTGTACGGTAGCCATATCGTTCTGCATACCGTTCATATTTATCCAGCCGAACGTCAGCATAGTGCCGAGGGCAAGTGTAGTCACGCCGAGGGAAATAACAGCGGCAAGCCAGCCCCCGAAGCCGGGCGCGTGACGCTTTTCGCTTCTTTCAGCGCGTTTTTCCGCCTGAACTTTAAGGCGGTGTTCGCGCTTGGCGCGCTTTTCGGAAAGCGCCGCCTGCCGCTTTGCAACTCTCGCCTCGACTTTCGCCTGCCGTTCTTCTTTCTTGCGCTGAATGCGTTTTTCTTTCGATTCGTGCTTCAAAAGGTCGCGGCGCTCCTGCTTTTTAGCCTTGCGCTCTTCGCGCGCTTTCTTCAAAGCCGCGATTTTTTCAAGCCGCTTTTCCTTGGCGGCAAGCTTTCTTTCAAGCCTCTTCTGCTTCTTTTCCGCACGGATTTTTGCAAGCTCGATTTTCTTCTGCTCGCGCTCCTTCTTGCGCTTCAACTGCTTTTCGGAAAGCTGCTTTTTAGCCTTTACTTTCTTCTGCTTTTTGTCTTTCATTGCCTTGCCCTTAGCCTTTTTTTCTGCGGGCGCAACTGATTTTTCGGTGTTCTTAGCCGTAGTTTTTACGGTTTTCTTTTCCGTTTTCTTTTCGGGCGACTTGGTCTTTACGCTTTCGCTTTTGTTGGACTTGGTACCGCTCTTTTTGCGGGTCAGGCTTTCCGCCTTTTCGGTTCCGCTAGATAATTCTTTCTTACTCATTTAAAGCCTCCTATACTGCGAAAACGTGCTTACCGATAGTGGTAACCGTCTTTCTAGAGAATATCCAACTGCTGGTAGCAACAGCAGGGTTGTAGTAGTAAATGCACCCGTAGGTGGGGTCCCAGCCGTTCAACGCGTCCTGCGCGGCGTTCTTTGCGGTGTTGTCGGGTTCGAGGTTAATCTGCCCGTCGGAAACCGCCGTAAACGCGCCTTTCTGGTAAACGACGCCCGCAATCGTGTTGGGGAACGCCGAAGACTTTACTCTGTTTAAAATTACCGCGCCGACGGCAACCTGACCGGTGTAGCTTTCGCCGCGCGCTTCGGCGTAGATGGTTTTAGCCAGAAGATACAGGTCCGAACTGGTGTAGTTCGAAGAGCTCTGGTTCTTGTTCGACGACCCTTGGTTGTCAAGTACTTTTACGCTGTCGTTCATACCGAGTGCGGCAAACGTGGACCTGCCCGCGATACCGTCCACGGTTAACCCGTTTTTGCGCTGAAAGTACTTTACGGCTTCAACGGTCTGGGGTCCGTAAACGCCGTCAACAGAACCCGAATAATAACCCCATTGTTTTAAGCGTCTTTGCAGTTCTTTTACTTCGCCGCCCGTCGCACCCTGCTTTAAAACCGCAGTCTGAACGTAAGGGGACACGGCAAAGTCGTAATCGTCTGTATGTCCTAAGTTGAATACCGCGCCGACCGTTGCAACCGCAGCGATAGCAACCGAAGCCGCGCCTATTCTAAGTGCTTTTTTCATTTTTCCTCCTTGCTCTGCCCAGGGCGAGCGATATGTGTTGAATTAAGCGGTATTCCGCCTTTGCAAATATTATGAATAGCTCGAAAATTTTTATGCAAATTTTTAAAACGCATATAAGCTTCGTTATGCCGTGTCGTGCTTGCGTTTTGTTTTGGTCATTTACGCAAAGTAAACTCCCTGCAACAAATCCGCGCACTCCTTGCCTAACTCGCTTCTCTGCGTTTTTTAGAAATATTGTGTAAAATAATGCCGCCCGCGGACAAACTGTCCGCGGGCGGCATTAAATTGTATTTAGCTAATCTTCCAAATCTAAAATTTCTTTCGGGTCAACGTCCAACACTTTGCATAAATTCGCAAAAGTATCAAGAGCAGGCATTGTTTTTCCAGATAGATATTGTTGAACCGATTGTTGTCTAATATTTAATTTTTTGGCAAGTTCAGATTGCTTAAAACCGCTGTTCTTTATAGCGGCAATTAAGTTCTTTCTTATTACTTCAAGAGTAATCATAGCAAAATTGTACAGGCAACCCCTGTTATTTTTCTTGACTAACAAGTGTCACTTGTTGTATGATTATCTTTAGAGGTACACTATGGAAGGAATAATTAGAGAAGCATATTTGAAATTACTTGAAACTATGGGCGACAACAAAAGCGAGAGGCTCCGTAGTTTAGAACAAGAAGAAGACGATTTTTACAATAATCTTGACGAGAAACAGAAAAAAGGTTAGCCGACCTTTTTGATGTTCACGCGTCAATAGTTGCGGAAATAGAGTTGGTTTATTTCAAAGAGGGCTTCAAACTCGGGTTACTTCTCACATCCGAGCTTATACTTAATTAAAAAACTTATCAATAATATCCTTAATAATGGAGCGGTATTCAACGTCGGTCGACGCGGAAGTGAAGCAGAGGGGGGGATAGATAACGCACCACCAGTTGTCGCCCGTGCCCGAACCCAGCTCTACGATTAACGCGTCGTATACGCCCGCTTCGAGCGTAAGTTCGCCGTATACGCGGGTAGGGAATTCTTCCGTGCGTATCTGCGCTTTCGAGGTATACGAAAACCCGTTCGCCCTTAACGTGCGGTCGCATACGTCCTCTATGCCGTCTAAAATTCCGCCTATAACTTCCATTGCCGCAGGCTTGTCTACGCATTCGGTTATGTACGGAGTGATGAATTTTACGACCTCGTCCTTGACCTTATATTTAATATTCTGGTCAATCTGTTCGTTGGAGTTCGCGCGGACGTGAATTCTCAGATAATCGTTTTCGGCAGTAGCAGTTTCCGCCGTGCCGAAGCCGAGATAAACTGCCGCGCAGATAACCGCAACCAGAACGAAAGCAAACGCAATAATCTTTTTCATAACTCACCTCTCAACGTTTACGGGTTGTTTATTGCCGCAAGTTATTTAATTTATACGTTCATTTTAAAAATAAAAAAACCGCCGACGGCGGTTTCATTACTGTTTTATATTAAAATCTGAAAATATTGGAATAAGCGCGCTGTAAAGCAAGGTAATAGCAGAATTTGTCTATCGACATTCCGAAAACTTCGTCCGTTCTATCGCTCTCGTCAAACATATTATTCATAATTACATCTCCGAAAAAAATTTAGTCAACCAAACCTTTTTTTGATTGTACCCGAAGTATATCACTTAAAAAATTGTTAGTCAATAACATTAAAAAAATTTTCAGAAATTTAATTATGTGGTAATTTAACACAAATTTCGGCAAAATAAAGAAAAATATGTTTAAAAGCTGATAATTTTTGTTAATTTGTGAAATTACAACATTTTCAAACCTGTGAACTTCACATTTTTATGCGCAGTCCGTGCCAAGCTTTTCGTTACGGAGGGAAGCGGCGCGTATCATTGAAAAATTTTACAGCATACTATATATTGTGCTTGAAAGAATTGCGGGGGACTACGCCGCAAAAAAAATATAAAATTATATAAATTCCGCAAAAAAACGCTTGATTTTTATATTTTTATTTGTTATATTAATTAAGCGTTTGGGAGCTTAGCTCAGTTGGGAGAGCAACTGCCCTACAAGCAGTGGGTCACAGGTTCGAGCCCTGTAGCTCCCACCAACGAAATAGTGCGGCAATTATGCGGGAGTGGCTCAGTGGTAGAGCGTCACCTTGCCAAGGTGAATGTCGCGGGTTCGAATCTCGTCTCCCGCTCCAATTAAAGCCCGCACTATTTTTTTATAAGGCGTCATAGCCAAGCGGTAAGGCAAGGGTCTGCAAAACCCTGATTCCCCGGTTCAAATCCGGGTGGCGCCTCCAAAAACACAATATATTGTGGTTGAATTGACACTGTATCTACAAGATATAGTGTCAATTTTCTTTTTTCTAAACAAAAATTGCACCTTTTGGGGAGTAATTTGGGGAGCGAAACGCCACTCGGTTAATGCCAGAACCGAATTAAACTACAACAAAATTCACTTTGTCCATTTCGTTCCGCATAAACTCGTCGCTGTAATGCACATAGGTCTTGCCGACAAGCCGTTCGGGGCTGTCGCCCATCCAAAGCTCGACAACTTCTCTTTTTACCGTTTCGTCGCAGACAGAGGCAAAAGTGTGGCGGAGCTGATAGGGTATAACCCCTTCGGGCAACGCTTTTTTCATAATATCAAGCGTTCTGTCGTATGAAAGCGGCGATTTAAGCGGCAAGTTAAAATTAAAAAATTTTTCTGCCTGGCGGGGAACAGGTATTTTTTTGTAAGCCTTTTTCCCGTTTTTTCTTTTACGGTTCCTGCAAATCAGGAAGCCGTTTTCAAAATGCGCCTCGTCGTCAATCTCGCAGGGACGTAGTCCGAAAAAATACATTGCCAGGGCAAAGTTTCTTATTTTATCGAAAATAGGTGTTTGCAGGTTTGTAAGAAAAGTTTTAATCTGTCCGTCTGTCAGCCTGTCTCTGTTTTCACGCTCGGCGCGTTTGAAGGGTATCATTTCCACAGGATTGTATGTAACGATGCCGCTTGCCTTTGCATACTTGAAAATGCTGTTAAAGATTATCCGCATATCCTCGTATTTGCGGGGCGTGTCAAGCGCGTTCATAAGTTCGTCTATCTCCGAAGTTCGGATTGATTTAATTGCTTTGTCCTTAAATTTCTGCGGAATAAATCTGCGCATCTGGCTTTCGTAGCCCTTCCAAGTGTCCTCGGCAACCTTGCCGTGCTTATATTTCAACCATTCGTCTGCGATAGAGCCGAAACTGAATTTGTTTTTCGATAAGCTTTCGGGTGGAGGCAGGTTATGCGTTGCTTCAATGAACATCGCTTTTGCCGTTTTCAGGTCTTTGTTGGATACGGCGATATCGTATCCGTTTCTGCGGTAGCGGATTTCATAAAAACTTCCGTGTTTACCGCTGGGGCGCTCAATGATATGAGCCGCCATACCGTTTGCTATAAATTCTCTTTTAAATGTTTTCGACATACTTTCAATTTCCTTTTTTGTGAATTTGATTTTTGCCGATGATGTTTTTTTGCCGTTGTTTCTTTTCCCGATAAGTTCGTTTACGACGTCGCAAGTTATTGTATCAGCCGCCGATTGTAGCATAAGCTGTACCGCCTTGTCGCGCCTTTCTCTATCGGGAATATCCTTTAAAATTTCCGTTATTTCCTGTAATTGTTTATAAGTCATTATCCTCCTTATTGAATAGTGGGTTCCATTATACCCTAATTATTCGTAAAATTCAAGTAGTGTTTTATAGATTTTTTAAAAAAGTACGGAGGCGGAACAGTATGTGTTCTGCCTCCGTACAAGTAGATATTCAGTTGTTAAAATTTAAAATTAGTATTTGATTTCGGTTTCGGCGTGGGGTGAATGAGCTGTTCATAAGCTTCGGGATTTTCTCTCTGCAGTTTTGCAAGTAATTCCATAGCACGTTTGCCTTTGGCTGCATTTTCTGCCGCCGAATCAGCTTTCTTTGCATATCGTAATGCTTCGTCCATAGAAACATCCAAACGCTTTGTCAAATCTTCATTCTCTTTCTTTGTTTTAATTGCTTCCGCTGTCGCCGCTATTGCTTGCTTTTTAAGACCGCCGGGTGTCCATGCGTAGTTGCCTTTTTTCGCTTGTTCCAACGCTTCTTGATATGGTTTGTTCTCAGCATTTATTCTTTCCGACTGTTGCTCAGCTTCTTCTACAATTTTTTGTGCCTTGTATTCTGCTGCGGTTACGTGCTTTGCTCCGCTTTTAAATTTACCGCGTTCCAGCCCCCATTTTTTACCAACCTTTTCGTAAAACTCAGTTTGTAATTCGGACAGTTTCTTTCTGTCGTATAAATCTTTGGAACAAAGTTTACCGTTCGTGATAGGTACGAGATTTAAATGAAGATGAGGTGTCGTTTCGTCTTTGTGTACGACGGCGCTTATAATATTTTCCGCGCCGTATTTGTCCGCAAAGAATTTAACACAGTCTTTAAAAAATTCTTTCTCTGCCGTAAGCGGCAGTTCCGTAAAAAACTCTTTATCCGAAGTCAACACATAGGAGTTCATATAAACGGCATCTGACCTTAACTTACGCTTTAACGTTAGCGTAGCTATTCTAGCATTTATGAACTCTAAATATGTCGGCGGTGGTGTTACCAAGTGATAATTGCGGTTTGTACGGTTGCTGTCAATCTGCGGATTGCCCGCCTTGTAGTTCTCGTTTCTTTCGTTTTCCTCCTCGACAGGACTTACTTCCTGACGCTTATATTTTTCCATATGGCATACTATGTAGCTTATATTTGTTTCCTCCTTAAAATCTTTTTAAGTGTAGCTCACTACACTTAGTTTCGCTTCGCTGCATAAGTTTCGTTCGCTCTGCGAGGCTTTTAACCACTGAAAATCTTCATATTATCTCTCCTTTAAAGGTTCAAGAAAAAGGCGGCAGCAATGAAGCCGTCGCCTTGTTACAATTATCCCTTCATATAATTAGATAATTTTTTTGCCAAAAATTTCAGAGAATTTAAAATTTCTTAAAAAATTTTTTATATATGACTAGTTCTGTCCTATATGGTATGTTATAATAAGTTTATGAATGACGAGTATTACAGGGATGAACCTATTTATAAAATAAGACCGTCCAACGTAAAAGCAAAGCTTAAGCCGATGTTCAAAATAGAAAACGGCTACTTTTCTCCATATCTTTTGAACAGCAAGCCGGTTCCTGCAAGCAAGGAAGGTTATTGTAAGTACTTCTATATGGAAAGCTATCACACCGTTGAAAAGCGTAAAGTAGGCGGTAAGGAGCAGAACGTTACGGTGTTTCATTCCCGTAAAAAATACGTTGAAGTTCCTTTCAAACAATGGGAACAGTTGCGTTATTTTGATTTGAAGGATTATGAAACGGCTCGCGACGAATATGAAGGAACCGAATACGACGTCCACAAAAAGGACAAATATCGCAATGTATTTGATTTTATGTTGCAACAATGGGACAACCATAATCACGAACAATTTTGGATCAATGCCTTAGATTTGGAAATAGTTTTGAATAAGATGTCGGACGAAGATTTAGATATTTATATAATGCACAAGGAACAGCACTTAAAGCAGAAACAAATTGCCGCTATGCTTGGCAAATCAGAAGCGCATCTCACACGCCGAATGAAAGTGATTGAGGACGCAATTGAAAGGGATATGCTTGACGACGGGGAACGGACAGAGACGCAAATCAAAGCGGAATTAGAATACCGTAAATATCTGCGGTCAGGCAAGACAGAAAGCTTTGTTGACGTGTATGTCTATGACTTTCTTTTAGCGTTTCCGCAGGAAGTTCTGTTACGCTATTTGTTCGTCTTTCGCGGACAACAATATCTAATACGTTTTTGCTTTCTGTGGGTTTACGAATACTTTGTCTTAAAGGACAAGCCTATGTTTAAAGCAAGAGAAGTTTTGGGCAAGTACAGCTATCAAATCTATAAGAAGTATATAGCTAATAAACACCTTTGGTCTAAACAGCTATTTATTGCAGTTGAGTCAGAATTACAACGCTTACTCAAAAGTTATGGCATAAAGGACAGCAAGCCAAACGAAAAGTTTATAAAGATGGTACAAAAATCAGCGGCGGCTCGCGGACTGACCGTAGCCGAATATCGCGATAAAATTCTATTTCCACATGGTAAAGAAAAGATAATCAAACGCTTTGAACAGTATTACAAACTCAAAAGCAAGACAAAGAAATAAGTTCAATAGATTGTATTTGTTGAAAAAGTGTAAAAAACAACCCTAATCATTATTGAAAAAGTGTAAAATATTTATTGCAAAAGTCTTGAAAAAGTGTAATTAAAGTGCTATAATACTTGCAAGGTGAATTTATGAAACGTTTTATAACTCAAAAAATTATAGAATGGAACAAGCAGAACAAGAAAAAAGCTCTTTTAATAGACGGTGCAAGACAGGTTGGCAAGACATATTCTATCCGTGAATTTGCGAATGCTCATTATGAGAATTTTATTGAAATAAATCTTCTTGAAAATGAAGACGCATTGAATATGTTTTCAAAGGCAAAGACAAGTCAGGAAATTTTCGTCTATATGTCATTGCTTTTCGGGGACAAAATGATTCCAGATAAAACGCTTATTTTTTTGGACGAAGTTCAAGAGTGCCTTAATATCGTAACGGTCATTAAATTTTTAGTTGAGGACGGGCGTTTCCACTACATTTTAAGCGGCTCGCTTTTGGGTGTGGAAATGAAAAATGTTAAATCCGTTCCCGTCGGATATATGGATATACTGCAAATGTATCCGATGAATTTTGCCGAGTTCTGTATAGCTAACGGTGTTGCGCAATCGGCTATTGATTATTTGAAAGACTGTTTTATAAATCTGACGCCTTTAAGCGACGCAATCCACGAAAAGTTTATGCAGCTATACCGTCTTTATCTTGTTGTCGGCGGAATGCCTGATGCTGTAAAAGAATACGTTGCCTCCAATAATCTTTCAAAGGTTTTAGAAATTCAACGGTTCTTGTGTGAAAACTACAAGGCGGATATGGCGAAATACGAAAAAGAAAGTAAGCCTTTACTTTCCACCATTTTTGATTTAATTCCAAGTGAACTCAATGCACAGAATAAGCGTTTTAAGTTTAAGTCCATTGAGAACGGCGGACGCTCAAAATATGCGGAAGATTCGTTTCTTTGGTTGACGGACGCGGGAATTGCCTTGCCTGTCTATTGTGCCAACGAACCGAAAGCTCCGCTGATACTCAGTAAATCACGCAATCTTTTAAAGTTGTTCATATGCGACGTCGGTTTGCTTGCTTCTATGTATATGAATAACTTGCAGGTGAAAATTTTAAGCGGCGAAAAGAATATAAACTTTGGGTCGGTGTATGAAAATGCTGTAACACAAGAACTTATCAGTCACGGATTAGTCCCTTATTATTTTAACAGCCATAAACAGGGTGAACTTGATTTAATTGTGGAGATTGACGGCGAAGCTGTTCCGATAGAGATTAAATCGGGTAAAGACTATACGGTGCACAGCGCATTGAACAATGTTCTTAATGTGGAAGAATACGGCATTAAAAAGGCGTATATTTTCAATAACTATAATTTGTCGGTTGACGGCAATAAAGTTTATTTGCCCGTATATATGTCGATGTTTCTTTGCAATACCGAGCAGGGCGATATGATTTATAAATTAAATTTGGAAGAATTGAAATAATCGGAGCAGTTATGTTTTATCAGATGATAACAAAACAACGAGATACGTGGTATGCCGAAGGTTGTCCTATTGCAGACGTTATTTCGTATATCGAAAAGACAAATCAAATGCGTGATGCGCAGATAGATGCAATCAAAACCTATCTGTATTTAAAAATCGCCTGTGAAAACAAGTCGCTTTATGAATTGTTTACAAGCGGCAAGTTTAATTCATTAAATCTGGACGAGTTGCCTATTCCAACCGCCGTAAGGGAAAAGCTTAATTCAGACCCTGCGCTTGCGGCTTTATATGAATACTGCTATCAACCCGTTGACGGTAAACCTTTATCGGAAAGCGGCATAAAAGCCATACAAAAAACTCCGGAAACTGTGGACGCAAATAAATTTTTTAAAGAAGCCTTTTACGGTATTACATATACCGATTATCTTTTCAGTTTACCTATGGGGGCAGGTAAAACATATTTAATGGCAGCATTCATTTATCTTGATTTGTACTTTGCTATGAACGAGCCGACAAATAAAGCGTTTGCGCATAACTTTATTATATTTGCTCCTTCCGGTTTAAAATCTTCGGTTGTTCCAAGTCTTAAAACTATACAAAATTTTAATCCGGCTTGGATAATTGCAGAACCTGTTGCTTCCGAATTAAAACGTAAGCTGATATTTGAGGTACTTGATGAAAATAAGACGGCTAAGAAATCGAACAAAACAAAAAATCCCAACGCACAAAAAATAGCCAACCATCAGCCGTTTGAAGATTTGTTTGGTTTAGTTGCCGTTACAAATGCCGAAAAAGTAATTTTAGATAGGATAAAAGAAGTCAATGGACAAATATCATTTTTTGATGAAAGTGAAGATGAAAAAGACAAACAAGCGAACGAGCTTAGAAATCTGATAGGTAAACTACCCTTACTTTCCATTTTTATTGATGAAGTCCATCACGCTGCCACCGACGAGAAAAAACTTCGTGCGGTAGTAAACAAGTGGGCAAAAAACGGCACGGTAAACAGCGTTATCGGTTTTTCCGGAACTCCGTATTTGCAAAAAGCAGAACAGTTCTTTATTACAGATAAATCGGGGTTAAAGACGGAAGAAATTTCCAATATTGTTTACTACTATCGCCTTGTTGACGGCATAGGCAATTTTTTGAAAAAGCCCGTTGTTTATACTTCAAGCAGTAATAGCCGTCTTGAAATTGTTGAAAGCGGTGTTAGGCAATTTTTAAATGATTACAAAGATAAGGTCTATGCTGACGGAACATCCGCCAAGTTGGGTATATATTGCGGAAGCATAGAAACTTTGGAAGAGCAGGTATTCCCTCTTATTGAAAGGTTTGTTACAGAATATGGTTTGAATCCTACGGAAGTAATTTTAAAATTTCACGGCGGGAATAAAAAATATCCGATTCCGACAGATAGCGGATATGAGTTTGCTTCCCTTGATAAAGCTCTTTCTAAAAAGAAAATTATCTTGCTTGTTCAGATAGGTAAAGAGGGCTGGGACTGTCGCAGCCTTACAGGCATAATTCTTTCGCAGGAAGGCGATTGCTCCACGAATATGGTATTACAAACGTCCTGCCGTTGCCTTCGCCAAGTAGAAAAAGGCATAGTCGAAGGTGCGCTTATTTACCTGAATGAAAGCAATGCAAAAACGCTGAATTTGCAACTTCAACAGCAACATAGAATAAACCTTGACGAATTTCAAAAGGGAGCTACCGTTACACTTCAAACTATTAAGCGTTATGACCGCACAAAATATTTAAAGTTGCCTAAGGTTGATTTTTATCAACTTAAAATAAATTACCGTACGGTTATAGAAGAAAAGTCAACCGATATTTCCGCAAAGATATTAAAGTCAGCAGACAATACTGTCATTAAAAACGTAATGTCAACAAGCGAAATGACGACTGAATTGCATACTACGGGAATTGACGTCGATGAAACAGAACGCGGCAAACAAATTGCTAATTTTAATTATTGGGTAAATCAAATTGTTAAAGAAAGTTTCGGTTTCTTAAAACACAGTGCTTTAAATTTTTATAACAATGAATTAAAAACAATTTTCGAAAAAATCACATATTTACAAGATGAAACAGGCTATTTCAGTTCACTCTTTAATCAATCCGCAGTCAGAGCGAATATACGAAATGCCTTTTATGCTAAACGTTCTTTTGAAACAACGGAAGAATTAATTCCCGACGAAGCAAGCCTATTGCATGTAGAAAACTTTACCGATGAAGTAAAGACAACTACACCTAAAATATTTACGCCCGATGCGGATACGGTAGAGAAAATTATTGCAGATGATAAAGGCAAGTTGGGTTTAAGCAAAGCCGAAAAACAAATGCTTGAACTTGCAAAGGCGACGAATAATACTGAAATAATCAAATATTTGAGTAATAAGTCTTTCTCGCATTCAATGAAAGATAATTCTTATCACTACTTGCCGTATAAAACTGATAGTGATTTTGAAGTTGAATTCTTGGATAAAATTCTTACGTTTGACATATTAAAGGAACTTAATCTCGAAATTTATTATAACGGAGATAGAGCGCTTACCGAATTTAAAATCAAATGCTATAAATCGTCAAATGGTAAGTTACAATATGTCGGTATGTACACTCCCGACTTTTTGATAATTAAGAGGAAAGGCGGCAAAATTTATAAACTTATCATTGTCGAAACAAAGGGTAAAATTTATGCAAACGATCCCACGTTTAAAGACAAGCGTTGCTTTATGGAAACTCAGTTTGTAAAACATAACAACGATAAATTCGGATATGGTAGGTTTGATTATCTTTATCTTGAAGATAGTCTGCCTGAAAAAGATATGATTTTAAAAACATATGCAAAGATAAAAGAGTTTTTTGGAGAATAATGACAAATGAAATGGATAGATTATAGAGAAAAGCTTGGCATAGGATTTAATGATGAAGATAAGTTTAATATGCTAATGAATAAGATTGATTTATATATTGATAGACTATCTGATTTTGTGGGATCGTATGAAATACGTTGCAAAAATGTTTTTGATGAAAGTAATTTATACTACTATTTTGATATGGTAGGGGAAAAACCTATTTACAACAACCTAAACTTTTTAGGAGTAAAGTATAGCTTTAATAATGCGTCAAATACTACAGAGCTGATTAGTAAATATGTAGCTTTGATAAACACGGCAAAAAAGTTTTTTAAAATTAAAGAATTAAAGACAGCCGTAATGGACGCCCTTACAAGCATACTTGATGATTTGAATATATAAATAGAAATTTTAAAAGATGGAGACGGCGTTTTTATTTTTCCTAAAGGTGCAAAAGAGCTTGACGATGCGCTTGTGTCTCAACCGCTCGAATGGTTAAGCCAGTACCCTTCGACGAGAAAACTTTGGATAGAAGCTTTGAAACTTTATGCCGATACAAAGAATTCCCCGACGGATATTGCCGATAAATTTAGAAAATCACTCGAAGATTTTTTCCAAACATATTTTGGTGGAAGTAAAACTCTTGAAAACTATAAATCTGATTACGGAACGAAGTTGAAAGAAAACGGAATTCCTAAAGAGATTGTCAATAATTTTGAAACATTGTTACAAGCATATACAAATTTCATGAACTCTTATGCTAAGCATCACGATAAAACTGAAAGGAACATACTTGAATACATTATGTATCAAACAGGAAATATTATAAGACTTTTAATAACACTCAAAAAGGAGGAAAAATAAATGACTTGGTGGCAAAGCTTATTGATAGCTATAATACCGGCAATTATTACTGCGTTTATATCATGGATTATTTCCTATACTCAAATTAAAAATACTAAAAAGGAATTAAAGGAAAAGTATGAAAATGAGAGTAAATTATACATAAGAAAAACTCAGTTCGATAACGAATTCAATATTTATAAAGAATTGAGTGAAAAGACTGTTACCATGGTTTCGGATATTGTTTCCAACATATATCCGTCAGGGTTAGTATTCAAGCATAATGATTTGAATGCTCTTAAACAATATCAAGTCAAAATTTACAATATGTGTGAAATAAGTTTTACTGAGGCTCATAAAGCAATAAATAAATATGCTTGCTTTATACCTAAAAACTGGTACGAAAGATTTATTGCTATTAAGCAATTATGTGCGCTACAGTTAAAAAGTTTTTTTGCTTATGAAATAAATAGTCTTCTAAATTCAGGTTATAATACTCAGGAATGCTATCAAAGAACTTCAAAAATTGAAGAGGAAATTTTAAAGTTAATTGATGATTTGAGAACTTATATAAATGATTTGACAAATAAGGAGAAAAGCAATGCCGATTAAATATATTCCCTTCTTCCCTGAACCTATTGAAGGACAAGCTATACTTGACAATTTCAAAAGAACTTTACGCTATAAGGGTGCTTATGACGTAGTAGACAACTTGCGTCGCGGTATGCCTTATTACGAAGTTGAAAAACAAGAAACTGTTGGCGAAAACGCGGACGGCAATTTGGTTATACGCGGCGAGTGCGTTTCCGCCTGTGCTTATCTGCGCGAAAAAGGCATAAAAGTTGATTTGGTTTATATCGATCCTCCTTTTGCAAGCGGAGCCGATTACGCGAAAAAAGTTTATATACGGCGCAATCCAAAAGTAGCCGAAGCAATAGCGCATGCCGAACAAGAGCTTGACTTTGACGAGTTTAAAGCCTTTGAAGAAAAAATGTACGGCGACGTTTGGGATAAAGAAAAATATCTCAACTGGATGTATGAAAATTTAATGGCTATAAAATCGGTTATGAGTGAAACTGCATCAATTTATGTTCACTTAGACTGGCATATCGGACATTATGTAAAGATACTTTTGGACGAGATTTTCGGCGAAGATAATTTTCAACGTGAGATTGTTTGGCAATTGCATGGAGTTGCAGGATTTAAAAGTATAGCGGATAATTATGTTAGAGCACATGATACCATTTTTTATTATAATATGTCTGATAACAATGTGTTCAATAAGCAGTATTTACCATATGATGAAGCTCAGTTGAAGCGTTTTTCAAGCATTGATTCAGACGGTAGAAAATATAAAACAATAACAAAAGATAGGCGGTTATATTTGGATGATGCAAAAGGTGTAGCACTGTCGGATGTTTGGGATGATATTGCAAGTTTCCAAACAATAGTAAATTCACCGGAGATATGTAACTATGCCACGCAAAAACCGGAAACATTATTAGAGCGAATAATCAAAGCAAGTTCAAACAAAGAAATGATAGTTGCAGACTTTTTTGGCGGAAGCGGAGTTACCGCTGCCGTTGCGCATAAGCTCGGACGAAAATTTATTACTAGCGATATTGGGCTTAACTCAATTCAAACCACGCGCGACAGATTAAAAGCTGACGGCGCAGGCTTTGATTTGTTAGAAATAAAAGACGGTGTTTCTCTCTATCGCAATCCCGTTCAAACAATGGATAAGATTAAGTCTTTAATACCGGGGCTTAAAAACGAAGATTCGCTTGACGAATTCTGGGAAGGCGCAATTTCCGATAGTAAGCTCGGCACTGTTCCCGTTTATGTTCCAAATTTAATGGACAGCTCAACCAAGCTTTTAGACGTTGTGCTTATGAACAGAATTCTGCACGAGGCAATTCCCGATTTAGATAATTCTATAAAAAAGGTAATCGTATATTATGTAGATATAACCGATAAAGCTGAGATTGAGAAGTTTATCAAAGATGACGACAGCACGCTTGTTGAAATCGAATTAAGAGATTTGAAAGAAATTCTTGACGACGTTGTTATAAACGATTATGTGGAATACGACTTCGAAGAATCCAACGGAACAAATACGATAATCTTCAATAAATTTGTAAGCGATAGAGTAAATCAGAAAATTGACGAATTTAATCAAAAATCGCTTGCCAATTCAAGCGAAAAGAAACCTTACAACCCCATTGTAATAAGCGACGAAGGTTTAGAACTGATAGAACTTATTTCCGTTGACTGCACTGCATCCGACGGCGAGTGGCATTCCGACAGTGAAATTAAAATTGATAAGAACGGTTATGTTATCTTGAACGGCGCAAAGACAAAACAATTCTGGGACGGTACAATAAGTAGCGCTAAAAAGCCGTTGCGCTTAAAAATCCGCAACATCTGCGGCGACGAAAGTGAGATAGAAATTGATTGACGAAGAACTTGCAATTCATTGAAAAAAAGAGGGTGGGGATTTTTATGACCGAAGAACAATATAAGTTTTTATGCAAATGGATAGTTGATAACGGCAACCGCCCATTAAGCGAAACCGATAAAGAACTAATAAAACAGGCGATAGACAATGCTAAAAGTCCTGCGGAAATTGTCTTGTCAATCTTGGCGTTACTACCGAAAAATCAGTAAAAAACATAGAGATAAATAAGAATGAAATTGGAACAAATGATGTTACTACATAATCTATACAAAATGTATAAAGGGAAAGATTATGAGTATAACACATTGAAAAATAATGAAATATTTCTTTCATATCCATCAACTTTTAATGATCCCTTTGACTGTTTTATTAGTATAGTTAAAGAGGAATTTGAAAGGGTATTTCTTAAACTCAAACTGCCGAATGACAAGTATAACGAAATTAATAAATATGTTAATGAAGTTTCTTTCAAGTGGATGAGGTTTTTCGAACATGAAAAATATTTAACGCCTCTTATACCTTTTCCTTCGTGTCCACCAACGATAGAAAGTCCTGAAACGGATAGGCTTGAGAATGAATGTTGGGGTTTATATGAAGAGTACTATAAAGAGCTTATTAGAATAAGAGATCAATATGGAATAGTATGTTTTACAAAAAACAAGCCGGAAAACAATATGGTTATGTGGGCGCATTACGCGGATAATTATCACGGATTTTGTGGCGAATATGTTTTTAGCAATCCTAGCGACTTATGCTCTGAGCAGAGAAGAGATAAAAAACTATACAACTTGTTGCTTAACATGGGTAAAGTTAGATATAGAAATAAGACTATATCAGTTGATTGCGAAAAACTTTTAAAAATTCCAGTAAAAGACCTGTCTGTGAATCCATATATTAAGAAATATATAAAGACAATAATGTTTACTAAAAATATTCAATGGGGTTATGAAAAAGAATACAGGTTAGTTCTCAAAAAAGATGATTGCAAAATTGCAAACGAAAATAATAATGGTTTTTCTATTTCATTCCCTTATTTGCAGAAAATCTTTATCAAACGTGATGAGAAACAGTTTTCTAGAAATTGTGCTGTTGACTTGCTTGCAAAAGAACTCCATATTGATCGTGATTATCTTGTTCAGTCAAACGAATGGATAGAATTAGAAACAGATGAAGAAACTACAATAAAAAATATGATTAACATACATAAACAATACAAAACGCCAAGCAATGTTGAGGATATTCCATTTTAATAATTGTTCTCTAAATTTTAGAGATTATCTTGCGTTTTGTCTTTAAAGTAGTAATCATAATAGATTAAAGAGCTGAAAAGCGAAAAAACCAGAAGATAATCATTCTGGTTTTTTTCATAACATCATCGACAAATTTGAATATAATTTGGGGAGTAATTGGGGAGTAAAATATTTAAGAGGTGAGAATACACAATATCTAGTATTTAAATAGATTGAAAACACTATATATTGTATTTTAAATGCTTGATTTTTGGTACGCCAGCCGGTTCAAATCCGGGTGGCGCCTCCATAACAACCCCCGTTGACAGATGTCAACGGGGCTTTGTTTTAACCCGCCACCCGTCACCGAAATAACGTGACGCGATTGACTTTTGCAGGGCAAAAGTAACAATACGCTATTCCGTCGCGGGTGACCCCGCTCCTTACAAATCCAGGTGGCGCCTCCAAAAACAAAACGAAAACCTCGCTGACTGCGAGGTTTTCGTTTATTTATCTTTCTTTTTGAATAAGCTTAATATTTTGTCTGTGACTTTCTTGTTGAAGACTATAAATTTATCCCAGAAAAATTCGGTAACGAAGTTTATAAGCATCGTAATTATAGTAACGACTACGCCCAAATCGTTGCCCCAAAGCTTTACAAGCTCGTCGCCGCCCCAGGCAAGAGGAATAACTATAAGACAGTTGTAAATTACAACCAGAACCATTGCAAGCGGAACGTTGTTTGCCGCCTTAAAAGTAAATTTACGGTTGAACGTAAAGCTCCAAACGACGGACAAAGTTAAGCCTATAACGTAAGCTATCCAGTAATAGTCCGCAAGCCAGCCCGTCCATTGGTGCAAAGCGGTAGTGGACAAAAGCTGGATAGCTCCCGCAGAAGCCATAAACACGGTAAATTTCAAAAGCTGCAAGAACTGCTGTTTTTTACTCAACTTCGCGGGTGTATTGCTTTCAACCGCAGGCGGCACTTCGCCCGCAGTCGCCGCCGCGTCCGTTGCGGCGGTTTCTTCCGTAGGTTCGGAAGCGGTCAAATCCGCATTTTCTTCGTCTAAATTCTTCTCTTCCATACCTATGAAAGTATATAATACGTTTTCACTGTTTGTCAAACAAAAAAGCGGGGGACGCGCCCCCGCGAAGTTCGATATTCAGTCAGTGTTTTTAAAATACGCGGCTTAGCGGAACGCTTACTTAGTTCCGAAAAGCCTGTCGCCCGCGTCGCCGAGCCCGGGCAGAATGTATCCGTTTTCGTTCAACTGCCTGTCGAGGGTCGAAACGTATACGGGAATATCGGGGTGTGCTTCCGCCACCTTGGAAATGCCCTCGGGCGCGCCGATAATAGCCATAAATTTAATCTTCTTGCAACCGCGTTTTTTAAGCGCGTCCAAAGCGTCGCACGCAGACCCGCCCGTCGCAAGCATAGGGTCTACAAGGAAAACCGTCTTTTTCTCGATACCGTCGGGCAGTTTGCAATAATACTCCTGCGGTTCAAGCGTTTCTTCGTCGCGGTACATACCGATATGCCCGACTTTAGCCGTAGGGAAGACTTTGTGCACGCCGTTGACCATACCCAGCCCCGCGCGTAAGATAGGCACGATTGCCACGCTCTCTTCGGGCACTTTGTACTGAGTAGTTACTTCCAACGGAGTTTCGACCTGAACGGGTTGAAGCTCGACGTCGCGCATACTTTCGTAAGTCATAATGGTCGTTATTTCTTCGATAAGCTCGCGGAATTCTTTCATTCCCGTGTTCTTGTCGCGAAGTATCGCGATTTTGTGTTTGATGAGGGGGTGGTCGAAAATAAATACGTTCTTATAATTTTTCATTTGCGTTTTCCTCGTTTTCTTCGGTTTTAGTTTCCTGTACATCGACATCTTCGGTAAGAATATCGCCCGCGGTGACTTCTTCCATAACAAGCTGTTCGTTTTCGTCCTTTTTCTTTTTGCCCTTAATGTTTACAAGCAGGTATACGAGGATGCCGAGAATAAGCGCGCACGCAACTTCGGTTATCGTAACTTCGCCGAAGCTCAGCACCATTCCGCCAACGCCCGCAATCAGTATAACGGAAACGACGAACAGGTTTTTATTGTCGCCGAGGTCGACCTTTTGTACCATTTTAAGACCCGAAACCGCAATAAAGCCGTAAAGCGCAACGCACACGCCGCCCATTACGCAGGAGGGAATAGTTGAAAGGAACGTCGTGAAAGGCGCTATGAATGCACAGACGATAGCCATACAAGCCGTAACGAATATGGTTATTATCGAAGCGTTGCCCGAAATTGCCACACAGCCGACGCTTTCGCCGTAAGTCGTGTTGGGGCAACCGCCGAATACCGCGCCTACCATCGAGCCTACGCCGTCGCCTAAAATAGTTCTGGAAAGTCCGGGGTCTTTAAGTAAATCGTGTTCTATTATAGAAGAGATGTTTTTGTGGTCTGCAATGTGTTCGGCGAAAACTACGAACGCTACGGGAATATACGCAACGGCTATTTTACCTATATAAGCTCCTATCGCGCCGGCGTCGCCGAGGTCGCCTATTGCCGATACAAGCGCCAGGTCGGGGTACCACTGCATATTGTTGAATGCAGAGAAGTCGATAACTCTTAAACATTCCGCGCCCTCGATGTAGCTGAATCCGGTAAATATCGCAGCAAGCGAATAGCCGGAAAGAATGCCGATAATAAAAGGTATCATCTTCATCAACTTTTTACCGTAAACGGAACATACGATAGCAACCGCAAGGGTTACAAGTCCGCAAAGAAGAGCGATGAAAGGGGAGCACAGCATCTGCGAAGAAGGAACAAGTAAGGTGTCTTTAACGAGTTCGCCGTTCACGAAGTGTTCTACAACCTGCTCGATTTGAACGGTCACGGAAACGTTGCCTTTCATTAAATCGCCTATTGCGTTGCCTGCAAGCGAAAGACCGATTATCGCAACGGTAGGGCCTATTACGACGGCGGGCATAATTTTATCTACCCATTTCGTGCCTGCAAATTTAACGACAACTGCAATTATGACATACACAAGCCCCGCCATAATTGCGCCGATTATAAGCCCGAGATAGCCGAGAGAAGTAGTCGCCGCACCCGCAAAAGCCGCAGACATCGAGCCGAGGAATGCAAACGAACTGCCGAGGAATACGGGGCTTTTGAACTTAGTGAATAAAAGGTAAATAATAGTACCTAAACCAGCACCCAAAAGCGCCGCCGAGGGCGACATATGAGGGCTTGCGTAGTCCGTGCCGCTGTTGATAATCATAGGCACGGCTATAGTCGCCGCAAGAATAGCCAGAAGCTGTTGAAGCGCGAACAGGATAAGCCTGCCGACAGGGGGTCTGTCCTTGACGCCGTAAATCATTTGCATAAGTAACTCCTCTCTTGTAAAAATCAGTGTAAAGGCGGAGAACGACCGTTCACGCGCGCTGAACCTACGGAGTATTATACCATAACCCGCCTCAAATTGCAACAGTTAAAAAGCTTTTCCGCCGCCCTTGTGCCGAAAATTAACTTGACAAGAGTAAATTCATTTGGTATTATAATTTGCGCAATGTAAAAAATGCCGCTGTGGTGGAATAGGCAGACGCAAGGGACTTAAAATTTTTGGCAGAAAATAATTAACAAAAAATTCACATAAAAACTGAAAACTTAACAAAAACACCTGCTGGTGTGGTGGA
>CAJTVA010000019.1 GCA_910579585.1 uncultured Christensenella sp.
CCGCAAAAAGCGTTATAAGTGAAATGGTTTTTGCTTTTAATTTTGTTTTCATATATATTTCCTCCTTTTTAAAGAGTTTTTTAAACTTTGCTTTTGCCCGTAAAAACCCGTTATTTGCGGCATATTGCGGGGGCAATCCCCCGCAAAACGTCCGCGGTTCGGGGCGGAATATACTGCCCGAAAAGGCAGTTTTTTATTCCCGAAAATGTACATCTATTAATATAATAGATGTGCAATTTTTGTCGAAAAATGGGCATTTTTTGCGGTTTTGGAATATATATGAAATAAAAAAAATTAACTAAACCCCCTAATATGCTTGACTTTTCGTTTTCGCAGTGATACTATAAACGCAGAAATTGCACATCTATTATATTAATAGATGTGCAATTTTTTTAGCCGAAAAACATTAAGCCGAGGGGCGTTTTCACCCCTCGGCTTTTGATTTAAAGTTACTCAACCGCTTTACGAAAAAGCTGATGAAAACTGAAAGAAACCGTTAAAGAACGGCGCCGTCAGCCCAAGGTTGAGTATGTTTCGCATTCGCCGAACTTGCGACGTATGCAGGACGGTAGTCCCCTTCATCTCGAATCTATTCAGTTTGCGGATACTTGTATCCTGCAAATACGGGAAAACTTACTTCTTTTGTGTAAGTGAGTGAAGCGCGGGACGCACAGCGTACGAAGAAGTAACATTGTTATTGTTGTTGTTGCCGTCAGTGTTCAGATAGTTAGCATTGTTAGCATTATTGTTGTTGCCCGAACGCAGCCAGGAAGCCGATGCGAACTACCGCCCTAAAAGCACGGTTTTTAAATTCTTAAATAACCGACCTTTTTGAAATGATTATCTTCTTTTGGTGCTTTTTATCCACCCGTTAAGAAGTTTGACGGTTTCCGCGACGTACTGTGCAAGCACGCCCGTCTGCCGTATTGTTATAGCCTGCTTCTTTCTTGCGGTTTCTGCGTAGAAGTCTAAAAGCTTTAAGCTGACCGCCGCACGCTTCTGATATGTAAGCCTGTCTGCCACCTCGCGCTCGAAATTCGCGTGATACAAATTCTCTATCACTTCGACGGAAGCGTTCTGCAAGCGCGAAACTATGCTCCAACGGAGCTTTTTAGGCGATTTTTCGGTAATAACGAATACGTATTCGCTCAGCTTTTTCGCGTGCGTGAATACCGCCATTTCTCTGTCGTGCGGGGTGTCGAAGTCGTTCACCCTGTACGGTTTGCGCGCGGCGTTCTTTTCGGCGGGGTCTTCCAAGCCGTAATAGTCGGGCGAGTTCAGCTCGTACAGAATTTCTTTTTCGAGGTTTTCAAGCCGTACGGCGGATTCTTTTTCTTCAGTGTCGTCAGTCATAGCAGTATCTCCTTATCCTCCTCCGCGAAGGCTTTAAGTTTTAAAAAGACTTCCCTTTCTATTTTATAGGACATTGCGTGTTTTAAATGCCCGTGGAACGCGGCAAGCGACTGTTTTACGCGCTCGGAAGTTATGGCTCCGTCCAAGTACGCTTTTTTAAGGAGCCGCGCGCGCCAGCGAAGCCGTTTTTTTGTTTGCTTTTTCACCGTTTTGACAAGCTTGCCCTGCGGGGTAAAAAAGTACCTGAAACCGAGGTAAGTTATTCCGTTTTTCAGCGTGCATATCCGTGTTTTGGAATTGAACTGCAAGCCAAGTGCGGTTACTTCCTTTTTTATCTCTTGCAAGGCGTAACGCAAAAATTCTTTATCGCTATGGACAAGCACGAAGTCGTCCATATACCGAGAATAGATTTTTACGCGCAGTTTTTCTTTGACAAGGCGGTCGACCTTGTTGAGATAAAACATTCCGAAAACCTGACTGGTCTGGTTGCCGATCGGTATGCCCCTGTCGGACTTGTCGGGGTCGGGCGAAAGACAGTCGTAGCCGTATCTTTTGAGATACTCGGCATTGGTGTGATAGCTGTCGATTACGTTAAATATCAGATTTTTCAGCCGTGCGTCCTGAAACCTTGAACAGAAAATACGTTTCAGCTGTTCGTGCGGGATACTCGGGAAATATTTAAGAATGTCGCACTTTAAAAAATAGCCCGAAACCCCGTACCTTCTGACGTGGTTGCGAAGCATATTTTCAAAGCGTTTCAACGCGAAGTGCGAGCCTTTGCCTACCTGACACACTGCATTATCCAAAATAGCGCGTTTGGTGAAATAAGGCTGCAAAACGTCGTCGCAAAGGACATGCTGAACTACCCTGTCGCAGTAGCGCAGGGTTTGTATCTCTCGCTTTTTCGGTTCGTAAACGGTGAAGTGATTGTATTTGCTGAATTTATAAGTGCCGTCGGTCAACGCTTTATAGAGCTTATAGATATTCTCTAATAGTGAAGATTCGAAATTCACCAAAGGCAATTTATCACGCTTAGCCAACCTTCCGCGCAGATGGGCGCGATACAGGGTTTCGAAAGTGAAAACCTCGTCGAAAGTTTGCGTAATCATTAGTGATACGTCCCGCTATAAAATTATAATGTGGTTCTATTATTTTATCAACGCGCGGGAAAACTGTCAACGATTTACGCGTTTAATTAAACATCTTGCCCAGCTTATTCATCATTGCGCTTTGATGCTCGGTGAGCGAATGCGCGTACCTTTTCAACGTTATCGCGGGGTTTGTGTGCCCCAAAATAACCGAAAGCGTCTTTACGTCCATTCCGCACTCTAAGGCGCGTGTTGCGAACGTGTGGCGCAGGGTATGAAAGCCCCTGTGCGGGATACCGAGCTTTTCCAAAAGGTTTTCAAAGGTTCGCTGATAGGAACGGATAGGCAAATCGCCCTTATAGCTTGTGAAAACGTAGCCGCTGCCAGCGCCCTCTTTCATAACTTTAAGATAAGGAAGAAGCGATTTAGGAAGCGGAATTTTGCGGACGGAATTGCGGGTTTTGGGCGTGTCAATAGCCTTGATGTACCGCCCGTTTTCCCACTGGTCGCGGCAACTTTTATTGACCGACACGACGTGCCTTTTAAGGTCTATGTCGCCCCACTCCAAGGCGAGAAGTTCGCCTATCCTCAGCCCCGTATAAAGGCACATCACTATGCCGAACAGTTTGGGCTTGCCGCTCTTTTTTACGTAGTTTTCGATTTTGCGCTGTTCTTTGAGCGTAAAGCAGGTGACTTCCTTTTCGCCCGCTTTCGGGTTCTTTATGCAGGCGGAAAACTGTTTGGAAACTTTACCCGACTCTTTCGCGCAGACAAGCGAACTTTTTACCACCGCAATTATACCAGCAACGGTGTTGGGCGAATAGCTTGCGGAAAGCTCTGCCGCAAACTGTTGCAAGACGTTAGCCGTCAGCTCTGAAATGTTGAACTTCCCCAGTCTGGGCGCGACCTGCGTTCTGACGATTGCAACGTACCTCTCGTAAGTTCGCGGCTTGACAAGCGGTTTCGCCCAATTTAAAAGCCACTCCTTTAACCAATTATCGTAATTCATAAGTACCTCCCCGATAATTTAATTGCCAAATTTAGCCGCCGCAAAACGCGCCGCATACAATTTGGTAAGAAATTACCGAAAAGTACGGGGGCAAAAATGCTGTATACCCCCGAATATGCATTAAATAACGCGGTTTCGGATAGAATAAAAGCCCCACTGCGGCACTTTTGCCGGAGTGGGGCTGAAATTATAGTTTTTTGAAGAGCGTATGGGCGTTTTCCCATACCGTTTTTGCCGTATCTTCCTCGGTTGCCCCCCGAATATGCGCGAAGTTCGCACAAATTTCGGGAATACTTTCGGGAGTGTTCGGGAACTGCCCCGCACGCGATACGGGCGGCATATACGGGCTGTCGGTTTCGGTTAAAAGCCTGTCGGAGCCGAGCGTTTCTATAACCCGCCGCGCCTTTTTACTGCCCGAATACGTGCTTGTACCGCCGAAAGAAAAGTACGCGCCCGACTTTTCGAGTTCGAGGGCAAGCTCTACAGAGTGCGAATAGCAATGCAACAAAAACCCGTTGTTCAAAAGGTTTTTATGCTCCCTTAAAATTTCGCACATATCCTCGGCGCTGTTGCGGGAGTGAATTTCCACGGGAAGCCCGAGCTCGTCCGCAAGGCGCAACTGCCGCACGAACACTTCTTTTTGCAAGGGCTTGTCGGTATCGGGATAGTGGTAATCCAGCCCAATCTCTCCGATAGCAACGCACTTTTCGTGACGGGCGAGCGCGGCGATTTCATCAAGGTCGCTTTCTTTATAATCTTTAAGCTCGGTCGGGTGAAAGCCTGCCGTGAAATAGCACCCCTTGTACCTCTCGGCAATATCTTTGGCAGCGAAGCTTGTAGGCAAGTCTACGCCGCAGGTGACAACCTTTTCTACCCCGCAACCGTCAAGGCGCGAAAACAGTGTATCAAGCTCGTTGAAGTGCCTGCCGTCCAAGTGGCAATGCACGTCTATGAACTTCACGAAAGTAAGCTCCCGTCGGGGACGTCCTTTTCGGGCGAAACGATAGAAAGCGTTCCGTCGGGCGCTTCGGCGCAGACAATCATACCCTCGCTTAAAAGCCCTTTCATTTCGCGCGGGGGCAGGTTGCAGACGACGATAACGCGCTTGCCGACCATCTCTTCCGCCGTATAGTGCTTACCTATGCCTGACAAAACCGAAATCTGCCGCGTGCCTAGGCTTACCGTTTCGTGCAGAAGCTTGCTCTTTTTAACGGCTTCGCACGCAACTACCGTGCCGACGCGCATCTCGATTTTGCCGAAATCGTCAATGGTTATTTCTTCTTTTTTGTTCTCGTCCACGGGCGCCGCTTCCATTCTCTGTTTCTCCTCTATTTTTGCGATACGGGGCTTAATATCCTCGAATTTAACCCTCTCGAAAAGCGTCGCGGGGGCGGAAGTTACCTTGTATTCTTTCATGCAACCGTCGCTTCCTGCTTTGCGCGCCGAAGCGCCGATTTCCTTTAAAATCTTTTCAGATGTATCGGGCATAAACGCTTTTAAGACGTTCGCGCCGATATCGAGCGAAGTTAAAAGGTTGTAAAGAACTTCCGAAAGCCTGTCTTTTTTAGCTTCGTCCTTTGCGAGAAGCCATGGCGTGGTTTCGTCGATATATTTGTTTGCGCGGCGGAAAAGCGACCAAAGTGCATCCAAAGCGTCCGCAACCCTGTACTCTTCCATCTTCGCGGCGACCTTGTTATAAGCGCCGCCGATAACCGCTTCGAAATCTTTATCGACCTCTTCTTCGACGCCCGTCTTTTTCGCCGTGCCGCCGAGGTATTGGTTCGTCATAGATACGGTGCGCTTTACCAGGTTACCGAGGACGTTTGCAAGGTCGGAATTTATTCTGTCGCATAAAAGTTCCCAAGTGATAATACCGTCGTCCGCATAGGGCATTTCGTGCAAGACTGCGTACCTGACCGCGTCCACTCCGAAAATTTCGGACATATCGTCGGCGTACATGACGTTGCCTTTGGACTTGGACATCTTATCCCCGCCCTGCAAAAGCCACGGGTGCCCGAACACGCATTTAGGAAGCTCTTCACCAAGCGCCATCAGGAATATGGGCCAATAGACGACGTGGAAGCGAACGATGTCTTTGCCGATAATATGCACGTCCGCGCTCCAAAGCTTTTTGTACTGCGCGGAAGAACCGTCGGGGTCGTAGCCTATACCAGTGATATAGTTAGTCAACGCGTCCAGCCAGACGTAAACGACGTGGCGGCTGTCGAATTCGACGGGCACGCCCCATTTAAAGGTCGAGCGCGACACGCACAAGTCCTGTAATTTGGTCTTTAATGTGCCGTCCTCGCACGCTTTTAAAATTTCTTCATCGCTCTTGCCGATAAACTCGTCGGCAAGCAGGAAGTTGTTCATCATCTCGTTCTTGCGCGAAACGGGCTGAATAAATTCGGGGTGAGTGAGAATGTGTTTGACGAGCCTTGTAGCGTACTTGCCCATTCTGAAGAAATACGCTTCCTCTTTGGCGGGCTTCACCTCTCTGCCGCAGTCGGGGCACTTGCCGCCTATAAGCTGACTTTCCGTCCAGAAACTTTCACAGGGTGTGCAATAAAGCCCCTCGTACGCGCCCTTGTAAATATCGCCCCGATTATAAAGTTTGGTGAAAATTTTCTGCACGGCGCGCTCGTGATAGTCGTCCGTAGTGCGCATAAACTTGTCGTAAGAAACGTTCATTAAATCCCAGATGCGTTTGATTTCCGCCGCAACGCTATCGACGAACTGCTTGGGAGTGACACCCTTTTCCGCGGCTTTCTGCTCGACTTTAAGCCCGTGCTCGTCCGTACCCGTCATAAAGAAAACGTCGTAGCCTTGCATACGCTTGAAGCGGCAGATTGCGTCGGAGAATATCGCTTCGTAAGTGTTCCCTATATGCGGCTTACCCGAAGTATAAGTGATTGCGGTTGTCAAATAGAACTTTTCTTTCATAATTTCACCTTGTTTTCAACAGAAATTCTAACATAAAAAGGCGCCAAAGTAAATAAAAATAATCTATGAATGCGATTTTTACGGTGATTTTCTGTCTGTCGTTGCTGGTAATAACAATCGTCGCGCCGGACAAGTTTTTACCTGCGCTTTTAAGCGGAGCCGAAAAAGCCGCGACGACCGCGCTGACGCTTTTTTGCATATACGCGGTATGGATGGGGCTGAGCCGCGTCGCCGAAAAAAGCGGGTTTTCGCGAGTGGCGGCAAAGGGGTTAAGGCCGTTATCCCGCCGACTTTTCAGAACCGAAAACCAAGCCGCGCTTGAAAACATCGCAATGAATTTATCCTGTAACCTTTTAGGTATAGGCGGGGCGGCGACTCCGTTCGCCGTCAAAGCGATTGACGAGCTGGAAAAGGACAAGAACGAGTTCGCGCAAAAGCTGTTATTCGTAATAAACGCGACTTCGGTGCAGATTATCCCTTCCACCGTAATAGCTTTAAGGACGGCGGCGGGCAGCGGCGCCGCGTTCGATATATTTTTACCTTCGCTCATATGCACAACTGTTTCTACAACGGTTGCCGTGCTTCTTTATTTCGCGGTTTGTAAACCCCGAAAGCGCACAAAAACGTCGGGTAAAAGATAATGGTTTTCGTCATACCCGCCGTGTTTATCGCCGTATTCGGCTTTGCGATTTTCAAAAAAGTCAAAATATACGACGAATTTTCCAAGGGCGTAGGCGAAGCCGTCAAATTCACGTTTTCGCTTATCCCCTGCCTTGCCGCGATATTTATGATGTGCGAGCTTTTCGAGGTTTCGGGGCTATCCGCGGCGCTGACGAACCTTTTGTCGCCCGTGTTCGGCTTCCTCGGTATTCCGCCGGAGCTTACGAAGCTGGTGCTTATAAAGCCATTTTCGGGCAGCGGTTCGCTTGCGTACCTGAACGAAATTATCGCCGCTTACGGCGCAGACAGCTACATCACAAGGTGCGCGTGCGTGTGCTTCGGCTCTTCTGAAACGGTATTTTACATCTCCGCCGTGTACTTTGCGGGCACAAAGATTAAGCGGCTTGCTATACCGATTATAGTCGTGCTTGTCGCTATCTTCCTTTCGACGATTTTAGCCTGCCTTCTTTGCAGGATAATGTAAAAGCGGCGCCCTGACCGAAGGAAGCGTACGAAAACGCACACGACCTAGGCAGGGCGCCGCCTGATAAAGTATTGCAAAGCTAAAACGCGCGTAAAATCAGAAACGGCGCAAACCGGAGTTTGCGCCGCCTCTATATGATAAGGGGGAAAATGATGAACAAGTTCAAGTAAACTTATCGTTTACAATTCAATTATATACTAATTTCAAAGAATATAAAACAGATTGGAAAACTTTTTTTAAAGATTATTGTATTTAGTTTGATAAAACAATTTTTGTTATTTTCTCACAAAATAACCCAAATTACGCCGTTCTTATTTCCTTATCTTCGAAACGGCGGACTTCAAAAGCTCCACCGCCGCGTCCGCTTCTTTTTCGGTATTGTGCTTTCCGAAAGAAAACCTGACCGCCGACTTCGCCCGCGCCGCGTCGCAACCCATTGCAAGCAAGGTCTTTGACGGGGTTGCCGCGCCCGCGTTGCAAGCCGCGCCAGTCGAAACGCACAAACCGTTCAAATCGAGAACGGCGATAAGATTAGCGCCGTCGCAACCGTCGAAAGAGATATTCGCAACCGACGGCAACATTTTGTTTATATCGCCGTTGAGGTGCGCGCCCCCGATTTCGTTGAGCACGCGCGAAAGAAACTTATCCCTTAGCGCCGAAACGTAAGCGTTCGTCTTATCCCGCGCAAGGACGACCCTTTCGTAAGCCGCCGCAGTGCCTACGACCCCGGCCGTATTCACGGTGCCGCCGCGGAAGCCCCTTTCCTGCAAGCCGCCCGATATAAGCCGCATAACTCCGCTTCCGCGCTTTAAAATAAGCACGCCCGAGCCTTTGGGGCCGTAGAATTTGTGCGAAGAAACCCCTATTCCGTCCGCAAACTTGACGGGCAGGGGCAGATAAGCCGCCGTCTGCACGCAGTCCACGAAGAAAAACACTCCTCTGTCGCGGCAGGCCTTGCCAATCGCTTCAACGGGCTGAATTACACCCGTTTCGTTGTTCGCCGCCATAACGGCGCAAAAAATAGTATCGTCGCGAAAGGCGGCAATCACCTTTTCGGCGCTGACGGCGCCGCTTTCGTCTGGGGACACGAAAGTGACTTCGAACCCGAGTTTTTGCATATCCAGCGCGCTTTCGGACAGAGCGGGGTGCTCGATTGCCGAAAGCACGAGGTGCCCTTTGCCGCGCCGCGCGCACACACCCTTTACAGCGGTGTTGGCGGCTTCGGTTCCGCCCGAAACGAAATATACTTCTTCCGCCGCGCAACCTGCAAGCGCGGCGATTTTATCGCGCGCCGAGCTTATTGCGTTCGCGCTTGCCCTGCCTGCCGAGTGCTGTGCCTGTGCGTTACCGTAATTTTCGGTAAGGTACGGCGTCATTTCCGATAAAACTTCGTCGTCAAGCCGCGTCGACGCCGCATTGTCAAGATATATCATCAACAAGAATCTCCAGAATATCGCCTATAAGCTTGGCTTCCGCCTTGCTCTCTTCAAGCCTGCGACCGAGCCTGGTCGAAGAATTTCTTTCGTTAAGTTTTAGATTGTTCACGTTCTTCCAAAGGCTTTTCGCCGTAAACACCGTCGCGAGGAAAAACGCGCCCGCAAGGGATACGAAAATTATGAAAAGCGTTATGTTCGAGCCGTCTTTCTCGGCGTACATAACCGTGCTGAAATAGATTGCAAGCGCGGCGAACACGATAAGCGGCACGACCGTCGCCGCAAAAAGCCCCAACGATACGTTGCGCTTTTTAGTAAAGGCAACCCGCCTTTCGCTCTTTTTCTCTTCGTTTTCCGAGGTAAGGGCTTCGACTTCCGCCTTTTTCTCCCGCTCCTTTTCTTTCAGTACGGAAACGAACGGCAAAAGTTTATCTTTGGCGTTGACGTCAGCGTATTTTTTAAAACCGACCACCGCTTCCGCGCCCTCGCCGGTCTTTGAAAAATCGGTAAAATCGAGGGTTGTCGCCCTAAGCTTCAACGCAAAAATTTCGGCTTTGTCGCATTCCTCGGCTTTTTGAAGCACGAATCCCGCGTCTTCGAACTTGCCCTCTTCAATGAGCGAACGCGCGTGCTCGGCAATTTTTTCTAGCTCTTCAGCGCGCTTCAACTCCTCTTCGGCGCGACGACGCTCCCGCTCGGCCAACTGTTCGGGGGTCATAACCGCCGCTTCCTCGTCGTCCTCTTCGAATTCGGGCACCTCGAACGAAACCTCTTCCTCGGGCTCTTCCCGAGCGGTATCGGTATCGAGGACGAGCTCTTCCTCGCCGTCCTCGTTCTTTCTTATTTTATACTTTCTGTCCTTGTCGTCGTCTATAAGTCTTTCTTCAGCCACCTTTGACCTCCTATATCTTCGGGATATAACTTTTCAGTTGAATAGTTGCGCAACTGCCCCGATAACGGCTTTTGACGTAGGCGCACATCTCGGCGCTGTCGAAAAGCGCGTACACGCCGCTGCCCGAACCCGTCATATTCACGCCCGACGGCGCGAACTCTTGAAGCTCTTTAAAGGCGGTTTCCACTCCGCCGTTCAAGCGTATTGCGGGCGCGTAAAGCGCGTTGAAAAGGCTTTTGCCGAGCCCCGCGACATCGCCCGCTTTCAGAGCTTCCGCGGCAGGCTGACTTTGCCCGCACATTTTCGGTAAAGCGTCGTAAAGACGGTAGCACTCCGCCGTTGATACTCCGCCCCGCGGCAATAAAAGCAAAAAATCGAGTCTGAGCTTGCTTTCAACGGGCTCGACTTTTTCGCCCCTGCCCGTAAGCCTTGCAAACCCGCCGGTCAGCATATAACCCGTATCGCTTCCCAGAGTATCGGAGAGCCGCTTCAAATCCCGTTCTCCGCCCGCGCCGTAAAGCATTGCCATACCACGAAGCACGCCGGCGGCGTCCGCGGACGAACCGCCCAGCCCCGCGCCGACGGGGATATTTTTGTAAATTACTATATCCGCCCCGCAGGTTCCGAATTCTCTGATATAGGCTTCAGCCGCTTTTGCCGCGTTGTTCTCTTCGTACGGTAACAGCTCGGTGCCCTGTCCGTGCATTTCGACCGTGACGAGCCCGTCTTTACGCTTTTTAATCTTTATAAGGTCGTACAGGTCGACAGAACAGACGAGACTGTCAAGCGTATGATACCCGCCCTCTGCGCCCGTTATACCGAGCGTCAAATTAAGTTTTGCGTATGCCTTTACCCGCACGCCCATATTAGTATTATAACAGATAGCCGCCCGCGCGTCAATCGCGCGGGCGGCTGATATTATACGGAACGTTTAATTTTTAGGTCTGTATATGAGTATCCGCTCTTTGCCTGTCAGAGGGAAAGAAAGTTCGGGGTTTGATTTTTCGATACTTTCGGGCGCTTCCGAAAGCCGTTTCGCCGTTTCCCAAAGCCCGTCGCCCGCGGAGGGTATGTAAACGCTGATTGCGCAGTCGGGCACGGTTTTTTCGCCCTGCTCGGTGATTTCGTTCAGGTATTTAACCGTTTTTACCTCGCCGTCGGCGCCCGTAATTTTAAGTACGGCTTCGCCCTCGCACTCGCCCTCGGCACGCTGTCTGAGGCTGACCCCGCACACCGCAACCGAGATTTCGCGGCAATTTGCCGAAAGCCCCGTAAGCGGGCACGAGAAAGGCATATTGACTTCGGTGGAGTGCACCTCGCCCGCCTGTTCGTATAAAAGCGTGGAAGTCACGCTTCCCTCAACTCCGTCCGCCGTCCGCGCAAACTCTACGCTGGGCAAAGTCGCCGCAAGAAAGGCGCAGGTGTAGTCGAGCTTCGCTTTCGTCGCGCACAGCCCCGTTACGCGCTCGGAATAGACCTTGATGTCGGTATCCAAAGCAGTTTCTTCGGTTAAAAAGTTCAAAGAAAGCTCGCAGTCCTTCGAGAAAGCGTCGCATACCACAGCAACCTCTTCTTCCTCGTAGAAGTGCCCCGAAAACCCGAGGGTTGCGTTGACGTCCACGTCGCACTTGCCGCGTTCCTCGTTTATGCGGCAGTTGACGTTAACCGCCTTGACTTCGGCGCGACAGAACGCGCGCTGGGAAAACAGAGCTTCGTCACAGGCGATTTCGCACTTAAACGGGATAATTCTGTCAAGACAGACGGGAGCGCTATCCCTTACCGCGAGAAGCGAAAGGTATAGCTCTCCGCTGACCTCGACGACGCCCGCACGAACGTTACAGCCGAGAACGAGCGCCTGTGCCGACGGCACGAGAACGTCGGTAGCAACGCAGTCGAAGTCGTCGTCAACTTCGCTTTCGCCCGAAAACCCGACGAAAGAATAGAGCTTTGTATTTTCAGTGTTGACTATCGCGCCCTCGACCGAAGCCACGAAGCTCCGCGTGGCGCTGTCGTAAACGTCGACAGCCGCACCCACTACGATTGCGACGGCGTACGAAGAGCCGTCACGCTTCACCTGCCACCTTTCGCACTTCAAAGCGCAGTCGCCGCGCTGAGCGGGCGCAAGGCGTTCGTCGTCGATAAAATGGGTAAATTCCGCGCCTTTCTGAACGCGGCACAGTCTGCCGTCGCCGTCGGTATAGACCAAAGTCGCTATTATTCTGCCGCCGTAATTGAGCCTGCCCGAGGACGCCTCGCACGAGGTTAAGGAAATCTGCGGATAGACCGCGACCACTTCGCCCACGTCCTGTCCGAATTTTATTTCAACTACGGTCTGGGTACTTAAAGACGCCACCTTGCGCGTGTACGTGCCCGTTTGATTTTGTGCGTTGATTGCCATAAAAATGCCTCCGTATCCGTTACGTTTACAAGGTATTCTATGCGCGCACCTTTAAGGTTATGACAGTTTTTCCTGAACCTTGACCCTGCCGCAAAGTATTTCCGAATACGAATAAGCCGTCTTGCCGAGAAAATTTTTGTCGAAAGGGCTTACCGTAAACAGCGAGGGATATATTCCGTTAACCACGGCGGGGAAAGTTACGAACTTGTTTCTGCCGAGGTTGAGTTTGACGGTAACGTCCTTACCGCTTAAATTCTTAATTGCGTCTTTTATTGAGTTGATTGTCGTGTTTACCTTTATCATATTAATATTTTTGCCAAATTTTAGAAAAATATGCGCCCGACCGTTGCACGGTCGGGCGCGTAAAATTACCGTTAAATATTCGGACGGCGCTTAAAAATCATCGTCGTCGTAATCGTCGTCGTCCAAATCCTCATCGTCCAAATCGTCGTCTTCGAGGGTGGAAAGAGGGTCGTCATCGTCGAAAAATTCGTCTTCGTCGGAAAACTCCTCTTCTTCCTCGGCGAATTCTTCCTCAATCTCTTCCTGCAATTCGGCGTCGACGGTAAGGTCGCCGTCGTCCTCTTCGAGGTAGTTCTTCCATTCCTCGTCATTCTCGATATCGACTTCCTCGTCCTCTTCGAACTCCTGCTTGCTTTTGCAAGTTTCGCACATCTTTTCGCCGGGGCGAAGCGCGTTCACGCCGCATACGGGGCAAAGCTCCTGTTCAAGCTCCGCGTCCACCTCTTCGTATTCTTCTTCGTCAAGGTCGGCGAATTGAAGTTTGTTGCCTTTCATCTCCGCCAAACAGACGTCGCAGTACTCCTGTTTCTCTTCGTCTATATAGTTAAGTTCACATCTCGGACATTTAACGTATCTGACCATTTTGATATCTCCGTAAAGGACCTTTTTATGCTTATATGTTAAGTGCTAACATTATATTAATATTTATCTTTTTTGTAAACTGTTTTTTTATTCTTTTTTTTAAGAAATAACGAAAAATTTGTCCCCGCAGTGTGCCTACGGGGACAAATTTTTATTTATGCCGTTAATTGTTATTCGTTATAGTCGTAAACGTCGATATTCTTGTCGTCGGTGGTATCGACCTTGATTCTTCTTCTGCGCTCTTCAGGCTCTTTCTTCGATTTACGGACGAGGTAAACGGTAAGCCAAACTCCCCCGCCAATCACAAGCACGCCTATAAGGCACATACCTATAATAAAGAATACCTTTTCGACCGTCGAAAGCCCTTCGTACCAGCCGACTTCCTCTTCTTCCTCCTCTGCGACGAGGTAAGAAGTTTTTAAAGTTTCGCCGTAAGCTTCCTTGTCCTCTTCGGACCATTCGCCGAGCACCGCGTAGTAATAGTTGCGGTTGTTCGCGTAAACGTCGACGCCGTTAACTTTCTTCGTGCCGACGTATTCGCTCCAGACTCCGCCTTCTACGGGGTTAAGGAACGCGTCGTACTCCGCAAAAGTTTTGTCGGAATAGATAGGGTCGGCGTCGTCTTCGAGCGCTTCGTTAAGGCGCACGGCAAGCTCTTTAAGATATTCGTAATCTCCGCCGAAGAACGCGTATCTTAAAGCGTTCTGTACGTTCGCGTAGGTTTCGGTAGGATACTTGTCCGTATCTCCGTAGGTGTCGGTAATGATGTCCTCAATACCCTCGTACAGCTCGTTTAACTCGCGGATGTCGGCGTTACTCAAAATACCGTTCTCGCCGTTCATATCGAACGCCATAATATAGTTGTACGACGTCATATTGGTCGTAGTTGAAGCGAAAAGCAGATAATTCGAGAGTATTTCGGGCTTATACCAGCTTGAGCTTGCGTCCAAATCGAGAATTTTCACAGCCTGATAGTCGCCGTTGTCGCTACCGTCGGAAAGGCGGTTGTAGTCTTCGAGCGTGCCCGTATAGTCCACGCGGTTTACGGTATATCCGTTGCCGCCCGATACCGAGTAGTAAAGGTAGTTTCCGACGACGTTCAAAATCGTCGCGCTACCCGCCTTGCTTCTTACCACGGGATAATAAGTGTTGTTTGCGTCGGGCACGTCGGAAATCTTCGAAGAAAGCTTACCGCCCTCGAAATAGTTAATCGAAATACCGCCGTCACTTTCGGGGTATAAAACGGCTTCGCGCTTTGCATTGCCATCGCCCACCGTAACGAATTTATAGTTACCCGCATTCGCGCCGTCGGCGAGAATCGCCGCGACGGCGTCGGGGTTGCCGCTTAAAGGCGTAAACGCAGTATCCGTCAGGTCGGTATCGCCGAACGAGAACAGATAGGGGTTGTCGTTGGTGTCGGTCGTCCTCGTGTAGTAAACTTTGCCGTTTACGTACTGTCTTACCGTGTAGGTGTAGCTTAAATCGTTGGTCACGTCGTTCACTTCGTCGCTTTCGGGCAGATAGTTGAACGGAGTCTTATTAAGGTCGTTTTTCAGATAATCGCTCTTGCCGATGCCGTCAAGAACCAAATCGCCGCAGTTGACGTACCTGTCAACCGTGCCCTGCTCTTCGTCGTCGTTCCAGCCTTCGACAGTGTCCGCGTTCAGCTTGCCCGCGAACTTGTCCTCGGTTGCGTCCGCCTTGACGGTGTAAAGCTGGTTGTAGCCGTAAGCCGTGTTGGAAGCGCCGTTATAATCGTACACGCTCATAGTGTAGTACACGCGTGAATTGGTCTTGTCCTCGCTGTCGAAAGTTACCGCGCCCACGTTGTAAGCAAGCAGAGTGTCGGTACCCGTCGCAGTATTGTAACTGTGCAGGTTGGTTACGCCCGTCGATTCTTCGTAAAGCTTTTCTTCGGTCGCAACGTAGAGAAGATAGACCGTGCCGCCCTCTTCAACGTACCTGTACTGGTACGCGGTGGACGGGAACTGAACGTAAGCTTCTTTCAGCGTTTCGGTGCCGTCGAGCTTGGTGCTCTTCATATCGAGGAAGCTGTTCTGTACTACGCCCTCGGAGTTCTTCGCTGTAGACGGAGTGCCGTAGTAAATTCTGTCGCCGTAAACGAATATACCGCCGTCATAGTTGCCCGAATACGCAATCGAGGGCACGACTTTCTGAACGTCGGAATAATTTCCGTCTTTAAGGTTGTCCTTTAAAACGCGGTAGATAGCGCCTTTGACGGGCTTGCCGTAGTCGTTGACGGCAGTGCCGTCGCCAACGCCGTTGATAAAGTAGATATAATCTCCCTTTTCAACCGCAAAGCCGCCGTTGGAAATCGCTTCCGCGTCCGCCTTGACGTCGCCGGGAAGCGCAGTCGCGCCGTAATACGGGCTACAACCGACAGCCGCAGTAGCGCCCAATATGAAAGTTGAAGCCGTAACCGCGCATATAATTTTAGTGATACGTTTACTCATTTAAAAACTCCATTGAACGGAATCTAGACATTTTTAGTCATAGTTCATTATATATCAATAGAAGTTTTTAATCAATAAAAAACACGCTGATTTTAAAAAAAGGAGAAATTATTTTGGAAAAATTCGCGCTTTTGGATTTTTTGAAAGCATTTGAAAGCCTTGCCCCCAAACAAACCGCCGCCAACGCCAACCCCAACGCCGCCAACTCTTCCGCCGCTTCTTTCGGCGATAAGCCCGAGCCCGCGTTTCAGTCCGCGCCCGCGCAGACCTCGGCAGGCGCGCCCGCCGCGCCCGACGTTTACGAAACGAACGTTATGGCGAACGTGCTTTCCCGCCACGAGGAAATTGCAAACAGGATAAAAAATAAGCGTTCCGTTTAATTAAGGCGTATTTAAAACTGCCCGTCATACATACTTAACGCATATTAAACGAAAACCGCCCGCGCGGAATGCGCAGGCGGCAGTTAAGTCAGTCACAAATTTATAAAAGCGAGTTAGGCAAGAAACGCGAGCACCGCCGCCGCGGGTTTACTTTTAATAAACGAGCAAGACGGCACAGCGCTTGACGTAGCTTAACGAAGCTTATATGCGTTTTTATTTAATAGTGCTTTTCGTGTGCAGTCTTATGTGTCTGGGCAACCCGTTTATCCAAAGCGGCGTAATCTCCGCCTGAATTAAAGGCATAATATAGTGCACGAGTTCGTGCTTGACGTTGGTACCGTCGTCCGTTATCCATTCGCGCGGGACCTTTTTTTCCACGTTCGCAATAAGGTGTACGTCGGCTTCCTCGGTAATGCACATATAGGGATCCTCGGATACGCGCTTCAAGGTTATGACCTGTCCGCTCTTGCCCTCGAACGCGGCTTTGACGCCCGCGCCGCCGCAGTTGAACGCTTCTGTGACGTCGATTCGCGCCTGAATGTGCGCCGCGCAACGCTGTAACGAAGAAAGCTCTATCGCCCTCGTCTTTACTCCGTAATTTTCGGCAATCTTGCCCGCCAGATACCTTGCGGTGCCCGCAAGCTGTTTGTGCCCGAACGCGTCCACGTAGTCAACGTGGTCCGCAAGCTCGCAAACGTATCTTCCGTCGGCAACCTTGACGCCCTCGGAAACGGCTATAACCACCGAGCGTTCTTCCTTTAAAAGCTTGCCCACTTCTTTTACGAACTTATCTACGTCGAAAGTTACTTCGGGCAGATAGATAAGGTCTACGCCCTCGCAGTCCTCGCTCTTTGCAAGCGCGGTTGCCGCGGTAAGCCAGCCCGCGTTTCTGCCCATAACCTCTATTACCGAAACTACGGGATAGTCGTAAACCAAACCGTCGCGGATAATTTCCTTGGTGGTCGCCGCTATGTATTTAGCCGCACTGCCGAAGCCGGGGGTGTGGTCGGTTATTGCAAGGTCGTTGTCGATAGTTTTCGGCACGCCGATAAACTTTATGGGCGACTTGATTATCTTCGCGTAGTCGGTAAGGCGCATAATCGTGTCCATAGAGTCGTTGCCGCCGATATAGAAGAACGCGTAAATTTCAAGCTCTTTCAAAATGGCGAAAATCTTGTCGTAGGTCTTTTCGTTACCCTTGATGTCGGGCAATTTATAGCGGCAGCTTCCTAAAAACGACGAGGGCGTCCTTTTAAGAAGGTCCATATCCAAATCGTTTTTTATGCGCGTGGAAAGGTCGACTATATCCCTGTCGAGCAGCCCCTTAATTCCGTGAACCATACCGTAAACAACGTCGGCGCCCCTGTCCTTTGCCGTTTTGTATACGCCCAAAAGCGAAGAATTGATGACCGATGTCGGTCCGCCAGATTGTCCGACAATTACGTTTTTCATTTCTTTTCCCCTTAAACCTCTAAAATTGCGGCAAAAGCCGTATATTTATTATAAATGAGTTGCCGTTAAAAATCAATAGCAAACTGAAAATCTATGCAAAAATTTCCGGTCCGTATTGACACAATTCGACGGCGGTGCTATACTTCAATCAGAAAAACTTATTTTAAGGAGGCTTTTATATGAAAAAATTTATTTGCGGTTTAAGTATGGCTTTACTTACGGTTATCCTTGCGCTTGCCCTTGCGGGTTGCAGTAAAGCGGGAAACATCAAAAAAGCATATGAAGACGCAGGCTATACCGTTTCGTCAAACTCGGCAACCGAGGAAGACTTGAAGGGCGCAGGTTTCAGCGACGAGGACGCGAAGGACGCTTCATCTTACGAAATATTTATCGTTTACGACAAATTAACCGGTAAAGTCCCCGTTGCTACTTATATAAAGTGCCCCTCGGCAGACAAGATTAAAAACAATATGACGACGACAAAAGACGACGGCTCAAAAGACACTTCCGCTTACGACGAAGCCGTTGAATCGGGCTTGATTAACGGCGACTGCATTTATATCGGCTTGCCCACTGGCGATGTGTTCAATATCTTCAAAAACGCTTAATTTTAATTGACCATAAAAAATCTCCGCTTTATTGCGGAGATTTTTTATTTTACTTCTTCTTTTAAATTCAGGCAAAAAACTTGCCCGTTAGTAAATTTCATAATAAGCGAACTTCCGTCCTCTGTAAAAGTCGCGGCGTAGTACTCCTTTAACAGCACTTTCAAATCGATTAATAAATCTTTCGCGCCCACGGTATATTTTAAATTGTCTTTCGCCCCCTCAGTTTCAGTCAAAAATAAATGGTTTGCCATAACTTAATCTCCTCAACATTATTATAAATCTCCATTTTGGCGCAAGTCAAGTAAAATTCCCCATTTTGGGGATATTCTATTTATATGTACGGCAAGATTTTGAGAGAGTTGCGGACAGAAAAAAATCTTTCGCAGAAGCAACTTGCGGAATTGTTAAATACCAAGACGCAAACTATCAGTAAATACGAGCTTGAACAATTAGATTTAAGCACTGATTTGATAATTAAAATTTGCGAAATCTTCGAAGTCAGCTCCGACTACTTATTAGGTTTAAAAGACGAATAAAAACAAAAAAATAAGGCACCGATAAGGTGCCATTTCTTTTTTATGATTATCTCTTCGAGAACTGAGGTGCGCGGCGAGCTTTCTTCAAGCCGTACTTCTTTCTTTCCTTGACGCGGGGGTCGCGGGTTAAGAAGCCCTCTTTTTTGAGTGCGGAGCGGCAGCCTTCTTCAGCCTGCAACAGCGCGCGGGCAACGCCCAAACGGATGGCGTTTGCCTGACCCGTGTAACCGCCGCCGTATACGTTGACGATTACATCGTACTTAGCTTCTACGCCCAGAAGCGTAAGGGGCTGTTTTACAACGTATTGCAGAACCGACTGAGGGAAATAGTCCTCAAAAGCTCTGTCGTTGATTTCTATATGACCCGTACCTGCGGGAATAAGACGAACGCGGGCGATTGCCTTCTTTCTTCTGCCTGTTCCCCAGAATTGGAGTTTTTTCTTCAAATTAGCCTTTGCCATATCCTACTCTCCCTTAAAATAACTTAAGCACTTCGGGCTTCTGCGCTTCGTGGTTGTGTTCGGCGCCCTTGTAAACTCTCAGCTTCTTAATCATATCTCTGCCGAGGGAATTTTTGGGCAACATACCTTTTACGGCTTCGTAAACTGCAACGTCGCTCTTTTCGGCAAGCATTTTCTTATAGGAAATTTCCTTTAAACCGCCGATATAACCCGTATGATATCTGTAAAATTTATCGTCAAGCTTTTTGCCCGTAAGCACTACCTTATCGCTGTTTAATACGATGACGAAGTCGCCCGTGTCTACGTTGGGCGTGAAAGTAGGCTTATTTTTACCGCGGAGAATCGCCGCGACTTTGGACGCAAGTCTGCCGAGGGGGACGCCCGTCGCGTCAACGACGTACCATTTTCTTTCCACTGTCTCCGCCTTAGCCATAAAGGTTTTCATTATCTGCTCCTTATTCAAATCAGCTTTTTAAGCTATTACACGTCTTTTGAGAATGTAAACTTATTTTATTATTTTATAAAATATCTGTCAAGCTGTTTTGTATCGGGTTTTTAAAGTTTTTAAAGTTTTTTAAATTATTTTTATTTTGCCCGCATCGGGCGTGTTTTTGCGCGATTTCGGTCGGTTTTTGCCGTAAAAAATCAATTTAACAGGGAAATATACAGTTCGTAATATTCCTGCGTGATGTCGCCCCATTCCAGCCCGCGCATTTCGCTTGCGCCCTTTTTTGCGCCCTTTAAAGCGTCGCCGCCGCGCAAAACCGAGCAAAGCCCGTCAGCCCATACGCCGACGTCGTACTCCCACGCGAAGCCGTTAATTCCGTTTTCTATCCTCTCCGCCGAGCAACTTCCCGCGACCGTCGCAGAGGGCAAGCCGTTAGCCGCGCTCTCCAAAAGCACAATGCTGCCGTTATCGAACACCGACGGAAACAACAGCAAATCGCAGGCGGCGTAATACTCCGCAAGAAGTTTTTTATCGGTAATTTTGCCGACGAACTCAACGTTTTCTTCCAAGCCGAGTTTTTCGGCAAGAGATTTCAAGGTTTTTCCGTAAACCCCGTCGCCTATAATAAGGAATTTAAAGTCGTCATAACCGCGCTTTTTCACTTCGCCTAAAACGTTTAATGAAAACTGCACGTTTTTCGCTTCGACAAGTCTGCCCGCGAAAACGAACGCAGTCACTCCGTCTAGCGCGTGCTTTTCACGGATTGCGCGCACGTTTTCGGGGTCGGCGCCGCCGCGCCGCATATCCGTTGCGTTGTAGATAACCTTAACGTCGTCCACGCGCTTACTGCCGTATTCGCCGAGGGTGTCTTTCATACCCCTGCAAACAGAGGTTATACCGTCGCAACCGTCTATGCACTTTAAGATATAGTTCATAACGAACTTCCTTAGCTCCTTGCTTTTGACAAGGTTGTCCACCTCGTCGCGGAACTTGGTGTGAACGGTCATAACCACGGGGATACCGTATTTTTTGCCGAGCTTCAAAGCGTACCTTGAAAGCGTAAACGGGCTGTGCAGGTGAATAATATCGAACCCGCCCTTTTTTATAAGCTTTTTAACGCTTGCGTCCAGAAAAGGAAGCGCCGCGCGGTACCCGCCCCTTGTCGGCACGGACTTGGAGCGGTGAATTTTCAGCCCCTCGGGCTCTATACGTTCGGGATAGTCGGGAACGAGAAGCTCGACCTCGCCGAAGCCGCAGCTTTCGAAACTGCGCGCGATATTGTTCATTACCTCGATAGGACCGTCCACGTTGGGATAGTAGCAGTCCAGAACTTCGAGGACTTTAAGTTTTTTATTCATTTTCTATATTTTCCGTTGAGCTATCCTGCGCCTTTTTTTCGCCCGTTTCCGTTAAGTTCTCCTGCGCTTCGGCTTTTTTTGCTTTTTGGGCGCGGTAGATTTTGCGGATAAGTTCGAAAATCACCAGCCCCATACCTATTATTATATAGATATAATACACTGCGAACCGCCAGGTGAACAGCGCCCACGAAAGAGAAGCCGTAACCGCGATTGCAAGGTAAGCTTTCGCGAGGACGCCCTCGATAGCGCCCGAGTTGCCGGGCGTGGGGATAATCGCGACCGCCTGGGTGCAGTAGACGTTGAGCGCGACTATCGTTATGAACAAAGAGAAGCCGCCCTCCGCGGGAAGCGCCGAATATGCTTTAAACACAAAGTACGGGAACGAAAACGACAGGAAAACTTCCGTAAGGCAGAAAAACAGCAACGCGATAAGGTTGAACGGCTTTTTAGACATAATCCTGAAGCCCGCGCGGAAGTCGGAAACTACCTTTTCCGCCTTTGCCATAGTCGCTTCCTTGTCCTTTACGATTTTGATTTTAGCGCCCAGCCCCACTACAAGCGAAGCAAGCCCGCGCGCGAACTTTGGCACGATTGCAAAGGTTACAATCATTATGGGCAGGAACATATTCACAACAAGCCCAACCCACGCGCCGACGGTGATTATCGTCCGCCATGTCGATTCTATATCGGTTAGCACGAACGTACAGCACGCCATAAGTAAAAGACTTATAAGAGTGTAGCTGAACATATGGGCAAAATACTTTATAAGCACGACCGCGCTCGACACCCCGCCCGAAAAGCCCTTTTTGTGCAGGTAGTAAATCTGCATAGGCTGACCGCCCACGGCGAACGGTGTTACGTTATCGTAAAACCTGCCTAAAAGCGCGACTTTAAGGCTCGACCTCGGGTAACATTTGCCCGTAGTCGTTTTCATAATGACGAAGTACTTCATCCATTCGGAGAAAATTATTACAAGCAATACTCCGAACGCAATCAGCGCGTAAACCCAGTTACCGCCCGCAAGCGCTTCGCCGAGGCTGTTCGCGTCGCCGTCTATGTCGCCGACGATTTTGAAAATCAGCCAGATTCCGACTGCGATAACTCCGCAAAGGAACACGTAGCCGACCCAACCGAACTTGCGCCTTTTGGGCGGCTGTACGGTACTGCCGCCGAAAGCTTTTATCGCTTCGTCAATCTGCGCCTCGTCCTCGTCGATAACGCCGTCGCCGTTCAAATCGGCTTGGTTACTTTCGGTTTCGGAAGCGGCAATTTTATTAAGTTCTTGTTCCTCGGTTTCCGCGTCTTTTTCGTCGCGGGATTCGTTTTCTTCCAAAGCCGCCTCCTTTAAATTTTATTTTACGAGTATAGCTTTAATACGCTTAACGCCTGCGGAAACGTTTTCCTGCTTAGCAATTTTAAACGTGCCCAAAAGCCCCGTGCGTTCCGCGTGGGGCCCGCCGCAGATTTCTTTTGAAAATTCGCCTATGGAATAGGTTTTTACCATTTCGCCGTACTTGCTTTCGAAAAGCCCTGTAAAGCCCTCTTTTTTAGCTTCTTCCAAGGACATCTCTTTCATAACGACGGGTATATCTTTCTTAATTTGGTCGTTGACGAGCGCTTCCACCGCCGCCACCTCTTCGGGGGTCAGCTTTCTTGAAAAGTTGAAGTCGAAACGAAGACGCTCTTCGGTAATGTTACTGCCTTTCTGCTCTATGTCGGGCGAGCAGACCTCTTTAAGCGCCGCGTGCAAAAGGTGCGTTGCGGTGTGCAGGTTCGTCGTTTCTTCCTTGTGGTCGGCAAGTCCGCAGGCAAACTTCTGCTCGCTGCCTGCGCGCGACTTCGCCTGATGCTCGGCGTAAGCCGCTTCATAGCCCGCGGTATCGACTTTCAAACCCTTTTCGCGCGCCATCTCGTTCGTTATCTCGACGGGGAAGCCGTAGGTATCGTAAAGGTGGAAAGCCGTCACTCCGTCGATTGTGCCGCCTGCGGGGAGTGCGGAAACGGCTTTTTCAAACTCTTTCAAGCCCTGTTGAAGGGTCTTGGAGAACTTGTTTTCTTCTTTCTCAAGCTCCTCATATATATGCGCGGAATTCGATTTTAGTTCGGGGTAAACCTGCGCGTACTTGTCTACAAACGTCGCGGATACCTCTTTCAGCGCGCCCTGCGGCAAGCCTATGTTTCTTCCGAAGCGGACTGCTCTGCGGATAATTCGTCTTAAAATATAGCCCTGGTCGGTGTTGGAGGGAACTATACCCTTTGTGTCGCCGAGCATAAAGGTCGACGTTCTCACGTGGTCCAAAACAACGCGGAAAGCGCGGGTTACGTCCTCGCTTTCGCCGTATTTGCGCGAGGTCAGCTCCTCGATTTTTTTGATTGCGTTTTCGAAGATATCGGTTTCGTAAACGCTTGCCTTGCCGTTAAGTATGCACAGCGTGCGCTCCAAACCCATACCCGTATCGACGTTGCGCTGTTTTAAAGGCTCGTACCCCCCGTCTGCGTTCTTGTTGTACTGCATAAAGACGTCGTTCCAAATTTCGAGGAACGTACCAGACGGCGCGTTATCGAAGTCGAAAGCGCCGAGTTTAGCCGCCTCTGCGTGGTTGCGTATAACGTGCATTTCGGTATCGGGACCGCAAGGTCCCGTAGTGCCCGCAGGTCCCCACCAGTTGCCGCTTTTGGGAAGGTAGTAAATATTTTCGGGAAGTATACCGCACTTCTTCCAGATAGCCGCGCTCTCCTCGTCCTTGGGGCAATCCTTATCGCCCGCAAAGCAGGTCACGGCAATGTCCTTTACGGGTAAGCCGAGGTATTTGTCCGAAGTCAGAAACTCGAACGACCAGGGTATCATTTCTTCTTTGAAGTAGTCGCCCAACGACCAGTTGCCGAGCATCTCGAAGAATGTACAGTGCGAGCTGTCGCCGACTTCGTCGATATCGCCCGTTCTCACGCACTTCTGAACGTCGGTAAGGCGCGTGCCTGCGGGGTGCTTTTCACCCAGAAGATAGGGCACCAAGGGGTGCATACCCGCGGTTGTGAATAAAACCGTGGGGTCGTTTTCGGGAATGAGGGAAGCCGAGGGGATTATTTTATGCCCCTTGTCCTCAAAAAATTTCAGATAAAGCTGTCTTAAAGTTTCCGAAGTCAGTCGTTTCATATTTCACCTTATTTCTTGATTATAGTATATCCGTCTTTGCCGTCTTTTACCGTGTAGCCAAAGCCGTCGATTTTTGCGCGAAGAGCGTCCGCCTCCGCCCAGTTCTTAGCCTGTTTCGCCTGCCAACGCTTTTCGGCAAGCGCTTTCACGTCCTCGGGAATTTCTACGGGGTTCTTCGCCGCGACTTCGGCGAGGTACGCCCCCGCGTCCTTTTTGAAAAGCCCCAACAAAGAATAGGTATTTCTTATCTCGAAAACGTCGTCCGCGCAGGTCTTGTCGCCCTTGGAAAGCTTTGCGGAAACAGTTTTAAACAGTCCGAATAGCTCCGAGAGGGCAAGCGCGGTGTTGAAGTCCTCGTCCATATCCGCGTCGAACTTTTCACCGATTGCCGCGTTGCCGCTTTCACCCTTGCCGAACTTATCCTCGACCGCTTTTATGACGGCGTAGAACTCGGTAAGGTGCTTTTCGGCTTCGGGGAAAAGGTCGTCAGTAATGTTTATATCGTTTCTGTAGTTATTCGATAAAAGCGCGAACTTAATCGCCTCGTTAGTATACTTCTTCAGTAAATCTTCGAGCAACAGGCTGTTGCCGAGCGACTTAGACATCTTCTGCCCGTTAACTTTTATAAGCCCGTTGTGCGTCCAGAATTTTGCAAACTGCTTGCCCGTGAGGCTCTCGGTCTGTGCGATTTCGTTCTCGTGATGGGGGAAAATAAGGTCGCGCCCGCCGCCGTGAATATCTATTTGTTCGCCGAACGCTTTCATATTCATCGCCGAGCACTCTATATGCCAGCCGGGTCTGCCCTTGCCCCAAGGGGAATTCCAACAAATTTCGCCCTCTTTCGCGCCTTTCCAGAGGGCGAAATCGGCGGGCTCGCGCTTGTTTTCGTCGTTTTCGACGCGCACGCCGTCAAGCATATCTTCAACCGAGCGGTTGGAAAGACAGCCGTAGCGTTTGAAGCTTGAAACCGAGAAATAAACGTCGCCGTTTTTCGCGGGATAGGCGTGTCCGCTTTCTATAAGGCGGGAAATGAAGTCGATAATGCTATTTATATTTTCGGTGGCTTTGAGCCAAAGCGTGGGGTCGTCCACGTCGAACTCCGCCATAACCTTGTCTATCTTTTTTATCATTTGGGCGGCGTAAACGTCGGCGGGAACGCCCGCTTCTTTGGCGCGCGCGATTATCTTGTCGTCAACGTCGGTGTAGTTGCGCGCGTAAGTTACTTTATAGCCGCGCTTTTCAAGGTACTTACGCATAACGTCGTAGATAAGCGCCTGATACGCGTGCCCGACGTGCGCCTCGCCCGAAACGGTTATACCGCACGCGTACATCTTGACTTTACCCTCTTCAAGCGGGGCAAACTCTTCTTTTCTTCTTGTAAGCGTGTTGTAAATGCGCATCGTTTACTCCTTTTATATACCAAATCAAAAACGCAGAGAACCAAGCACGGCGCGCGAGGAAGCCCCGAAAAGCTTACCGGACATAAGTGATTGAGGTTTGCCGCAGTGCAACGCCGCATAGCGCCGTTTATATGCGTTTTATTATCCGTGCGGGAACTCCGACAGCCGTAGCATAAGGCGGAACGTCGCAAAGAACCACCGCCCCCGCGCCTATTTTAGCGTAGTCGCCGACCGTGATGTTGCCCAGGACTTTCGCGCCTGCCGAAATTACGCAGTGCTCGCCCACCGTCGGGTGACGCTTGCCCTTTTCCTTACCCGTGCCGCCCAATGTCGCGCCGTGGTATAAAACCGTGCCCGTGCCGACCTTTGCAGTTTCGCCGATAACTACGCCCGTGCCGTGGTCTATAAACACGCCCGCGGCTATTTCTGCGGCGGGGTGAATTTCCACGCCCGTCAAAAACCTTGCGAACTGCGAAATTATGCGGGCGACGAGCTTTAAACGTAGCTTATAAAAACCTTTCGCCAGCCTGTGCAAGCTGAGCGCGTGCACGCCCGAATACGTCAAAAATATTTCGAATTTGTTGCGCGCGGCAGGGTCGTTTTGCTTCGCCGCGGCAATATCCAGCCTTAATCTTTTAAAAAACATACCGATTCCAGTGTCTTTACATTCTACGCAAAGGCGCCGAAACGGGTTCACTGCCACATCTAAATTATAGACAAAAAGGCGGTTAAAAGCAAGCCATTTTATACTGCAAAAAAATAACATTTAACATCTTTGTTTTGAAAAGCTTGCTCATTTCCTTGACAAATTTTTGTTAATATATTACAATTGTATCGATAAACGGTGTATATCACGTTGGTTTTATGTGAAAGTTTGTCAAATTAACATTATAGGAGTAAGTTATGAAACGGGAAAGAATCGAAGACATTGCAGAAATACTCGATAAGCGCGGCAAAATGACGCTTGAACAGCTTGAAGAGGTTTTTCCCAACGTCTCGCAAATGACGCTTCGGCGCGACTTATTCCAGCTTGAAGAGGACGGACGGATTATCCGCATTCGCGGCGGCGCTATGTCCGTTAAAGAAGTTCAGAAAGTTTCGGGCGAGGAGTACACCAAAAAGACCACCATCAACACCGACGCGAAAATCGTAATTGCTCAAAAGGCGGCGGCGCTTATCGACGAGGGCGCGTGCCTGTTCCTTGACGGCGGCACGACCGCAATGTACCTTGCTAAGGAAATTCCCGATTTGAAGTGCAATATCTTCACGAACGGCATTGCCGTAGCTATGGAGCTTGCGCAGAAAAAGAATATTTCAATAACCGTAGTCGGCGGGCAGCTTATGAAAGACAACCTTTCCACCGCTTCCCCCGTTGCCAAAGCGTATTTCGACAGCACTAACTTCGAAATTGCGATTGTTTCGGCGACGGCGTTCACCCCCGAACACGGCTTTTCCTGCAACTCGCAGATTGAAAGCGAACTTTTAAAGGACGTTTTCAAGAAAGCAAGACAGGTTTATATGATGCTCGACAGCTCGAAGATAGGCAAAATTAACCCCTATACTTTCGCGCATATCGAGGACATAGACGTTCTTATCACCGACGACCACTTCACCAAGGAGTGCAAAGCGCTGTTCGAAGCACAGAACAAGGTTGTTATGTAAGAATGAAAGCGACAAGTTGGGATATAATGAAGCTTGCACAGGCGCTTGACGGGGAGTTTTGCCTTTCGGACTTTACCCCCGACGAGATTGACGAAATGCTCGGACTTTTCGACGAGAATATGACGGCGGACGAAATTCGCGAAAAATACTTCGAATATTACGACGACGTTAAGGACAGAACTTTAAAAAAGCATAAATGGAGCGATTAATAAAAATTTAAATCAGGCGGGC
>CAJTVA010000020.1 GCA_910579585.1 uncultured Christensenella sp.
CGCGGGCGGGCTGTGTTCGATTAGATACGTTATTATAAGAAACGCTTACTTTACGACCTTTTTTTCGATGAGGGCGATTATGCCGTACATTCCGCCTGCAAGCACGCACAGAATGAAGGTTGCCGTCATAACAAGATCGAGTTTGAATACCTGGCCGCCGTAAACTATAAGGTAGCCCAGCCCTGCTTTGGAAACGATGTATTCGCCCATAATCGAGCCTATCCAGGCAAGCCCTACGGCGACTTTCAAGGTGTTCATAAGGGCGGGGAGGGAAGCGGGGATAATAAGCTTCCTTAATGTTGTAATACGGCTTGCGCCCATAGACTTCATCAACGTCAGCTTCGTTTTATCGACGGCGATAAAGCCAGCAAGCATATTCATTATGCAGACGATTACCGATACGAGTACGGTCATAAAAATTATGGCGTCGTAGCCAGTGCCTATCCAGATTATAATGAGGGGGCCCAGCGCGATTTTAGGCAGGGAGTTCAGAACCACTATGTACGGTTCGAGAACTTTCCTGACCGTTTCGCTCGCCCACAGAACGACGGCGACGGCGTAGCCTACGACTACCGCCAGCACGAACCCGACCAGCGTTTCCATAAGCGTTATACCGATGTGGTAAAACAGCGTGCCCTCGGTATAGAGAGAGGCAAGCGTTACGCACACGCGCGAGGGAGAGCTGGTTATAAACGGGTTGACCGCTTTAAGCTGTGCAAGAAGCTCCCATATTCCCAAAATGGCAATTAGAAGGAACGTCCGCGACAGGTGCACGATAAGCTTTTTGTTCCTCTGTTTTTTCAGATACGCAAGATGCTCGGGTGAGTAATCGGGTTTTTCTTTTTTGATTTTCATAGGTCTATTTTCCTTTGTTAGTTAAGGGATATATTGGGTGCAACGAGGGTTTTGCTTAAATTCCCAGCTCCTTTCTAAGCACCTCGAACGTGGCGGCGAACTCGCCGCACTCCCGCCTCGATTTGGGGTTGTTGCCGCCGAAGTCTATCATATGCTGGGCGACGACGGTTGCGGGGCGCGCGGACAGCACGACGACCTTATCCGAAAGCGCGATTGCTTCCGAGATGTCGTGCGTAACGAGAAGCGCAGTCTTTTTTTCGCTTTTTATAATCGACTGGACGTCGTCGCAGACTTCGAGGCGGGTCTGGTAGTCGAGTGCGGAAAAAGGTTCGTCTAAAAGCAGAATTTCGGGTTCCGCCGAAAGCGTTCGGATAAGCGCGACCCTCTGCCGCATACCGCCCGAAAGCTGTGACGGAGTCTTTTTCAAAAAGTCTTTAAGCCCGTACTTTACGGCAAGCTCTATTGCCCTTTCGCGTTTTTCGGGGGTGTTGCGCTTTTTTACTTCGAGGGGCAGAAATATATTCTGCTCGACCGTCCGCCACGGGAAGAGGGCGTCGCGCTGCAACATATAGCCGCACTCGCCGTTTTCGCGTACGACCTCGCCGGCGGAGGGGGATAAAAGCCCCGCCGCAAGCGAAAGTATCGTCGTTTTGCCGCACCCCGAGGGCCCTATGACGGATACGAACTGTCCGTCTTCAACGGTGAAATTCAGGTTTTCCACCGCCGTGGTCTCGCCCTCTTTGGTGTGGTAGGTGTAATAGATGTTTTTAAATTCAAGCATAGTTATTTCGCATAAACTTCGTTATAGATTTTGTTTGCTGTTTCGGTGAGGACGAGGTCGGAGAATTCGACTCTTTGCGAAAGCTCGCCTGCGCTTTCGATAATGTCCTGCAAGCGGTTGAATCCGCTTTCTTTCATGGCCATATTTTCAACCCAGGTGTCTATCGCCTTGTAGCTGTCTATGGACGTTTTGATGCTTTCCACACTGGTGGACGCAAAGTAACTTACTATCTTTTCCGCAACGGTTTGACTGTCGGTTTCGTAAATGTACTTGGTGGCTTTAGTCACTGCGCGTAAAAGCGCTTCTATCTTTTCGCCGTTACTGTCGATAAAGCTCTGTTTTGCGATAAAGCAGGTGTAGGGAATTTCGCCCGCAAGCGCGCCGACAGAACCCAGAACATAGCCGCTGCCCGCTTTTTCGTAATCGGAAGCGACGGGTTCGAACATAGTGCAGTAGTCTGCGGTGCCGCCCTGGAACGACGACGTCATAAAGTTGAAGTCGATATTGGTGACGTAGTTGGGCGTAACTCCGAGTTCTTTCATAACGTACTTGAATGTCATAAGGGGAACGCCGCCGGGTCTGCCCGCCAAGACGTCTTTTCCGTCAAGACTGTGCCAATCGAAGTTTTCTATGTCTTCTCTGCCGACGAGGAAGCTTCCGTCGCGGTTGGTCATCTGTCCGAACACTTTGGGCGCGTCCTCGTCGCCGCCCAAGAAGGTGTAAATCGCCGCTTCGGGACCGCAGAAACCTATATCGACCGAGCCCGACAGCACGGCAGCCATAGTCTTGTCGGCGCCGCCGCCGTTTTCAAGCTCTATCGTATAGCCCTCGTCCTCGAAGTAACCGAGCGCGTCGGCTAAGTATAAGGGTGCGTAAAACACCGAATGGGTAACTTCGTTGATTTTTATTACGTTTTTGTTGCCGCCGCAGCCGGTTATGGCGACGGGCAGGGCAAGAGATATGCACGCTGCAAGAATACAGCTTAAAATTTTCTTTTTCAATTTAAAGTTTTTTCTCCTTAAAATTTTGATAATACATTTTATGCGCCGCCCGTTTGCGTTTGACAACTTAAAGTCGATTGTTTTATAATAGAAAAGTATATTTAACCACAGGTGCGTATTTTTATGATGGAAAAAACCTATAACCCCAAACAATTCGAAGACAAACTGTACAAAGACTGGGAAGAGGGAGAATATTTCAAGGCGGTAAGGGATGACGATAAAGTTCCTTTCACCGTTATGATGCCTCCGCCTAACATAACGGGTCAGCTTCATATGGGGCACGCTATGGACGAAACTATGCAGGACACGGTCATACGCTTTAAACGTATGCAGGGTTACTGCGCCCTTTGGCTGCCCGGCACTGACCACGCTTCTATCGCGACCGAAGTCAAGGTAGTAGAGCAGGTCAAAAAAGAGGGGTTATCCAAGGAAAGTCTTGGAAGAGAGGGCTTTTTAAAGCGCGTCTGGCAATGGAAGGACAAGTACAACGCGAGAATCGTAGAGCAACTTAAAAAACTCGGTTCCTCGTGCGACTGGTCGCGCCTTACTTTCACTATGGACGAAAAATGTTCCAAGGCTGTAAGGGAAGTTTTTGTCAATCTTTACAATAAAAAGCTGATTTACAGGGGCAGTCGTATAATCAACTGGTGCCCTTGTTGTAAGACGGGTATTTCGGACGTCGAAGTCGAGTACGCCGAGGAAAACGGCAGTTTCTGGCATATAAACTATCCCGTAGAGGGTGAAAACGGCTGTCTTGAAGTCGCTACGACTCGCCCCGAAACTATGTTCGGCGACACCGCAGTTGCCGTCAACCCCAACGACAAGCGATACAAACGCCTTATCGGCAAGAACGTAATTTTGCCCGTTGTGGGCAAGGCTATACCCATAGTCGGCGACGAACACGCGGATATGGAATTCGGCACGGGTTGCGTAAAAATCACGCCTGCGCACGACCCCAATGACTTCGAGGTGGGCGTAAGGCACAATCTGCCGTTGGTGCGCGTTATGAACGACGACGGCACTATGAACGAAAACGCAGGCAAATACGCGGGACTTGACAGGTACGAATGCAGAAAACGGCTTGTAGAGGACCTGAAAGAAAGCGGCGCTTTGGTCAAGGTCGTGCCGCATACGCACAACGTCGGGCACTGCTACCGTTGCGGTTCCACGGTAGAGCCTATCGTTTCCAAGCAATGGTTCGTAAAAATGGAAGAACTCGCCCGCCCCGCAATAGACGCGGTAACGGACAAAAAGGTTACTTTCGTTCCCGAACGCTTTGCAAAAACTTACTATAATTGGATGGAGAACGTCAAAGACTGGTGCATATCCCGTCAGCTTTGGTGGGGGCACCGCATACCTGTGTGGTACTGCGACGACTGCGGCAAGGAAATCTGTGCAAAGGTTGACCCCAAAGTCTGCCCGCATTGCGGCGGTACGCGCCTTAATCAGGACGAAGACGTCCTCGATACCTGGTTTTCGGCGGCGCTGTGGCCTTTTTCGACGCTCGGCTTCCCCGACGATACTTCCGATTTGGAATATTTCTACCCCGGTGACGTGCTGGTTACGGGGTACGACATAATTTTCTTCTGGGTTGCGAGAATGATTTTCTCGGGGCTCGAACATATGCGCAAGGTGCCTTTCCGCGACGTGCTTATACACGGGCTGGTGCGCGACGAAAAGGGCAGGAAGATGTCCAAGTCTTTGGGTAACGGGGTCGACCCCCTCGAAGTTATCGACAAATACGGCGCCGACAGTCTGAGATTTTCGCTGTTGCAGGGCGTTGCGCCCGGTAACGACACGCGCTATTCCGACGCAAAGGTCGAAGCCTGCCGCAACTTTATGAATAAGATTTGGAACGCGAGCCGTTTCGTAATAATGAGTGCGGAAGGTGCGCAAGTAAAGCCCTTGGAAGAGGTAAAACTTTCACACGCGGATAAGTGGATAATCTCCCGTCTGCAAGCGGCTATCCGCGACGTGACGCTGACTTTGAACAAGTTCGAGTTCGGCATCGCCTGCCAGATAATGTACGATTTTATGTGGTCGGACTTCTGCGATTGGTATATAGAGCTTGTCAAGCCTGCGTTGAAGTCGGAGGACGCGGCAAAACGCGACGGCGCTATGTCCGTCCTTGTGTACGTTCTTGAAAACGCTTTAAAGCTTCTTCACCCGTTTATACCGTTCATAACAGACGAAATTTACCGTAACCTTCCGGGTACCTGCGGCACTATAATGACTAAGGAATTCCCCCGCTACAACTCGAAACGCGCGTATAAAAAGGACGCGGTGACGTTCGATGGAGTAAAGGAGATTATAACCGCCGTCCGCGCCGCAAAGACCGAGCTTGAATGCCCGCCGTCGAGGAAGGTAAGCCTCTATATCGTGACGGACAGCAAGCGGCTTATTTCCGCAAATCAGGACAGTATTTTGAAGCTTGCGGGCGCAAAGGAAATTCATTTTATTTCTTCCCCCGAAGAAGCGGGAGAAAAAACAGTTACGAAGGTTCTCTCTATCGGCACGATATTCATTCCTATGGGCGAGCTTGTCGACCTTGAAAAGGAAAAGGCGCGTTTAGAGGGCGAGCTGGAAAAAATTATGGGCGAAATCCGCCGCGCCGACGGTAAGCTCAACAATCAGGGCTTTATTTCCAAGGCTCCGAAAAAGCTTGTCGACGACGAGCGCGCGAAACTTAACAAATACATCGAAATGCGCGAAAAAATCATAAACCAACTTAATAATTTATAAGGCGGAATTATGGCGAAAAAGATAACCAAATCTCAGGCTAAAAAGGCGGCGAAAACCGCAAAAAAGCACCCTAAAATCGTCATTGCGATTGCGGTAATCGTTCTGATTATCGTCATCGCCGCGGTGGTGCTGTACATAGTAAAGCCCGACCTGTACCATAAATATTTGGGTATCGGCGACCACAACTTCGATAATAACGGCGTATGTACCGTTTGCGGGTACGAGAAATCGGAAACTGGACAGGGCAACCTCGAAGACATTCAGGAAGCTGAGCTTTCCATTCATTTTATGGAACTCGGAAACGCTAACGCGGGCGACAGCACGCTTATCAAATGCGGAGATACGGAAGTGCTGATTGATGCGGGTTCTAAACGCAACAGTACCCGGACAGTTAAAGATTACATCGATACTTATTGCACCGACGGCAAGCTTGAATATGTTATTGCAACCCACGCGCACGAGGACCATATAGCCGCGCTTGCTGGGGAAGAGGGCAAAAACAACGGCGTTTTATACAGTTATGAGATAGGTACGATTATAACTTTTGCAGGGCATAAAACCAACTCTGTCGTTTATAGGGATTTTGAAACGGCGGTCACTTACGCGGAAAGCCGCGGCGCCGTACGCTATACTGCAAAGGAATGCTGGTATGAAGAAAACGGAGCTGAAAAGCAGTATTATCTCGACGGTGACAATCAGAAGATTTCTTTAAACGTACTTTATCAGAAGTATTACGACCAGACTACGTCTAACGAAAACAACTATTCCGTTTGCACGCTTTTGTCGCAGTATATAAACGCAAACACGACGTATAACTATCTTTTTACGGGCGATTTGGAAAAGGCGGGTGAAGAGTCGCTTGCCGAAAGCAACAATTTGCCGCAATGCAAGCTGTTTAAGGGTGGACATCACGGCTCTTCCACGTCGTCCAACGACGTTCTTTTAAGTAAAATCAGACCCGAAAACATTGCAATCTGTACTTGTGCGGGAACGTACGAATACGCCGATAAACCCACGGCGGAAAGGCCCGAAAGCGTTGCAAAGCTGAACACCTTCCCCACGCAGGAAGCTATAGACAGAATGTCGAAATACACGCAGAATATTTACGTGACGACCCTCGGTATTCTGAACGAAGAATACGCTACGGTACGGGCGGAGTCGATGAACGGGAATATCGTGTTTTACTATAAGGACGGTAAGCTCAACCTGTACTGCTCCAACAACGACGTGATTTTAAAGGATACCGACTGGTTCAAAGAAAACCGCACCTGGACTGGCGTGTAAAAAAGCGGGACGGAAATTTTTCGTCCCGCTTTTTTTGCGTATTTTGGCGCAAACTGCAATTAAGGATATTTCAATAGTCTAAAATGTGTTTCATTACTTGCAATATATATAATAGTGTGATATAATATTTCAGTATAAATAACAAAGGAACGATGAGATTATGAAAATATCTTTTTCGCCGCCCGATATATCCGAACTTGAAATCGAAGAAGTTATAGACGCTTTGAAATCAGGTTGGATAACTACCGGACCGAAAACCAAAGAGCTTGAAAGGCAGGTTGCCGCTTTTTGCGGCGTTAACCGTGCGGTTTGTCTGAATTCGCAGACGGCGTGCGCCGAAATGGCGCTCCGTGCTATTCGTATAGGCGAAGGTGACGAGGTTATAACTTCGGCTTATACGTACACGGCTACGGCTTCGGTTATCGACCACGTAGGCGCTAAGATAGTGCTTATCGATACTCAACCCGACAGCCTCGAAATGGACTACGACAAACTGGAAGCGGCTATTACCGCAAAAACGAAAGTTGTCATTCCCGTAGATTTAGCGGGTATCCCGTGCGATTACGACAGAATTTTTGAAATAGTCGAAAGAAAAAAAAGCTTGTTTCAGCCGTCCAACGCAATACAGAAAGCGATTGGAAGAGTAATCGTTGTCGCCGACACTGCGCACGCATACGGCGCAACTTTCAACGGTAAGCCCGTCGGAAGTATAGCCGACTTTTCCGCGTTTTCGTTCCACGCTGTGAAAAACTTCACCACCGCAGAGGGCGGCGCGCTGACCTGGCGGGATATTAAGGGTATTGATAATGAAGAACTATACCACATTATACAGCTTTTGTCGCTTCACGGGCAGTCCAAAGACGCGCTTGCAAAAACTAAACTCGGTGCATGGGAGTACGATATTCAAGGCACTTGGTACAAGTGCAATATGACGGACGTTGCCGCAGCTATGGGGCTTGCGCAGATGAAACGCTATCCCGCGATGCTCAAACGCAGAAAGGAAATTATCGAAAGATACGACGCCGCGTTTAAACCGTTGAAAATAAAGGTTTTAACCCACTATACGAAAGATTATTCGTCTTCGGGGCACCTGTATATTACACGCGTGCCGAACGTTTCATTGAGTCAGCGCAACGAAATTATAATAAAAATGGCGGAAAGGGGAATTGCGTGCAACGTCCACTATAAGCCGTTGCCTATGCACACAGCATATAAGAATTTGGGCTTTGACATCAAAAACTTCCCCAACGCATATAAAAATTTCGAAAACGAAATCACTCTGCCGTTGCACACTTGCCTGACGGACGAAGAAGTCGCTTACGTTATAAAAAATTTCACCGAAATCGTCAGAGAGTATTTATAATGCTGGTTAAAAAGTGGGAAAAGTTGCCGCAGAATTTGCAATGCGATGCGGTGCGCCCGTATTACGAAAAATTAAGGAAGAAAAATTTCAGTCTTTTCTTTAAACGGGTTTTCGATATTTTCGTTTCCTCAATAATGTTGATTTTGCTGAGTCTTGTATTTTTGATACTTGCTTTAGCAATAAAAATCGATAGCCGCGGTCCCGTGTTTTTCAGACAGGAAAGAGTTACGCAGTACGGCAAAACTTTCAGAATTTTCAAGTTCCGAACTATGGTGGCGGGCGCGGATAAAATGGGCTCGCAGGTGACTGTCGGCGGTGATGCAAGAATAACAAAAGTCGGCAAGTTTATAAGAAAGTGCCGCCTTGACGAGGTTAGTCAACTAATCGACGTGTGGCGCGGAAAAATGTCGTTCGTGGGAACCCGCCCCGAAGTTCCCAAATACGTTGAAAGATATTCCGACGAAATGTTTGCGACGTTGCTTCTTCCCGCAGGGGTCACAAGCGAGGCAAGCATAAAATTCAAGGACGAGGACGAGCTTTTAAAGGACGCCGTAGACGTCGACGAAACTTACGTAAACGAAGTTCTTCCGAGGAAGATGGAGTACAATTTACAGTCGCTGAAAAAGTACGGTTTCTGGCGGGATATAGGCACTATGTTCAAAACCGTCGGCGCCGTATTAAAGAGGTAAAAATGGAAGAAAAAGTTTCGATTATAATGCCCAATTATAATTGCGAAAGGTTTATTGAAGAAACTGTGAATTCCGTAATAAATCAAACTTATCAAAATTGGGAACTTTTGATTGTTGACGATTGCTCAACTGACAATTCCGTTGAAATAATTAAAAACTGTTGCAATAGTGACGCAAGAATTAAGCTTTTCATAAACGAAAAAAACAGTGGGGCGGCAGCTTCAAGGAATTTAGCGTTGCGTGAAGCGACTGGCAAATGGATAGCTTTTTTGGATAGTGACGATTTATGGACGCCTGATAAGCTTGAGAAACAAATTGCCTTTATGGAAGAAAACGGTTATAAGTTCAGCTTTACTAAATATGGACACGTTGATGAAAACACGAATTCTTTAAAACAAATAGTTTGCGGACCTAAAAAGGTTTCAAAACGCAAAATGTTCCGATATTGTTACCTTGGCTGTTTAACCGTTATGTACGACGCAGAGTGCGTCGGGTTGATTCAAATATCGGAAAACGTCCAAAAACGCAATGATTACGCTATGTGGTTGAAAGTCAGTAAAAAGGCTACGGCTTATTACTTAGACGAAGTTCTTGCATATTACCGTAAAAGAAGCGGTTCCATATCTCATCAAAGTAAATTAAGCTTGATAAAATATCATTACCGATTGTTTCGTATAAGCGAAAATATGAATCCGTTCAGAGCATTCTATTACACTTGTAAAAATCTGTTCTTCGGTTTCTGGAAAAAAATAATTTACGTAAAGAAAGGGAATTTTTAAATGAAAATTGCTGTCGCAGGTACGGGGTATGTAGGCTTGTCGCTTGCTGTGCTTCTAGCTCAAAACAATAAAGTCGTTGCAGTTGACGTAGTGCCGGATAAAGTAAAAAAAATCAACGATAAAATCAGTCCAATAAAAGACGAGTTTATCGAAAAATATCTTGCAGAAAAAAAACTTGATTTAGTTGCAACATTAGACGGCAAAAAGGCTTATAAAGACGCGGACTACGTTATAATTGCCGCTCCTACCAATTACGATACGGAAAAAAATTATTTTGATACGTCGCACGTGGAAGAGGTGATAGAACTAGTGCTCAGCGTAAACCCTGCGGCGGTTATGGTAATTAAATCTACGATACCGGTAGGTTATACAGAAAGTATAAGAAAAAAATTTAAAGACGCGCACATATTTTTTTCACCTGAATTTTTGAGGGAAGGAAAGGCGCTTTATGATAATCTTTATCCATCAAGAATAATTGTTGGTGAAAAAAGCAAAGAGGGGGAAGTTTTTGCCGACCTTTTGAAGCAAGGGGCTATTAAAGAAGATATTCCTGTTTTATTTATGCAATCAACCGAAGCGGAGGCGGTCAAGCTATTTGCAAATACTTATCTTGCTTTACGTGTTGCGTATTTTAACGAACTTGACACTTATTGTGAAACAAAGGGGCTGGATACGAAATCGATTATAGACGGAGTATGCTTAGACCCCAGAATAGGCAATCATTATAATAATCCGTCGTTCGGTTACGGTGGTTATTGTTTACCGAAAGATACGAAGCAGTTGAGGGCAAATTATAAAGACGTTCCCGAAAATTTAATTTCGGCTATCGTTGAATCGAATGAAACAAGGAAAGATTTTATAGTCGACGATTTATTGAGAATTATCAAAAATGCAAATTCTGATAAACCTGTAGTCGGTATATACCGTTTAACTATGAAAGCTAATTCAGATAATTACCGGCAGAGCGCTATTCAGGGAATAATTGCAAGATTGCTTGCAAAAGGTTACAAAATTAATATTTACGAACCGACTTTCGGTGAGGAAGAGTTTCTCGGTTGCAAAGTTGTAAAAAATTTTGACGAATTTAAAACGGTTTCTACTGTGATTTTGGCAAATCGTTTGGAAGAAGAACTTAAAGACGTGAAAGAAAAATTATACACAAGGGATATTTATTACAGGGATTAGTTCGATATGAAGTTTTCTATATTGGTGCCAACAACGGGAACCAGAGAGTTTGAATTAGACAGATTGTTTGACAGCCTAAATAATCAGGAGTTTTCGGATTTTGAACTTGTGGTTGTAACGCAAATAAATCACGATATGGTCAGTCAACTAATAAATTCTTATCCCGATTTGTGCGTAGTGCATCTTAAATTGGAAAAGATGGGGTTATCTTATGCGCGGAATATAGGTTTAAAATCTTGTAAAGGTGAATGGATAGTCTTTTCTGACGATGATGCTTGGTACCCTGCGGACGGATTAAAGTTATTAAACAAGTATACGTCGTCAGGCGATTACGAAATAATTTTGACACAGATTTTTGACCCGATTAAAAATCAGTTATACAAAAATTATCCGGACAAAGCAGAAGTTTTAAAAAGTAAATTTAATCTAATGTCTAAATCTTCGATAGAAATTTCTATAAAAAGAGATAAGATTAAGAAAGATTTTGATGAAAACTTCGGATTGGGTGCGAAATACGTTTGTTGTGAAGAAGTGGATTTTCTAATAAACAATTTCTCAAAAGGGAATACTCTGTATATACCTTCAATAAGCGTTTATCATTTAAAAAAAGACAGAGGAGCAAGCGAAGCCCAACTGTTTGCTAAAGGTGCGTTATATTCTAAGCAGTTTAATAGGTTTATTGCTTGTTTGATAGTGATACGGGATATTTTAAAAGGACGAAAAAATAGCAGAAAAATATTTTGGAGCGGTTTTAAAGATTACAAAAAAATTACTGAGCAGAGTACCGTGGATTAACTATGATTGGTATTGTAATTTTAAATTATAAAAATTATCAGGAAACGATTTCTTGTGTTGAAAATATCAGAGAAACAAACCAAAGCCTAAGTTATAAAATTTATATAGTTGATAACTGTTCTCCAAACGAATCTTTTGAAATATTAAGCGAAAAATTTAATAATTCAAAAGATATATGTTTATTGCAAAGCGATAAAAACGGAGGGTTTTCTTACGGTAATAATTTTGGGTTCAAAGCCGCCGTTTCCGATGGTTGTGAGTTAATACTGTGCACGAATAGCGATGTGGAATTTAATGAAAATTCTATTCCGAATATGGTCAAAGAAATTGAGAAGAGTGAAAACTGTGCAGTTGTCGGTCCAAAAGTTTATTGTGGAGACGGAACCGTTCAAAATGCGAACAAAGGCATTTTAACGGCAAAGGTTTTCGTTATGCACCATAAGCCGTTTTTGTGGTTTGATTGGTTCGGAACAGACAAAAAGTATACTTATGCAGGTTATAAGTATGACAAGCCTATACAGATTACCGGTATGGTTTCCGGATGTTGTTTTTTGATTAGGTCGGCAGTTTTAGAAGAAATAGGGTATTTGGACGAAAACGTATTTCTTTATCACGAGGAAGATATATTAGGCGCTAAATTGAGAGAAAAAGGCTACTGCGTAATTTTAGACCCCTCGGCAGAGATTGTACATTTTGGCGGGAAAAGCACGCCGTCAGATTATGCTTTTGTCAGATATCATAAGCTATATAGCGGATTGTATTATTTATGGAATTACGCCGGAACATCTAAATGCGGTTTTGCGTTTGTCGGATTAGTGGTAAAAACAATGTTTTTTGCTAAATCGATTTTTAATAAAGCGTATCGTAAGTATTATAAAAAGTTAAAGTTTGATATTAAAAATTTGAGAAAGAGTAAAAGAGTATTTTGGAAAAAGTAATTCAGCCGAAGCCTTTAGCTTTGTCGCTAAAAAAGAATATTTTTCTGTATATCGGATTTATAAGTTTGGCGATTATTTCGTCCTACAAAGCTCCGCTTGCTTTTGATTTGCCTTTTCCCGGGATACTGGTTTTTATCCTCTGTATATTATTACATTGTTGTGTAAACCATTTTTCCGCAATAAAAATCGGAGCGATATCTTGTCTGTTGGGATTAAGATATGTTTTATTTTTTATTAACGCTATAATTTGTGAGGTAAGTTGGGAAATCATTATTGAGCAGTGCGTAACTACATTTATCTCAATAGTGGTTTTTGAATGTTTTAGAAACATATCGAAAGATAGTACAATTATAAAAAACGTTTTACTTATTTTTTCTTTGATAACAAGTGTACAGCTTATAGTAGGCTATGCCGGGGATTTTTTTGCCGATAAAAACAATATTGCTGCCGGAATAGGTAATTCGAATTATGTGGCGACTTTCTTGTTACTTTCAATTACATTTCTGCTTTTTTTAAAGACAAAATGGTATGAAAAACTGTTAATTGTGTTGGACGTTGTTTCTTTGGTTCTTACGCAATCATTCGGTGCGTATATAGCTATAGGCATAGTTTTTGTTGTATTTATTATTAGAAACCTGAATTGGCGATTATTGAAAAGCTGGTTGATTTTGCTTTTCCTTATTATTGCTTTAGTTGGTTTTTTCTCTTATTTCGTGACTACCGATATTGGTTCGGAAGTGTACGAGAAGTTGAGACAAAAGATAATTTTCTTTTTGGAGGGAGACTGGAAAAATTTCGGCTCATCCAGACTGGAATTGTATGAATTCAGTTGGGATAATATAAAAAATAATTTTCTTTTTGGTTCGATTGTTAATTACAACAGTTCAATAAGCAGTACGTATAGATTTCAATTTTTCAGAACACATAATGTTGTGCTTGAGTCGTTGCTGTTATACGGATTAATAGGCACAATTCTTAATTTAGCGATTTGTATCATATTAATTAAAAAAGTTTTAAACCGAAAAAAAGGTAGAAAAATTTTCCCGTATATTATGACGATTATCGCCGTTTTGATACACGGAATGGTGGAACCGAATTTTTTCACTATGCATTTTGAGCCGTTTGTCTGGATGATTTTTGGTGGTTTAATGGCAGTTGTAGAGAGCAAAGGTTCAAATTAGAAATTCAAAACAAATGGCAAAAGAGATAACTACTAAAAAATTTGCGAAAAACGTTGTTTATTCAATTATTGCGCAAATAATATCTTTGGCGGTGAGCTTTATTCTCACACTTATTCTGCCGAAGTTTATAGATAAGTCGCAGTACGCCGAATGGCAGGCCTATGTTTTGTATGTCGGTTACGTCGGGGTATTGCATTTCGGGCTACTAGACGGCTTGGTTCTTAGATATTCGAAGTTCGACTACGAGGAATTGGATAAAGCGCGTTTACGTTCGCAATTTATAATTCTGCTGGTTTTTACGAGCGTGATAGCAGCTATAACCGCCGTTGTTTCTCTCACTGCATTAGGCGTGCCCGACAATATAATTTTCGTGCTTGTAGGCGCAGGTGTCGTGACGAAAAATCTGGTGACGTACAGTTCGTATATGTTCCAGATAACCAACAGAATAAACAAATACGTTATTTTGATTATCGCGCAAAGGCTGGCGTACGGCGTTATCGTCGTTGTGTTGCTTGCCTTAAAAGTACAAGATTTTTATTGGTACTGCGTTGCCGATTTGTGCGGCGACATTGTGGGGATAGTTATTGGCGCAATATTCAATCGCGGGCTGTTTTTCGGTAAAACAATAAACCTGAAAGAAGCTTTTAAAGAGCTGAAAATCAATGTGTTTTCAGGCGTAATATTAATGACGGCTAACTGGTCGGCTATGCTTATGACAGGCGGTGCAAAAATGATTATCCAGTGGCATTGGAGCGAAGAGGTCTTTGCCGACGTTTCGTTTGCGTTCAGCGTATCGAACGTGTTTCTGGTTTTCGTAACGGCGATAAGCGTCGTTCTGTTTCCGTCGTTGCAACGCATTGCGCCGGAGAAATTGCCGTCGATGTACAAAAGCATCAGGAACATTCTGTCGCCGGTTTTGTTCTTTATGATGATTTTCTTCTTTGTCGGCTGTGAAATTCTTGAAATCTGGTTGCCTAAATACAACGAAAGCTTGATATATCTCGGAATTTTATTGCCTATTATTATTTTTTCATCGAAAGTCAGTCTGCTAACGAACAACTATTTGAAAGTTTACCGCAAAGAAAAATTAATGTTGCTGGTAAACGTAATTTCAATAGCGGTAGGCGCCTGCCTTTTTGCGCTGTGCGCATACGTATTCGACAATATGACGGCTTTGCTTGCGTGTGTGGTTTTCGTCATTATGCTGAATTCGGTATTGTCTGAAATCTGTGTTTTAAAGACCATTCATGTAAAAATTATAAAAGAATTTATTATCGAAGCGGTAATGACGGTTGCATTTATCTTATGCGCAAGTCTATTGAGCCGTTGGATAGGTTTTGGAGTTTACTGCGGCTTATTTGCAGTATATTGTGCCGTCAATTACAAATCGATAGCGGCTTTATTTAAAAAAGTTTTCAGAAAAAAGTCGGTTACCGCACCTGACGCTGAGATTTCGCCGACAGAAGAAAAGGAAGCTGTCATGACAGAAGAAAAGGAGAGCGAGCAATGAAAGGAATAATACTTGCGGGGGGGAGCGGAACAAGGTTGTATCCGCTTACAAAAGTTACGAGTAAGCAGCTTTTGCCCGTTTATGACAAGCCTATGATATATTACCCGCTTTCGGTTTTAATGACGGCGGGGATACGGGAAATTCTGATAATTTCCACCCCGCAGGACACTCCGAGATTCGAGGAGCTTCTCGGCGACGGAAGCGCTTTCGGTATAAATTTAAGTTACGCCGTTCAGCCTTCGCCCGACGGTCTTGCACAGGCTTTTATAATAGGCGAAAAGTTTATCGGCGGCGATAACGTTGCTATGATTTTGGGGGATAACATCTTCTATGGCCATGGCTTTACGAAAATGTTGAAAGAGGCAAAGCTTAGCGCCGAACACGGCAAAGCTACGATTTTCGGATACGGAGTTAAAGACCCGCAGCGTTTCGGTATAGTAGAGTTTGATAAGAACGGCAAGGTTTTGTCTGTCGAAGAAAAGCCCGTTTGCCCCAAGTCGAATTACTGTATAACCGGTCTTTATTTCTATGACAACCGCGCTGTGGAGTTCGCAAAAAAAATCAAGCCCTCGAAACGCGGCGAGCTGGAGATAACCGACCTCAACAAAGAATATCTCGAAACGGGCGATTTGACTGTCCAGCTTCTCGACAGGGGCTTTGCCTGGCTAGATACGGGCACTGTGGACAGCCTTTTCGAAGCGGCGGAGTTTGTCAGGGTTCTGTCTAAACGGCAGGACGTGACCATTTCCGCGCCCGAAGAAATCGCTTACCGCAACGGTTGGATAGACAAAGAAAAGTTAGTTAAAATCGCAGAAAGTTACGGTAAGTCGCCCTACGGCGAGCATTTGAAGAAAGTGGCGGGTGAAAAAATATGAAAATAATCGTTACCGGCGGAGCGGGGTTCATAGGCAGTAATTTCGTCTTTCATATGCTTAAAAAGTACCCCGATTACCGCATTATATGTCTGGACAAGTTGACGTACGCAGGCAATCTTTCAACGCTTGCGCCCGTTATGGATAATAAAAATTTCCGCTTCGTCAAGGCGGATATATGCGACAGAACTGCGGTCGATAAGTTGTTTGAAGAGGAAAAGCCCGATATCGTCGTCAATTTCGCGGCGGAAAGCCACGTTGACAGAAGCATCGAGGACCCCGAAGTTTTTTTAAAAACCAACATTCTCGGCACGGCTACGCTTATGGATGCGTGCAGAAAGTTCGGAATAGAGCGCTACCATCAGGTTTCCACCGACGAGGTTTACGGCGATTTGCCGCTTGACAGACCCGACCTTTTCTTTACGGAAAACACGCCGCTTCACACTTCAAGCCCTTATTCTAGTTCTAAAGCTTCGGCGGATTTGCTGGCTTTGGCTTATCACCGCACTTACGGCTTGCCAGTGACGATAAGCCGTTGTTCGAACAACTACGGACCCTATCATTTCCCCGAAAAGCTTATTCCGCTTATGATTGCAAACGCATTGAACGACAAACCGTTGCCCGTCTACGGCACCGGCGAAAACGTGCGCGATTGGCTGTACGTCGAGGACCACTGCAAGGCGATTGACCTGATAATTCATAAGGGTCGCGTCGGTGAAGTTTACAACGTCGGCGGACATAACGAGATGAGCAATCTCGAAATCGTCAAGCTCGTCTGCAAGGAACTAGGCAAGCCCGAAAGCCTTATTACGTTCGTTGCGGACAGAAAGGGGCACGATATGCGTTATGCAATCGACCCAGCTAAGATATACAAAGAGCTTGGCTGGCTTCCCGAAACGAAGTTTGCGGACGGCGTGAAAAAGACTGTAAAATGGTATCTCGAAAACCGCGAATGGTGGGAAACGATAATTTCGGGTGAGTACAAAAATTATTACGAAAAAATGTACGGAAACAGGAAATGAAAGTGCTTGTGACGGGCGTCAAAGGTCAGTTGGGCTATGACGTCGTTAACGAACTGAATTGCCGCGGGCACATTGCCGTCGGCGTTGATAAAGAAGAAATGGACGTCACGGACGAGGCGAGCGTCGCTCGGGTTTTAAACGAAGTGAAGCCCGAAGCGGTAATTCACTGCGCCGCCTGGACTGCGGTCGACGCAGCCGAAGACAACGAAGAGTCCGTTCGGCTTGTGAACGCAGTCGGAACGGAAAATATAGTTTTAGAGTGCAAAAAACTCGGTTGTAAGCTTTTGTACGTTTCCACCGATTACGTGTTTGACGGCAGGGGTGACGAGCCCTGGAAACCCGACTGCAAAGATTATAAGCCCTTGAATATTTACGGCAAAACCAAGCTTGAGGGCGAGCTTGCCGTTGCGGGCGCGCTTGAAAAATTCTTTATCGTTCGCATTGCCTGGGTGTTCGGCAAGAACGGAAAAAACTTTATAAAAACTATGTTGAACGTGGGCAAAACCCACGATACCGTTCGCGTCGTTAACGACCAGATAGGCACACCGACTTATACTTTCGATTTAGCGCGTCTGCTTGTGGATATGATTGAGACCGATAAGTACGGCTATTATCACGCAACAAACGAGGGCGGATATATAAGCTGGTACGATTTTACGAAAGAGATTTTCAGACAGGCGGGGTATTCAACAAAAGTTATCCCAGTGACAACGGCGGAGTACGGCTTGTCTAAGGCGGCAAGACCGTTTAATTCCAGACTGGATAAATCTAAATTGACTGTAAACGGATTTAAGCCTTTGCCTGATTGGAAAGACGCGCTTAGCCGCTATTTGAAGGAGCTGTATGGGTCAGATAAAAGTTGAAAAGAATGTCGGCGGCATAGAGGGGCTGCATATCATAGAGCCCGCCGTTCACGGCGACAGTCGTGGCTATTTTACCGAAACGTACAATAAGCGAGATATGCAGGAAGCGGGACTCGATATGGAGTTCGTGCAGGACAACCAGTCAATGAGTACGAAAGGAGTATTGCGCGGACTGCACTTCCAGAAGCAGTTCCCGCAGGGCAAGCTCGTACGGGTAATCAAGGGTAAGGTTTTCGACGTCGCCGTCGATATGCGGAAAGGTAGCAAAACTTTCGGTAAGTGGTACGGCGTCAAACTGACCGAAGAAAACAAAAAGCAGTTCTATATTTCCGAGGGCTTTGCGCACGGGTTTCTGGTTTTAAGCGACGTGGCGGAATTCTGTTATAAGGTTACTGACTTTTACCACCCCAACGATGAGGGCGGTATTGCCTGGAACGACCCGGCAATCGGTATCGATTGGGGCGTTATAGGCGAATATAAGGGCAGTGCCGACCCTGCCGGTTACACTCTTCCCGACGGCACCACGCTGAATTTAAGCGAAAAAGACAAGAATTGGGGCTCGATTAAATAAGCCTCTTTGTTGCCGATAATTGAATAGAATTATAAAGAGTTCGTGCTAAATTACGCACGAACTCTTTTAAATTTTATAAAAAGAAGTAAAAAAATTTATAAATATGACAAATCTGTCAGGTTTAATATGTTACAATATGAAAAATTACAAAGGTGGGCAAATAATTATGAAACTTATTAAAGACATTATTGGCTATAAAAAACAAGTAAAAAAACTAGAAAATATATGTGATTTTCTGAAAAATACTGATAAATATTACGATTTCGAAGTGGATTTACCCAACTGTTTATTGATATGTGGTGAGTCAGGTGTCGGAAAAACATTTATGGCAAAAGCGTTGATGAACGATTGCGGAAGAAAAGTGTTTTGTGTTTCGGGTAAAGAGTTGGAAACAAAAGACGTAAAGAAGCTGTTCAAAAAGGCAAGAAAGGTGGCAAATTCTATAGTCTTAATTGATGATATTGATTACCAGCATAAGGATAGTGAGGTTTACGGACAGCTATTAGAAGAAATGTGCGACTGTAAAAATGGTGTATTCGTAATCGTAACAGCAGACGATAAAGATTATTTGCCTGCGTATCTATTAGACAAATTTGATATTAATATGATTATAGAATTAGAACCGCCCAAGATTGAAGAATCGTGTGAGATTTTTAAACCGATTTTTGAAGAAAATAAAATCGGACAAGATTTTAATATCAATGATTTTTGCTGTTTTGCACAGGATTGGACCTATTCCAACATTAAGGAGGCTTTCAACGATGCGTGTCGGCTAGCCGTTTACGAAAGGCAGAACAAAGTGACTATGCAGCATTTAATAAAAGCAGGTTTGCTGTTAAAGGGCTATGAGCTTGCGGAAGAGTTTGACGAAGCAACGGCATATCACGAAGTAGGACACGCCGTCGTAAGCTTATTGTTGGGCGGTGACGCAGCTTGCATAGTCTTGCACGGTGTGGGCGGCGGATTTTTCAAAGAAAAAAATTGGGACGTAAAAACCTATAAGGACAGAGAACGCAGATACATAGTAAGCGTTGCCGGCAAAGCCTGTGAAGAAATTTTTACAGGAACAAGCTCTATTGGAAGCTATTCGGATTTAGGCAAGGTGTCAGAGGCAATAGAGGAGGATGTTAGGGCTTTGGCAAGCCAAGGCTTTGAGTATTTTGATTCTACTGTGCTCGATAGCCCAACATATAATGATAATCTTGCTAAAAAAGTGCAATCTGTTATGCAAAAATATTTCGATAAGGCAAAAGAATTAATCGTTCAAAACAGACCGCTTATTGAAGCGTTTGTTGAAAGTCTTAAAGATAAACATTACTTGCTTCATAGTGAAATATATAGGCTTTATAATGACTATATTGCGGCAATTCAAGCTACTAACAATAAGGCGGGATAAACTTATTCCCGCTTTTTTGATTAAAAAATAATTAAAAATATATTTTTCGGTTATTAAAACCTGTTTTAATACGAAAAATTAGAAAGTATTGACTTTTAGTAACAAATATTGTAATTTGTTTATGAGTTGCATTATGAAAATCACAGCCATAGAATGCCTATAAAAGTTGAATAATACGGTAGGAGCGCCCGTTTGTCTGTATATGTACGTTATTTACTGGTAGCTTTATATTAAACGTCAAGTTGATTTGCTTTTAATAAAGGACGAATATCCTAAACTTCTAATCGTCAGCGCCTACCACGAAGAATATACGTAATTTTGCAGGAGATGGAAATTCCCTTTACTCATAAACGAGCTGATTATGTTTTAGTTTATCGCAAAAAAATACTGATAATTGAATTTAGTTTCCAAAAGTTGAACGGGCGCTATAAATTTGAAGATAAATTAAATCAAGCGGTAGGGTATAAAGAGTTGTTTTCAAATATTATGCCACCGCATATTGAAATAGGTACATATACGTTTTTAATCGAGCCCGAAACCGATAAATTCGGAAATGCCATAAAAAGATTAAATAAATATACTAATGAACAAGAGTTACCAAATAATGAAAAAATACAAGAATTCAGGGGTTATATAAATTTGTTTTTTCAGAAAGATTTGGAAGAAGCAATATATTATCTTGGTTATGTTGACGGTTATGTGGACAAGATGAACGAAGGCAATTTAGAACGTGACGGTGAAATTTGTGAATAGTATTTTGATAGTCGGTTGACTAAAATTCGACAAAAAATCTGCAAAATACAACAAATTCCGCATATTGGCGACAAATTCCGAATAGATTTATAATACTTAAATTTTCGGAGTTTGATATGTGGGATTATATAGCCGAAAGGGTAATTAAGGAGGGGGAGTATATAATCGCTTCCGACTGCACTGTGCGGGCGGCGGCGACGTACTTTTCCATAAGCAAATCTACCGTACATAAGGACGTAACCGAACGACTGAAAATCGTCGATAAAGAACTGTACGAGAAAGTGCGTACCGTCCTCGACAAAAACCTTTCCGAGCGGCATATCCGCGGCGGAATGGCAACCAAGAAAAAATATTCAAACGAGGTTCATACTTAAAGAAGCAGCCGCCCGCGCGAAATTTTGCGCGGGCGGCTATGTTTGTTTTCGGCGTGCCGATAAAAAATTGAAATTTAACAGAATTTGTATATTCATAAATTTGAAAAATTTAACAAACGTATGCTATAATCATTACGAATACATAAAATTACGGATATAAAAGTGAAACTTTTGGGCATAGACGTCGGTTCTACCACCGTCAAGGCGGCGGTAATCGACGGAAATAATAATTTAATATACTCGTCCTACGTCCGTCATTTTTCGCAGGTCAAGGAAACCGTTCTTTCCGAGCTTAAAACCATAAAGGAAAAATTCGGCGGCGAATACTGCGTTTCAATTACGGGAAGCGCGGGTCTTGGGCTTTCGCAACGTAGCGGCATTAACTTCGTACAGGAGGTCCAGGCCGCGTTTATTGCCATTCGCAAACTTCACCCCGACATCGACGCGGCTGTCGAGCTCGGCGGCGAGGACGCTAAAATAATCTTCGTCACCGGCGGCACTGAACAGCGAATGAACGGCAGTTGCGCAGGCGGCACGGGCGCGTTCATCGACCAAATGGCGACCCTTTTAAATGTTTCCGTCGAGAAGATGGACGAAATCGCCCTAACTGCGGGCAAGACTTACCCGATAGCTTCACGTTGCGGGGTGTTTGCTAAGTCCGACGTTCAGCCCCTTTTAAATCAGGGCGCAAGCAAGGCGGACATTGCCGCTTCGATTTTTCAGGCGGTAGTCGACCAGACGGTTTCGGGCTTGGCGCAGGGTCGCAGAATACAGGGCAAAGTCCTGTTTTTGGGCGGACCTTTGTACTTCTTGCAGGCTTTGAGAAAGGCTTTCGTCACAACCTTGAAGCTGACCGAAGACAACGCGGTTTTCCCCGACAACGCTCCCTGTTTTATGGCAATCGGCGCGGCTCTGCACTCGGTAGGCGAGCACCCGGAAAGCATTGACGACGTTATATCCAAAATAGAAAAAATTACGGAGAGCGCAGCCGTTCATTCGGGCAAACCGCTTTTCGAAAGCAAGGAAGAATACGCCGCTTTCGTCAAACGTCACAGGGCAACCGACCTCAAATTCGCGGATATTTCTTCGTATTCTGGCGACTGCTATCTCGGTATAGACAGCGGCTCCACGACCACAAAGCTTATGCTTATCACCCCCGATTGCCGCATACTCTGGTCGCATTATCAGTCCAATAACGGTCAGCCACTGGATATAGTCGTAAAGAAGCTTAAAGAAGTTTACGAACTCGGCGGAAGCCGTATCAAAATCCGCGGCAGTGCGGTTACGGGCTATGGCGAGGACCTAATAAAAAATGCAATCAAAGCCGATTTCGGCATCGTCGAAACGGTTGCGCACTTCAAGGCGGCGCTTCATTTCAACCCGCAGGTTGACTTCATAATAGACATCGGCGGTCAGGATATAAAGTGCTTCAAAATCAAGAACGGCGCAATAGATTCCATTATGCTCAACGAAGCCTGTTCATCGGGTTGCGGCTCGTTCATTCAGACCTTTGCCCGCGCAATGGGTATGGAGATTGACAAATTCTCCGAAAAGGGCTTGTATGCAAAACACCCCGTAGAGCTCGGCTCGCGCTGTACTGTGTTTATGAACAGCGCCGTTAAGCAGGCGCAAAAAGAGGGGGCGAGCGTAGAGGACATCTCTGCAGGGCTCTCTTCGTCGATAGTCAAGAATGCAATTTATAAAGTAATAAGGGCGACCAGCGCCGACGAACTCGGTAACAACATCGTCGTTCAGGGCGGAACTTTCTTAAACGACGCGGTGCTTCGTTCGTTTGAAATGGAAACGGGCAAGCAGGTCGTCCGCCCGGGAATTTCGGGGCTTATGGGCGCGTTCGGCGCGGCGCTTTACGCTATGGAGAACGCCCCCGAAGAAAGCACGACATCCACCGCAAAGGAACTGGACGAGTTTTCGTACGCTCTGCAATCGGCGAACTGCCGCGGCTGTACTGCGAACTGCAATATAAATATTATCCGTTTCAACGACGGCAGAAAGTTCATATCGGGCAACAAGTGCGAACGCGGCGCAGGCAGAAAACCTGCGCTGTACGATATGGATATATATGCATTTAAGCAAGTGCGGCTTATCGACTGCGTAGAGGGCGTGAACGGTCAGAACGGTATCCGCGGCAAAGTCGGGCTTCCTCTGCAACTCGGAATGTACGAGCAACTCCCCATCTGGGCGGGCTTCTTCGAAACGCTCGGGTTCGAGGTTATTCTTTCCGACAGGTCCTCGCGCGAGCTGTACTATAAGGGTCAGCACACGGTCGCAAGCGATACTGCTTGTTATCCAGCGAAGCTCGTTCACGGGCATATCGAAAGCCTTTTAGACGAGGGCGTCGATTTCATCTTTATGCCGTGCGAAAGCTATAACCTTGACGAGCACTGCTCGACAAACCACTACAATTGCCCCGTAGTTGCATACTACCCCGAGCTTTTAAAGGCGAATAACGAGAGGTTGAACGATAAGAATTTTTTGATGCCGTACCTCGACCTCAATATGCGTAAGCCGACTGTGAAGAAGCTTCTTGACGCGCTAAAAAAATACAATTTCACTAAACGCGATATAGAAAGCGCGCTCGACGAGGGATTTTCACGCCTTGAAAAATACCGCGATGATGTCCGCTCTAAGGCAGACGAAATACTTTGGAAAGCCGAGATGCAGGGCAAACAGGTCGTCGTGCTTGCGGGCAGACCGTATCATCTTGACGGCGAAATCAACCACAGCATAAACAAGCTTTTGACTTCTTTGGGGCTTGCCGTGCTTTCGGAGGACAGCATTTTCGAAAAGGGCGACTTACTTAAAGTAGACGTTCTCAACCAGTGGACGTACCACGCAAGGCTGTACCGTGCTGCAGACTTCGTTTCCAAGCGCAAAAATTTAAATCTTGTACAGCTTGTTTCGTTCGGGTGCGGGCTCGACGCTATCACTACCGACGAAGTACGCGCTATTTTAGAGCGGAACGGCAAACTTTATACGCAGATAAAAATCGACGAAATCAACAATCTCGGCGTTGTCAAAATAAGGTTGAGAAGTATGCTTGCGGCGATTGACGAGGCGGCGAAAAGATAATGGAAGAAAAAACGTACACGGACTACACAACCGAATATCCCAAGTGGGACAAGTCTATGAAACGCACGCATAAAATCCTCGTTCCCGATATGCTTCCTTGGCATTTTTCGATAATCGAAAAGGTCTTGAAGCTCGAGGGCTACGATTTGGAAGTCTTGCGCAACGAGTCCCGCGCCGTCATAGACGAGGGCTTGAAACATGTGCATAACGACACTTGCTACCCTTGCCTTTGCGTAGTCGGGCAGTTTATGGACGCGCTCAAAAGCGGTAAGTACGATTTGGAACACACCGCTATTATGATGACCCAGACGGGCGGCGGGTGCAGGGCTTCGAACTATATGCCCCTTATCCGCAAAGCGCTGAAAAACGAGTTCCCGAACGTGCCCGTCGTTTCAATCAACTTTTCGGGGCTGGAAAAGGACAGTACTTTTAAAATCGGGGTAAAGCTTTTCTTGAAGCTCGCCTATTCGGTCATCTACGGCGATACCGTTATGTGGTGCTACAACCAGACCAAACCTTACGAGGCGGAGAGTTGCGCCGCAGACAGGGCGCGCGATGAAGCTGTGAACTTTATCGTTCAAAAGTTCGAAAAGGGCGGTTACAGCCACTACAAAAAAATTAACAGGAAAATAATCGAGATATTCGCCGCAGTAAAAAGGAACGGCGAAAAGAAGATAAAAGTCGGCGTGGTGGGGGAGATATACGTCAAATATTCCTCGCTCGGGAACAACGATTTGGAAAGGTTTCTTCTCTACGAGGGGTGCGAGCCTGTTATCCCCGCGCTTTTAGACTTCATATTGTACTGTATAATAAACGTCGTTAACGATTACACGCTTTACGGTCACGGACGCGGCAAAGCCACAGCGTATAATGCGGTGTATAAGATACTGCACCGTATGCAGACAAACATCATTAAGCTGTTTAAAGAGGACGGCAACTTCGAGCCCGTTCACGACTTCGAGCACCTGCGCGCCTGCGCCGACAAGGTCATAAATCAGGGTGTGAAGATGGGCGAGGGCTGGCTTATCCCTGCGGAAATGGCGGCGCTTGCCGAAACGGGCGTAAAAAACATAGTCTGCGCCCAGCCGTTCGGGTGCCTGCCCAACCATATCGCGGGCAAGGGCGTTATAAGAACCCTTAAAACGTACTATCAAGACGAAAACATCGTCGCCGTAGACTACGACCCCTCCGCGACGAAAGTCAATCAGGAAAACCGCATAAAGCTTATGCTCGCTACCGCAAGAGAAAACGAACATAGTAAATAATAAAAAGCCCC
>CAJTVA010000021.1 GCA_910579585.1 uncultured Christensenella sp.
ATGAAACGCGGCGGGCATTTAATATATATATAATATGTCAAGCGAAAAATTTCAGTCAAAGGGCGGGTTCATACTCGCCAGTATCGGCGCGGCGGTGGGGCTGGGCAATGCTTTGCGCTTCCCCGGGCTGTGCGCCAAATACGGCGGCGGCGCTTTTCTTTTAATTTATTCGGTCGCGCTGTTAGTGCTGGGGTTGCCTATTCTGAACGCGGAAATCGCGCTCGGCAGAAAAATCAAGGGCGGCGCGCCCAAGTGTATGAAAAGCCTGAAAAAATCGGGCGAGGGTTTCGGTTGGGCGTCTTGCGTCAATTCGGTTTTTACCGCGGTAATTTACGCGGGGCTTGCGGGCTGGATAATCGCAACCGCCGCAACGGTAGTTCCGCTGTGCCTGAACGCGCCCTCGCTTACCGATACGGAAATCAGCGGCTATTTCTTCGATACCGTTCTGTCGGCGCGCAACGACGGGGTAATCGACGGCTTTTCCTTCCTCGTCGCGGGTTGTATTCTCGCCGCGTGGGTTTTGATGTTCCTCTGCCTTAAAGGCGGCGCGAAATCACTTTCCAAAGCCGCGCGCTTTACCGTCGCAATTCCCATAACACTGCTTGTCTTTCTCGCCGTGCGCGGACTTTTCTACCCCACCTCGTCCGAAGCGCTTGCCGCGCTGTTCATTCCCGACTTTTCAAAGCTTTCCAGTCCCGAGCTGTGGCTAACCGCCTTGGGTCAGGTCTTTTTTTCGCTGTCGATAGTGGTGGGGATAATGCCTGCGTACGGTTCGTACCTGCCGGAGGGCACGAATATTTTCAAATGTTCGCTCGTAATCGCCGCCGCCGACTTCTTCGTTTCGGTGCTCGCCTCGGTGGTGCTGTTCACAACCCTGTACGGTTGCGGGCTGCAAGAGCAAATCGGTGCAAGCGGAATAATAACCGCGTTCGCCGTCTATCCCGTCGCTATAACCCGACTTTTCGGCGATTGCACCGCGCTTAACGCGGCTGTCGGGGTGCTGTTTTATTCGTCGCTCGCAATGATGGCGATACAGTCCGCCGTGTCTATGCTGGAAGCCTTTTTAAACCCCTTTTCCGAACGCGGCGGCAAGCCCAAAAAAAAGATTGCCGCCCGAATATGCCTTATCGCCGCGCCTGTAACGCTGATTTTCGCCACTACCGCCGCGCCCGTTGCCGTCGATATAAGCGACAGGTTTATTAACTTCTATAACGTGTTGATTTTAGGTATAGCGGAGTGCATTTTAATCGGCGCAAGCAAAAAAACGGGCGATTTGGCCGCCGAAATCAATAAATTCACCCGAAAATTGAAAATGCCGAAAAAGCCGTTCGGGGTTTCCGTTGCGTTTTTATCCCCAGCCGTGCTTATATCCCTTACTTTGTACGAAGTTTTCCGCCTTTGCACTGCTGGGCTTGGCTATCCGCTGTGGCTTCAGATAGCTTTCGGGTGGGGTTTAAGCGCCGCGGTCTTCGCTTTGCCCCTTATTTTGAACACCAAATTTACCCCCCGTAATATATGGCGCCGAAACAAATTGCACCCCTGATATGCCACGTTTCAAAATGTGACAAAATCAAACAAAAATTTGTGACAGAATAACATTTTTGGCAAAATTGCCCAAAAATTACGGAAAAAACCAAGGCAAATCGGGTTTAAAATTAAAAAAATTAGCGCTAGATAGTTGTAATTATGAAATTCAAGTGATATACTTAGCTTACCACATTATTTCATTTTACATATCAAACCGCGGGATAATACGGGGTCATTGCGCCTTTTCGGGCGCCCCGTACTCGTAAGCGCTACGGGGTCAGTGTATACTTTTACACTGTCCGTGTACTGTTTTGCGACCCGAAATTTAATATGTTTTTTAATGTTATGGTGTGGACCTTAAAAGGTACACGCCTTTTTCATTTGTCTGTGTGGCTTTGGCGCCGCCCTGCCCTCCTATTAAAAAGGGCGGCGCCCTTCGCCCCCGCAACGGGCGGAGTTAAGGAAAAAAGCAATTTATGAGGTAAATCTTATGGCTAACTCATTAAAAAACAAATTTAAGTATTCGGCGCTGGCGGCTTTAATCGTCACCCTTCTAAGCTGTACGGTTATGGCTTTCACGGGGTTTGGTTTCGGCGCGCCCGCCGAAACGGCAAACGCGGATACAGGCATTTCCGCGCAAAGCAACGCGGAACTTGCGGCGGCTTGGAACAGTGCCGTTGAAAGTGGCGGCACCTTTACGCTTACCGAAGATTGGGTTGCTGCGGCAGACGCAACAAATACCACCTCGTTCGGCACGGGTACTGGCTTCTCCAACGGCAGAATTTACGTCCCTGCCGGCAAAAACGTAGTGCTTGACTTGAACGGTCATACGCTCAACAGGGGGTTGTCCAGTGGTACATACGGTAGTGTTACAAACGGCAATGTAATTTATGTAGAAGGCGCGCTGGAAATTTGCGATACTTCCGCTAGCCAAAACGGTAAAATCACCGGCGGTTATCTTTTTGGCGACGGCTACGGTGCAGGTATTAACGTCAACGGCGGTAATCTGACTATTACCAGCGGTAATATTATCAATAATGAGGCTGACCACGCCTTTTGCGGCGGCGTTTACGTTAAAAACGGTACGCTTACAATGAACGGCGGCACTATATCCGGCAATGAAAATTATGCGGGTACTACGGTGCAACTTGAAAACAGCACGTTCATAATGAATAGCGGTGAGATTCTAAATAATAGTGGCAGTGTAGCTGGTGTGTCTGTTAATAGTGGTAGCACTTTCGAAATGAATGGCGGAGCCATATCGGGTAACTCCACTAACAACGAGAACAGCGGCAGCGTATATGTAGACGGCACTTTCACGATGACGGGCGGCGAAATTTCCGGTAACACGGGTTCAAAAGGAGTCGGAGTGTACGTTTCCAGCGGCACTTTCACGATGACGGGCGGCGAAATTTCTAACAACACTGGTTCAAACGGCGTCGGCGTATATGTCTATCGCGAAGGTAAGTTTGAAATGTCTGCCGGTAAAATTTCGGGCAACACGTCCAATAACTCAGCTACAAATGGCGGCGGCGTTTATAACCAAGGCACGTTTACTATGACCGGTGGTACGATTTCGGGCAACCAAATCAATGCGCCTAATTCCTGTGGCGGCGGTGTTTATAGCAACGGGACGTTTACAATGAACGGCGGCACGATAAGTGGAAACGAAACACTTAACGGTTCGGGTGCAGGTGTGTATGCGCCTAGCGGTACGTTCACAATGACGAACGGCACGATATCAGGCAATGTTGCAAATACTTCTAGTGGCGAGGGCGGCGGCATTTATATGTACTCTGGTACTTATAATATCAGCGGCGGTACGATATCGAATAATAGCGCGTATCGAGGCGGTGGCGTCTATAAAACCGGTAGCGGCGGCGTGTTGACAATGACCGGCGGTACTATATCGGGCAATACTGCAACAGAAGGCGGCGGCGTTTGGTTTATTGACTATAACGGCAGTACTTTCCATTTGGAAGGGGGTACCATTACAGGCAACACCGCATCCACCCTCGGTGGCGGTATTTATCTTGAAGGTGCTTCCACTTTTGAAATGACAGGCGGTGACGTAAACGGAAACTCCGCTGAAAAGTTTGGTAACGAAAATTATATTAGAAATAGTTATTGGTCAGAAGCTGTTGAATTGAGCGTGGCTAGTAATATACAAGTTTCAGTTGAGGTTGTTTCTAATTGGTCGGCTACAAGCGGTTCGTTCGGTACGGGAACGGGTTATAAAGACGGCGCAATTCACGTCCCCGAAGGCGCTAATATAGTGCTTGATTTAAACGGGTTCACAATTAATAGGGGAGTAACTTCTTCAATTATCAACGGTAGTGTATTTGTCGTGGATGGTACACTGGAAATAGTTGATACTTCTTCAACCCAAACAGGAAAAATCACTGGCGGATACAACGTATTTAGCGGTGGCGGTTTAAGAGTAGAGGGCGGTAATTTAACACTTAACGGCGGCACTATTACTGGCAATTTTGGCGGAACAGGTGGCAATGCTGGCGGCGGTGGCGTGTTTGTTAGTGAGAACGGCACGTTTACAATGAACGGCGGCGAAATAAGCGATAATAACGCAAGCAACGCTCATTACGGCGGTGGTGGCGTATATATCGACAACGGCATGTTTACAATGAGCGGCGGCACGATTAAGACCAATTCTGCAACGTCGGGCAATGGCGGCGGCGTATATGTTTATGCCAACTGCACTTTCACGATGACGGGCGGAACAATCAGCGAAAATTCAAGCGGCAATGACGGTGGTGGCGGCGTTTATAACGGCGGTACGTTTACGATGAACGACGGTACGATAAGCGGCAATACCGCGAAAAACGGCGGCGGCGTATACACGACTAACGGTACTTTCAAAATGACAAACGGTACTATTACGGGCAACACTTCCGGCGGTGGCGGTGGCGTTCAGGTATCCGGTGGCACGTTTGAAATGACTGGAGGTACTATCTCTGGCAATACAGAAACTGCAAGCGGTGGCGGCGGTGGCGGCGTTCGCGTTAGCGCCACGTTTATAATGAGCGGCGGCACGATTTCAAATAATACCGCATCAACCCAAGGCGGCGGCGTTTATGTTAAGGCAGGCACGTTTGAAATGTTAGGCGGCACTATTTCCGGAAACACTGGCTGCGGTGTATATAATACCGCAACATTTATAATGAATAGTGGCGTTATATCTCGCAACGGTCCTGTCAATGCGTCTGGATACGGCGGTAGTGGTGTATGCAATTACGGCGGTACGTTTACAATGAATGGCGGCGAAATAAGTGAGCATACGCAAGGCGGCTATTATCAAGGCGCTGTATATAATCGGGGCACATTTACAATGAATAACGGCGCTATATTAAATAATTCCATTGGTGGCGTGCTTGGTCATGACGGTGCATTCATAATGAACGGCGGCACGATTACGGGCAATTTGACGACATACAGTGGCGGCGGCGTAAATGTTGACCGTGACGCTACTTTTACGATGAACGGCGGTACAATTTCCGGTAACGCAGGCTATAGCGGCGGCGGTGTTTACTCTGGACGGACATTTACAATGAACGGCGGTACAATTTCCGGTAATACTGCAACTGGTAAAGGTGGAGGTGTTTTTAATAATGGTACGTTAAACCTTTCAGGCGGCACTATATTGGGCAACAGCCAAAACGGACTGGCAAATAACGTCTATCTTCCAAGCGGTAAAGTAATTACTGTTATTGGCGCATTGTTAAAGAATGGCGTTGCAACTCGAATCGGCGTAACTATGCAAACCACAAGTACGATAACTTCGGGTTACAGCACTTATAACAGCGGTTACGGACCTTCGGTATTCTTCTTCGCTGATGATTCTCATGTTCTTGAAATGGCGAGCGGTGAAGTAGTGTTCGGAACTAGCATAGTAACCCCTACCACAGTAACCTGGCAGATTTCTTCCGACGGTACCAATTGGAGCAATCTTGACGAAACGAATTCCATATACTACACGGGCGCAACTTATACCGTGCGCGTTATGGACGGAAGCACCGTTTTAAACGGCAACCTTGCGGCGGCTTCCGCAAGCAACGGTAGAAACGTTATTTGCGATATAGGTAGCTATGCGTTCATATACAACGGCAGTAACATCGAAAACCCTGTAATGAACCTTGAAATTCTGCCCGTTGAAATAACCTGGCAGTATTCTACCGACGGCGGCGTAAGCTGGACGAACTTCGACGGTGTACAGTCTAGTACCGGCGCCAGTACCGTCTTCAACTCCACTTATGCATATAGCGGTAAGGCTTGGCAGGTACGCGCATACGACGCAATAAACGGCAAGGTTGTTTCTTTTAACAGCACGCCTTCCGGCGAAGTTAAGGACGCAGGGGAATATCGTTGGTACATAGGTGCTGCGGTAAACGAAAAGAACTACCTGAATGCAGGGTTCATCTTGACCATAACCGAAATTACGCTTGAAATAGAGTGGAATTTCTCAGGCGCGACTTTGGACGGCAACAAATACTTCTGGACTTACGACGGTATAGCGCACGCTCCCGTTCCCGTGATTACAGGCGCCCCGAACGAGCAGATTGGCAACATAGATTTAAGCTATATTTTCGATTATAAGAACAGCAGTTTCACGTTTGCAAAAGCAGATTCGGGCGAATACGTTCTTACCGTATACCTCAAAGAAGAGGACCCCAACATCATTCTTGCAAACAATAGCGTTACGTTCTACATCAACCCCAAATCGTTGTCACTTGAGTTTACGGGCGCGACGGATAATAAAATTACGGTCGAATACGACGGCAACGGTCACGGCGTTGAAGCGGTTCTTTCCGGACTTGTATCGAAAGACTATGCGCAGGAGGTAGTAATTTCTTATTACCTCGGTAGTTCGCTGATTTCGGGCTTGCCTACCAACGTCGGCACATACATGGCGAGGGCAACTCTTCCCGCGGACTGCATAAACTACGTTCTCGACAAGACGTATGAGTGCGTTATCGTTATCGGCACCAAGACGGTTACGGTTAACTGGGCGGGCAACGAAGACAAGAACGGCGACTTCGTCTGGACTTTCGATGGCACGGGCAAAGCTCCGTCCGCAAGTATTACCGACCCCGTTTCGGGCAACGGAATGACTATAAACGTTACTTATGCGGCAATTACGGGCGGCGTAAGGGGTACGTTTACCTCAACCAAACCCTTTAACGCCGGTAATTACGTTATGCGCGTTGAACTTTCCGTCGCAAGCGACAAATACGTGCTTGAAGATACCGAAAGAGAGTTTGAGATTGAAAAACTCGGAGTTACGCTTACCTGGAAATACGACGGCGTGCTTGAAAACGGCGTAGCTCGTTGGGAGTATGACGGGCAGTCGCACAACGTCGTACCTGAAATCAACGGCGTACAGGTAACTAAGGACGGAACGTTCGGCGTTGACCTCAGCGTGGTACGCACTGACAATGCATCTGCGTTGACAAACGTAGGTACGGCAAGGGCTTCCGCGGCGCTTGATTCAAGTGACAGCTTTAACAACAACTTCTATATAATTAACGATACTTCAATCAGATACGAAGTTTACAAGCGCGTTATAACTTCCGCGGTGTGGACGGATAAGGACGGAAACGCCTTTAATCTCGGAAGCAGCGCTTCGTATGACTTCGGCGAAGTAAGCGGAACGAAAGGTCCCGACTTCACGGCGACTGCTGTCGGCGCGAACGGAGATTTGACCCTTACCGTAACTTATTCCGCTTCATTCACAGGCGATTGGCCCGTTGACGAGGCGAACGGTTACGTTGCATACGCTACGCTTTCCGCGGCTGACGCTAAAAATTACTGCTTTGCCGACGGCGGCGACGTTATGTCGATAACTTTCGTTATTCGTTCTATAAGCGGCTCGAAAGAGAATATAGACGTAACCTGGGTTATCTTCACGGACGCGGAAAATTACTTGACGCTTGACGAATTTATTGCGGCGAACGGCGGAGATAAATTCTTCTTCACCTACAACGGCACGGCACAGGCGCCTACCGCGCTCTACATAAAAGACGACGGCACTTATGAAGAACTTGCAATAAGCAAGAACAGCAAGGGCACCGACGCAGGCAACTACACAGCAAGGCTTTTGCCTTCCGACTCTTACAATATCCCCGCCGAACAGGCAACTTGTGATTACGAGATTAAACCTCTCGATATAACAATCGTTTGGCAAAACGCGGCGGACGACAGTCAAAAGACATTTACCTACGTTTATGACGGCAAAGAACACGCGCCTTATCCCACTGTTACGGGCAACGGCGGCGTTCCCTGCAAGGTCGAAGTCGTAAGCGAAATCAATGCGGGCAATTATACCGCGACGGCTTTTGTCGGCGGCAACTTCAACGTTGTTGCGGGTCTTACGCAGAACTTCACCGTTAAGCAGATGGAACTCAACGCAAGCCTTATCGAATGGTCGGCGAACGGTGCGGAAGAACGCAAGGACGTTGACGGGAATTCGTACTACGTTTGGGTATACGACGGCAAAGACCACGCACCCGAAGCGACGATTACGATTGAACAGCTCGGTATAACTCTGAACCTCAGCGTTCTCGGCGCGACGGCGGAAGTGGGAACAAGCTACGCACTTGCAGTGCTTAACGGCAGTGACGCAACTCACGTAAACTTCAAATTAAACGGCACGGCTCAGCAAAGATTCGAAATAGTCCGCGTTCCCGCGGGTACCGTAATTTGGGAGGACGGCAAGGGCAATACTTCCATTGACGGAGATGTGCTACTCTACTTAACTTATAACGGCACGGCGCAGGCACCCGAAGCGTACTTTATGAACGGCGATACGAAAGTAACGCTCAGCGTTCTCGGAGCTATGACGGACGTCGGCACTTATAAGGCTTGGGTCACTGGCGACTTTGATTTTGGCGGAAAAACCCCTGAATGCGAATTTACCATTGTGGCGAAAAAACTCAACGTAGAGTGGAGCGAAACAACCGCAACGTTCAACGGCTCGGCTCAGTCGCCCGTTGCTACGGTTGTGGATGAGGACCTCGGTTATACCCTTGTCAAAGGAACGGACTATACCGTGGACGCATACGTCAATGCCGGCGGTTACTCGGCGGAAATTCGCTTTATCAACAAAAACTATACCTATGACGGCGAGACCAACAAGACCGCGTTCACTATTGAAAAAATCAATTTAAGCGAATTTGCTTCTTGGAGTTTCGGCGACGCTGAAGCAGACGAAGACGGCGTTTATACGGTCCAGTACAGCGCAGGCAAGGTTACGCCAGAAGTCACCGTTGACGGTTTCGCTTTGAATGGTGCGGCGGTAACTTTCACGTTTGCATATACGGGCGCCTCGGTTAACGTAGGCAACCACACCGTTACGGCAAAAATCGTTTCTGCGATGTGGAACGGCAAAGATATTTCCGCGAACCTCACACTTGGCGATGTCGTAAGTCTGGAATATAATATCATTCCCTTCGAAATTACCGTAGAATGGAGCTTTGACGGCGCAGAAGAGGACGGCGACAGCTACTTCTGGTACTACGACACAACCGAGCACGCACCCAAAGCGTACTTCACAGATTGGTCGGGCGACAGGCAGGAGCTAATCGTATACGGCGCGGCGGTTAACGCGCGCCCTACGGCTTACACGGCAAGCGTGTCCGCCCCCGCGAATTGCGTAATCAAAAATGCGGAAGAAGCGGAAACTTCGTTCGTCATCAAACAGGCGACTATCGAAGTCGAATGGAGTGCAGAGGGCGACTATAAGTTTGTAGACGGCATTTACGTTTGGGTATACGACGGAAAGGCACACGCGCCCAAGGCTGTTATAAAAGGCACTACGAATACTCTTCCCGTACTCGGTATAGAAACCGATGCGGGCGAATACGTGGCAACGGCGGCGCAGAACGACGGCAACTACGTAATTTCCGGCGGCGCAACCCAGAAATTCAAAATTGAAGCGCTGACGGTAAACATTAAGTGGTTCGGCGCAGACGGCTCGGAAGAAAACTTCAAGTGGCCTTACAGCGGGAAAGAGCAAGCGCCCACGGCTAAACTTGTCAACGCTGACGGCGAACTCATTCTCGATAATGACGGCAACGCAATTGAAGTCGAAGTTGCGGGCGGTTCGGCAACCGTCGGAACGCACACCGCACTTGCAACGAATACGTTTATTAACTATGTATTTGCTACAGGCGCAAAATTAGAGCAGACTTTCGAAATAACCGCTAAGGTACTTGAAGGCTTCGAGTGGTCGAAAGACGGCGCAACCGTAACCGAAGAGGACGGAAAGACTGTCTATAACTACATTTACAACGGTAAAAACTTGCAACCTATACCCACGTCATCGTTCGGTAGCAACCTTGATTTCAAGGTAACGATTATCGACGTAAAAACGGGCGAGGAAGTTCAGGCGATAACCGAATCGGGCACTTACACCGTAACGGCGGCTTCCCTCAATGCAAACTTTGCTATCCCCGAGGATAAAGCAACTATAAAAGTAGTTGTCAATCCTTTCAAGGCGGTAGTTGTCTGGGGCGAAGAAGAATTGGTCTATAACGGTTCCGCCCAGAAGCCTACGGCGCACTTTATCGACGTAAACGGCAATGAAGTTTCTCTTACCGTTACCGTTGAAGAAAGCGAGCATTCGGCGGCAGGCAAGTACACAGCTAAAGCAAGCTTAACTACGGCAAGTGCGAATTACGTTCTTGACGAAGAAACGTCAACGACTGCTTTCGAAATCGAAAAAGTAAAACTTGCAGTAGAATGGCAATGGACGGGTTGGACGGATAAAGAGTTGACCTACGACGGCAAAGAACACACTCCTGTTCCCGACGTCAAAGCGGCAGCCGCGCTGAACCTTACGGTTTCGTATGTGGTTTACGACAAGGACGGTAACCCCGTTGCGGACAACAAAGTTGTCAATGCCGGTGACTACAAAATCAAGTTGACGGTCAGTGGCGACGGCGCGGGCAATTACACGTTCGATAAGGAAGAGGAAACTTTCACAATCAAGAAGAAAGCGATTACGATAACCGTAAACGACTTGACGATAAACTACGGCGAAGCCGCTCCCGAATACACGGCGGAAATCGGCGGATTGGTTGAGGAAGAAAAAGAAGCCCTTCTTGAACTTATAATGGCGCAAAAGGGCAAGTGGTTGCGTTGTGAATACGTAATCCGTTACGCTCCCGGCGAATATGAAATCGGCGTTGTAACAAGCGTTCTTGCAGAACTTCTCAAAAACTACGAAGTACCCTCTGCAACGGGTACGTTGACTGTAAAAGTCGTTCCCTTCACCGTTGTTTGGTACAAGGACGGTAGCAATAATACCGACTATAACGCATACTACACCGGAAACGAATACAAACCCAGCGCGTACTACGTTGATAACGTAAACGGCGACTTGATTCCTCTTGACGTTGTATATGCAACGTATAATGAAGCTACGGGTGAGTACACGCCGATAAACGAAGCTTCTGCCGCAATCGACGCAGGCAAATATTACGTTATGGTTGTCACGCCTGACGGCATAACGCTTACGAATGCAGGCACGTCTTACGAAATATTCAAACTTAACATTACCGTAAATATCGACTCCGTAGAGGGCGTGTTCGGTGACGTTTATAACTCCGACGGCGAACTTATCCACGCAACGCTTACGTACAAATTCGGCGACGTGAAACCCGTTGACGATTTGGGAATAAAGCTCACTTTAAGTTGTGCGGACCCCGACTTCGACGGTTACGGCTTCCTCAACGTCGGCAAATACAACGTTGTCGGCAGCTGGAACGAAGAAGCGTTCGGCAAGAACTATAACCTTGAATTCGTAGGCGAAGCCGAAGAAGAAAGCGGACACAATTCTTACGGAACTTACGTCGTATCCGAGGCGGAAATAACCGTTACCAAGGATAAAGAAATCTGGTCCAACGAAGAGTTCGAAGAAATTCTCGCTTCGTCAAGCGGTCAGCGTCAGTATATCGCGCTTGATACGGTTAAACCCGACAATAACGGTGAAGAGCAGTACGCTTACATCGACTACGCGGGTCATAAATCGGCGGATAACGTTTCGATATCGTTCAGCGTATTGCACGATTTGAACGACCACGACGTTCCCAACCCCGAAGAAGACAGATACTACAACGCAAGCCCTTATATGGACGCGGCAGGCAGATACGCCGTGAACTATAAGATTGAAATCGCAAACCACGTTACCCGTTACGGTACTTGGTATGTGCTTATAGTTCCCGCTGACGGAATCATAACAATCGAGTTCGTTAAGGACTACGAAGTAACCTACGGCGACGGCGTTCCCGAAAATATTGCGGCGTTGCTTCTGGATGGCGGATATATCAACGTGTACGGCTACAATACCAACGCGTTTGCGCGTAGTGCTGTTGTTACCGTTTCAGACGGTATAGGCGGCACGGTTGACGCGACTACGGGCGTGGGCAGATACACTGTTAATATCGAAATCGTAAGCGATGACCCGAACGAAATCAATTACGTTCGCTTTACCGACGATTCCAATATCGGCAGATTCGTTATAACTCCCAAACTTCTTACGGTAGACTGGGGCGAAACGACTTTCACTCAGGATAAAGACAACCTTGACAAAGTTTGGATAGACGAACTTAACGTCACGGTATCGGGCTTCGTCAATGCGGAAGCGCTTAAACTTGGAAATATTCTTGTAAGCGCTGACGGCGATTATGCGGCAACCAAGTTTGAAGTCACCGATAACGGCGCGCTTGTGACGCTTATTCTTACTGCAACGGGCGACTTCAAGTCGGCGGGCGGCAACACGCTCGTGCTTGCGGTTGAAAACGGCAACTATGAAATCGCAGTTGAAAATTCTGCGGCGGCGGTAACGATTAACGCACCCGCAATCACGCCTTCCGAGGTTCCCGCTCAGGGCGGCGCACCTGCTTGGCTGTGGTGGGTACTGGCAATCATAGTCGTTGCGCTTCTGATACTTATCATCGTAGTCGCTGTGCTTGCAAAGCGTAAGCAGAGCGTTGCGGGTGACGACGACGGCTTCTATGAAGACGCGAACAGTAGTGACGGAAATTAATAAAGTTTAATGCGGCGCCCCTTGCCGCAAGTGGCAAGGGGCGACCGACAAACGTTTACGAGGTAAATGTTATGATAAAATCAATAAAAACAAAACTTAAATTCACGGCTTTGGCGACGCTAGTTGTTACTTTGTTGGGCTGTATCGTAATGGCTTTTACAGGGCTTGGCTTTGTCATGCCCCCCAAAACGGCAAGCGCAGACGCCGTGCAAAACGACGGCGCGGCAGAACAAAGTTCGGAAGACCTTGTTGCGGCTTGGAACAGCGCTGTTGAAAGTGGCGGCACCTTTACGCTTACCGAAGATTGGATTGCGGCTAGCCCGTCGTCTGGTTTCGGTACAGGAGATAATTTCTATCTCGGCGGGTTGTATGTTCCTGCGGGTAAAAGTGTTACCCTTGACCTTAACGGACATACGCTGGACCGTAATTCTTTACGCAAAGCTTTTGACTATGATAGTGATAACGGCTCTTCCGTCATAGAAGTGCGTGGGAAGTTGACAATTCAGGATAGTGCTATCGGCGGTACAATAACGGGCGGTTATGGTAATTACGATAGTGCAGGTGTGCTATATGGTGGCGGTGTTCGCCTTATGGACGGTGCAGAACTTATTTTAAACGGCGGCACTATAACCGGAAATGGTGAAATATTGCGTGGCTATATTCTTTCCGGTGGCGGCGTTAGTGTTGGTAACAGAAGCCGTTTTGAGATGAACGGAGGCAAAATATCAGGGAACTTAGCTTCAACGGGCGGTGCATTATGTGTGAATAGTGGCGCTATGTTTGCAATGAACGGCGGCACTATTACGGATAATACCGCAGACGACGGCTTTATCGATGGAGTTTTAGTTTGGGACAATTCCACGCTGGCAATAAACGGCGGTGATACAGGGTTGATGGGTTGCCATAAAGGAAGCCCATATAATAAAAACGTTTATTATGTTGCTGGCATATCAAGCTGGATGAGTATTGTGGAGTTAAGTCTTGCTAATCCTGAAAGTCAAGTGGTAGCTCTTTTAAGAAGTCAATGGACTGCGAACTCTACCCATTCATTCGGTACGGGTACCGGCTTTTCTGAAGGCAGAATATATATTCCCGCAGGCGCGAATATTTTACTTGATTTAAACGGTTATACAATCAATAGGGGCTTGACCTCGATGATTGAAAACGGTAACGTGTTCTATGTAAAAGGTGCGCTTGAAATAACCGATACGTCCATAAGCAAAGACGGTAAAATTACAGGCGGAAATACGAATTTTCGCGGTGGCGGTATATGGGTTTACGATAAAGGAAGTTTAACGCTTAGCGGCGGTACAATCACCGGCAATACTGCAGGCTTGGCAGGCGGCGTATATTGTGCGGACGGCACGTTTATAATGAACGGCGGCGCAATCAGCGACAACACTGCTCTATACGAAGGCGGTGGCGCATATTGCCTGAAGAGTACGTTCATAATGAACGACGGTAAAATCACTGGCAACAGCGGCTCTTACGGTGGGGCGTTGCATTTAAACGCCGACACCGTGATTATAAACGGCGGCGAAATTTCCGGTAATGTTTCTACAGCCAGCGGCGGCGGTATCTCTATGAACGGTTCTACCGCGTTCACAATGACGGGCGGCAAGATTTTCGGCAACACGGCAAGTGCCGGTGGCGGCGGTATTTATGCAACAACTAATTCCGTGCTCGAAATAACAGGCGGCGTTATAGGCGGTAGCACTGAAGCAGAGGGGAATACTGCACAACAAGAAGGCGGTGGCGTATATCTTATTGCTAGCACACTGATAATGAACGGTGGTGCTATAAACGGCAACACGGCAAGTGACGGTGGCGGCGGAATATCAAGTAGCGGTTGTACGATTGAACTAAATGCAGGCACGATTTCAAACAACAGCGGACCAAACGGCGGAGGTATTCGCTTATACGGCACGATGACAATGACGGGGGGTACCATATCAGGTAACGCTGCGGGTTCCGGCGGCGGTATATGTTTGGGTTCAACTTCTCATCTTCAAATATACGGCGGTGAAATAAGCGACAACACCGCAACAAACAATGGCGGCGGCATAACTCTATTTAATGACGACACGTTCACGATGTACGGCGGCACTATATCAGGCAATACTGCAAATAGTAGCGGTGGCGGCGTATTTGTTAATGCGCTGACTCAGACTCGGCCAACAATGTTCTATATGTATGGCGGCACGATTTCGGGCAATACCGCCAAAGGTAGCGGTGGCGGCGGTGGCGTAAATGTTAATGAATATGGATCGTTTATTATTACTGATGGCGTAATATCTGGCAATACTACCCCGAACTCAGGTGGTGCAGGTGTTTGCGTTCATAGTGAGGGTTCGTTCACAATGGAAGGCGGCACTATATCTGATAACGAGGCACACGGCTACGGCGGCGCTTTACACATTTACCCTAATGCTAAAGTTGTAATGAACGGCGGTACGATAACTGGCAACACAGCTACGGGCGGGACCGGTGGCGGTTGTGCTTATAACTCCGGCAATTTTATAATGAACGGCGGTACGATAACTGGCAACACAGCTACGGGCGGGGCCGGTGGCGGCGTTGACAATCGGTCTACATTCACATTGAACGGCGGAACGATTAGCGGCAACACTGCATCTAACGTTGGTGGCGGCGTTGCTTTGAATGCAAGCTCTACGTTCATTATGAACGGAGGCGCGATAACTGGCAATACTACAACTTTAAACGCCGGTGGTGGGGGCGTGTATGTACCCAGTAGCGGCACGTTTAATTTAAGCGGCGGCATAATTGTAAATAATAAAGCCGCTAGTTCTCAATGCAACGTTCTCCTTCAATCTAATACAATAAATATAATGGGCGTACTTGCGTTTGCAGGTAAAAACGCTACCCGTGTAGGTATAACAAATTCGTCGTTGTCTATTTTCACTTCGGGCTACTCCTCATCTGGTAACAGCGTTTCAAATATAAACAGATTTTTCTTCTCGGATCAAAACTATGCTTTGAGTAATTCAAGTGGTGAAGTTACCCTTTTATCTTCTACAACTTCGGCGAAAACTACCATTACTTGGGGTTATCGTAGTAGCGGTTCAGCAATCCCTGTTGACGGGAACTATTATTCGGTGGAATATACAGGCGCTTCTTATTCGATAGAGTTATCTACCGGTAGTATTCAATACGCAGTGGACGAAAACGGTGCGCCCGTTTCCTCTGTAAGTAAGGTGGGCAAGTATTACTTTACCGTAGCAAATCCGGAAAACTACACCAACCCCACTTTTACCTTTGAAATTCTTCCTCAGAATATAGCAGGCGCAGAAATAAGCGTTGTTTCGTCGTACATATATAACGGAAACGCTATAACTCCCGAACTTTCGGTTACGCTTGGCGGCAAGCGCCTTACTGAAGGTGTTGATTTCACTGCTTCTTATTCCAATAACGTTAATGCGGGTACCGCGAAAATCCTTATAGTCGGTAAAGGCGATTATAAGGGTATGGCAGAAGGTGCTTTCACTATCGCAAAGAGGAACCTGAATATCCGTTGGGGTAATACCGAAGCGGAATACAACGGTTCGGTTAAATCGATAACTGCCGTTGTTGAGGGGTTGCTTAACGGAGAAACGGTGAAACTGACACTTGCCTACGAGCAGGACGGTAAAACGGTTTATCCCGTCAACGCAGGCGAATACCTTGTCAGGGCGACTATCGCTTCGGACAACTACGTTCTTGCACCCAATGCAGACGTTACTTGCAAGTTTACTATAAAGCCCAGATACATTTCGGTTGTATGGAGCGGCGCAAACTTCGTTTACAACGGTGAAGCGCAGCAACCCGAAGCACATTATGTAAACGCAAACGGCACGACGGTTAACCTCAACGTAGCGGTTGACGGCTCGCCGGTAACTGTTGGTGAGTACACTGCAACGGCAACTGCCGCTCGGGTAAACGCAAACTACGTTCTTGCGAACACAACCTATAAATACAATATTATAAAAGCTACTGCCGAGATAGAATGGAGCGACGGCGCGTTCACGTTTGACGGCGAGGGTAAAACCCCCACCGCAACAGTAACGGGAATCGGCGGCGAGGACTTGTCGGCAAGCGTATCACTTGCGTATTACAAGGACGGAAAGCTTCTTGACGGTGCGCCCGTAAACGTCGGCATTTACGTTGTTAAGGCAACGCTTGCCCACAACGATTACGAGCTTGAAGCGGAATACAAATTCGTTATCAGCGCGGCGCAGATGACGGTTAACTCCGAATATACGGATACCGTTTTCACGGGTGAGGGCAAGACCCCCGAAATTACTGCTACGTTTAACGGCGAAGAGCTTGAAATAAAGGTTACTTATGCGGTTAAAGGCAGTAGCGTATATTCCGAAGAACTTCCCGTGAACGTCGGTGAGTACATTGCAAAAATCACGGAAGTCAACGGCAACTTTGTTGACAAAACAGTATCTTTCGAAATTACGAAAGCAACCGTTGTAATCGTTTGGTCGCTTGACGAACTTTCGGTAAAAGTAGTATCTTCTACCAAAACGACCTATCAGTGGCTGTACGACGGTAAGGCGCATGCCCCTGTTGCAACAGCTACGTTTAACGGCGTTGCACTCGAACTCAATGTTGACGGTATAACCGAATTAGGCACCTATACGGTTACGGCAGCGCTTAAAGATACTCGGTTTAACAGTAACTTCAATATTACCAACACGACGGCGAACGTGGAAATTGTACGCACTGCAATAACCGACGTGCGCTGGTACGAAAACGGAGCAACTGAGCCTTTGGCAAGTGGTGAAAAGCCGTCATATAAATACATAGAAGTATACGGCGCAACAGGGCCTAAGCTTTCTGCGTACGGCGCGGCAAACCTTACAGGACTTAACGACGCAGGCGAAAGCATAACCGTTACCGTGCTTATACCTCTGGACGTATCCTATCCCGAATTCGTAAGAAACGGGTTCTGGGCGGCACGTGAAGAAGCGTACGGCGCAACGGCTTCCCTTTCGAGCGCGTTCGCCCCTTACTGCGATATGAAAACGACCGAAACTTCGGTAGAGTTCTATGTAACCGGACTTACAGTTGATGAAAGTTCTGCGGACGTAAGATGGGTAGTCGAAGTGGGCGGCAAGTTTATCGACGTAAGCGAATACGAATTTATCTACAACGGCGCAGTGCAGTCACCCAAGGCAATTGTGGTGCTCGACGCAGATAAATTTGCTGCAGACCCTACTGATTTAACAAGCTTTGCATATCTACCTGTCGGAGGCGCGATGACTGATGCTGGCACATACTATGCATACATTCTTCCTTGCAAGTATTTAATCGCAGAAGACAACGCAGAGTGTCTGTTCACTATTAAGCCTTTGGACGTAACTGTAACTTGGCAGGTTGGCGAGTACACCTATAACGGCACGGCTCAGGCCCCCGCCGCAAGAGTAAGCGGTACGGGCGGGCTTGCTTGTAAGGTCAGCGTTGCGGGCTTTGTAAACGCAGGCAACCACGTTGCAATCGCGGTTGTGGACAAAAACTTCAATATCGTTGAAGGCGCAACGCAGGAATTCACAATCGGGAAACTCAATCTTGCGGCAGACAGAGTGGAATGGGATTGCGACGAGAGCGGCGCGAAGAGAGAGGACGACTTCTTCGTCTGGAATTACGACGGTGAATTACACCTTCCCACTGCGACGATGAAGATCAGGATTAACGGCGAAACTGTTGATGTTTCTCTTGCAGTAACCGGCAGTGCTTCTAGCGTAGGCACGCACTATGCTTTCGCTATCCTTTCCAACACGGATAAAAACAATTCAAACTATGCGTTTGCAGGCGCAAGGGCAAGGTTCGATATCGTTCTCGACACAATATCCCACATTTACTGGTCGGACGAGGACGCAGATGGCAATATCTACTACACTTACGACGGCAAACCCCATCTTCCCACAGCTTACTATATGAACGGTAGCACGAGAGTGGATTTGACGGTCATCGGTGAAAGGACCGAAGCGGGTAAGTATGTTGCGTACGTCACCGATAACTTTGATTTTGCTGTTTCCACAAGGCACGAGTTCACGATTCTTCCTCAGTCTCTCAACGTTGTTTGGAGCAGAGTCGAAGTAATCTATACGGGCTCGGAACAGCGTCCCGTTGTAAGATTTACGGACGAAGACGGTGTAACGGTCTACCTTGAAGCTGAAGAATATTCTGTTACGGGCTTCATAGGTGCAGGCGAATACACTGCCGAAATCTTCTCGCTGAACGGCAACTATACTTTCGTTAACGCGACTAGCGAATATACGATTAAGGCTGTTGAGATAACGCTTACCTGGCTCGGTAACGACGACGGTACGTTTGTATGGGAATATGACGGTGAAAAACACGTTCCAACTGTAAGCCACGGTATAAACGGCGTGACCGTTGAAGTTATCGGCGGAGAAAGCGGCGTAGGCGTCTACACTGCCGTTGCGGTTTGCGATAACGAAAACTATGTTATTACGAACGCAACGCAAGAGTACGAAATCAAACCTTTCGAAATTACCGTTACTTGGACGGTAGGCGACTACACATACGACGGTGAAAGTTACTTCGCACCCACGGCAAGTTACGTTGATTGGAACGGCGACGAGCACGCGCTGACTGTAAACGGTGCGCGCACGGATGCGGGCGAATATACAGCTGAAGCGGTTCTGCCTGAAAATTGCGCGTTCAAGTTCGAAAGTGGCGAAAATGCAGGAACGCATAAGTTCGAAATTAAACGTCTTTTACTTACGGAAATCAGCTGGACGGGTAACGAGGACGGAACGTTCGTCTGGGAATTCGACGGCGAAGCACACTGTCCTGTTGCAACGGCCGGCACGGTTAAAATCGCAATTACGGGCGGCGCGGTTAACGCAGGCGAATACGTAGCTACGGCGGAACCTGCCAATTATCAAAATTACGCCTTTGCGGAGGGTGTGGAAGTTGAAAAGACTTTCAAAATCACTCCCAAGACCGTTGACGTTAAATGGTACGGCGAAAACGGCGGAGAAGACGATGATTTCATCTGGGAGTACGACGGCACGCTCCGCGTACCTGCCGCTAAGTTCGAGGACGTGGACGGGAACCTGATTTCCGTTCCTGTAAACGGCGCGACGGCAAACTCAGGCGAGCATCAGGCAACAGCAATCGACGTGTTCAATAACTATGATTTCAGCAAACTTACCGTAAACCAGAAATTCGAGGTTATAGGTAAAGAAATTACCACGGTTTGGAATGAGAACGGTGCGACGTTGACTGACGGAGTATACGAGTTTATATTCAACGGTAAAGCGCAACAGCCTTTGGCTTCGGCGGATGGCGTTAGCTTCGCTTATACCGTTAAGAATGCGGACGGCGCAGTAGTATCTTCCGCGATAAACGCAGGCGAATATACGGTTACGGTAGTCGCAACGAACTCCAACTACACAGTTACCGAAGAGTCGCAGACCGTACGGTTTGTAATAAAGCCCAGAACGGTTACGGTACAGTGGGGCAACGCAAACCTTTCCTACACGGGAGAGGCTCAGGCGCCCGAAGCCTGGTTTGTGGACGTGAACGGACAGAAAGTCAAACTTTCCGTCAGCGGAGCCGAAACGGAGGCGGGTGAAAGCTACTCCGCAACCGCAAGCTTTGCGACGGCCACGGACAATTACGAGCTCGACGGCGCAACCTGCCAGTTTGTCATCGCCGGCAAAGAGGGCGACGAATGGTACTGGGATTGGGAGAGCGGCGAATGGAAAGTCGTTTCGGACGAACCCGAAAGTCCCGACCCCGCGCCCGACCCCGAGGCGCCCGACGGAACCGAAGAACCTTAACACAATTTAAAAAGCCCCGCGGCATCGGCCGCGGGGCTTTTGCTAAATATTTACACAAAAAAATAATAATTCATAAGCGAAAATGGTTTTATTTTGTCATAATACCGTGATATAATAAGTACAGTTTTATCAATTAGGAGCGGATAATGTCACAAAATCTTTTTGAGGGTACAAAGGAGCAGATGTCAGAGCTGTTAACCTGTATCGAAGCCCACCGCGGCGAAGCGGGCGCGCTTATGCCCGTTCTTCACGCGGCGCAGGACATATACGGCTATCTTCCCGCAGAAGTGCAGACGGTAATCGCCGAAGAGCTTAATCTTCCGCTTGCCGAGGTTTACGGCGTTGCAACTTTCTATTCGCAATTTTCGCTGAACCCCAAGGGCAAACACAAAATCAGCGTTTGCCTCGGCACTGCTTGCTACGTCAAGGGTTCGGATAAAATACTCCAAGCCATCGAGCACGAACTCCGCATTACCTGCGGCGAGTGCACGCCGGACAAGAAGTTTTCAATCGAAAGCTGCCGTTGCGTAGGCGCGTGCGGGCTTGCCCCCGTTATGATTATCGACGGGGAGGTCTACGGCAAACTTACGCCTGCGGACGTCAAAGGCATTCTCGACAAGTACATTCAGGATTGAGGTGGAATATGACGGCTGAAGAACTTAAAAAAATCGCCGCTTCCAAAGCGGAACTGATAAACGTAAGACGACTTGTGCGCGAACAGGCGGAAAGACTTTCGCCCCGCACGGGTTATAGAAAGCAGGTCCTCGTCTGCGGCGGTACGGGCTGTACTTCGTCGCACTCCCTGCAAGTTATCGGGCAACTTGAAAAGTCTTTCAAAGAATTGCATATCGACGATGTTTTAATCGTCAAGACGGGTTGCTTCGGACTTTGCGCGCTCGGTCCTATTATGATTGTCTACCCCGAGGGCGCGTTCTACTCGCAGATGACCCCGGAACACGCCAAAACGGTCGCCGAAAAGCACCTTGTAAAGGGCGGGCAGATTGTAAAAGAGCTTTTATACGCAGAAACCGTGCACGACGACGGAAGCGTTATTCCGTTTTCGGAAATTCCCTTTTATAAACACCAGATGCGCATAGCGCTCCGTAACTGCGGCGTAATCGCGGCTGAGGACATAGAGGAAGCAATCGGCGCGGGCGACTATTCCGCGCTTTCCAGAGCGCTTTTTGAAATGACCCCCGACGGAATAATCGAAGAAATTCTGAAATCGGGCTTGCGCGGCAGGGGCGGCGCGGGCTTCCCCACGGGCCGCAAATGGCTTTTCACAAGGGAAGCAAAGGGCGACAAAAAATACGTCTGCTGTAACGCAGACGAGGGCGACCCCGGTGCGTTTATGGACAGGTCGGTTCTAGAAGGCGACCCTCATTGCGTACTCGAAGCAATGACAATCGCGGGCTACGCGGTGGGCGCGCAAGAAGGTTACATCTACGTCCGCGCAGAGTACCCCATAGCAGTCGAAAGATTGAATATAGCCATTAAGCAGGCTCGCGAATACGGGCTTCTCGGAAAAAACATATTGGGCAGCGGCTTCGACTTCGATATACATATACGGCTCGGCGCGGGCGCGTTCGTCTGCGGCGAAGAAACCGCGCTTATGGCAAGTATCGAGGGACACAGGGGCGAACCCCGTCCCCGTCCGCCGTTCTCTGCACAGTGCGGACTTTTCAAAAAGCCTACGGTTTTAAACAACGTAGAAACCTGGGCGAATATTGCGCCCATTATCAATAACGGCTATGCCTGGTTCTCGGGCATCGGCACGGAGAAGAGCAAGGGCACCAAGGTCTTTGCGCTCGGCGGTAAAATAAACAACGTCGGGCTTGTAGAAGTTCCTATGGGCACGCCCCTTAAAACCATCGTCTACGATATAGGCGGCGGTATACCCCACGGGAAGAAATTCAAAGCCGCACAGACGGGCGGCCCCTCGGGCGGCTGTATCCCCAATTCTCATATAGACATAGGAATGGACTTCGACAACTTAGTCGCAATCGGCTCGATGATGGGCTCGGGCGGACTTATAGTTATGGACGAGGACACCTGTATGGTGGACATTGCGAAGTTCTACCTCGAATTTACCGCCGACGAAAGTTGCGGCAAGTGCACACCTTGCAGAATAGGCACGAAACGGCTTCTTGAAATTCTCGATAAAATTTGCAGCGGCAAAGGCGAACCCGCCGACTTCGACAAGATAAAGGAAGTTGCCGAGCATATGAAGTCGTCGTCGCTGTGCGCACTCGGTCAGTCTGCGCCCAACCCGATACTTTCGGCAATGGAGCACTTCGGCGACGAGTACAAGGCGCACATTTACGAAAAGTCCTGCCCTGCGGGCGTGTGCAAGTCCTTACTTAATTACTATATAGAGCCCGACAAATGCCGCGGCTGTACCCTCTGCGCGCGTAACTGCCCTGCAAACGCTATTTCGGGCGCAGTCAAGAGCGCACACGACATAGACACTTCCAAGTGCATAAAGTGCGGACAGTGTATTGCGCATTGCAAGTTTAACGCAATTGTAAAGAGATAAAGGGGAGGCTGTATGGAAAAACTTATTAATTTGAAAATAAACGGCGTACCCGTAAGCGTGCCCGAAGGTTCAACTATTTTACAGGCGGCAAAGCTCGCCAACGTAAGAATCCCCACCCTCTGCTATTTAAAAGACGTGCAGTGCGTCGGCTCGTGCCGCCTCTGCCTTGTTGAAGCAACGGGCGCAAGGGGGCTTGTTGCGGCGTGCGTTTATCCCGCTTCCGAGGGAATGGAAGTCCGCACGAACACCCCGCGCGTAAGAAAATCGCGCAAGACCACAATCGAGCTTATCCTGTCCACGCATAAGAAAAAGTGTTTAAGTTGCGTCCGCTCTATGAATTGCGAACTTCAGAAGCTTGCTTTGGAATACAACGCGGAAGAGGACAGATTCGGCACCGACCACGACTTAAAGCCTATCGACGATTTGTCGGCTTCGGTAGTGCGCGATAACTCAAAGTGCATAATGTGTACACGTTGCGTTGCCGCGTGCGAAAAGCAGACCATAGGCGCGATAGGCCCCAAAATGCGCGGCTACGCAAAAGTTATCGGCTCGCCGTACGACGTTTCGCTTGCCTTTACGCCTTGCGTTAACTGCGGTCAGTGCGTCGTTGCCTGCCCAGTCGGCGCGCTTTACGAAAAATCGGCTGTCGCAGACGTCTGGGGCTCGATAGTAGACCCCGAGAAAGAGGTCGTGTTCTTCACCGCGCCGTCCGTGCGCGCAACGCTCGGCGAAGCGTTCGGCTTGCCCGCGGGCACCAACGTAGAGGGCAAGATGGTCACGGCGATAAAACAGCTCGGCGACGTCAAGTGCTTCAATATGGACGTAACCGCCGACCTCACTATTATGGAGGAAGCGACCGAGCTTTTAACAAGGTTAAAGACGGGCAAACCCACGCCTATGTTCACAAGCTGTTGCCCCGGCTGGGTCAAGTTCGCGGAGCATTACTATCCCGAACTTTTGCCCAATATCTCGACTTGCAAATCCCCGCAGGAGATGTTCTCTGCGCTCTTAAAAACGTATTACTGCGAAAAGAACGGCATAGACCCGAAAAACCTCTACGTTGTTTCGGTCATACCCTGCACGGCTAAGAAGTTCGAGGTCACGCGCGACGAGCTCGGTCACTATACGGACGCGGCGCTCACCACGCGCGAGCTTGCAAAAATGATTAAGGAAGCGGGCGTCGACTTTGCAAACCTGCCCGACGGCGAATTCGACTCGCCTTTCGGCGCGGCTTCGGGCGCAGGCGCAATCTTCGGCGCGACGGGCGGCGTAATGGAAGCGGCGCTACGTACCGCGGCGGTCAAGCTCGGCGGCAAGGGCGCGCCTTTGGAATTTAAAGAAGTGCGAGGCACCGAGGGCGTTAAAGAAGCGGAGTATACCGTCGGCAAAACCACCGTCAAGGTTGCTGTTGCAAGCGGGCTCGGCAACGCAAGAAAAGTCATCGAAGCTATTAAAAGCGGCGAAAAGAATTATACTTTCGTCGAAATTATGGCTTGCCCCGGCGGCTGTATCAACGGCGGCGGTCAGCCCTATATCCACGACGAGGTGCGCAACAATATCGACTTAAAGGCAGTCCGCGCACAGGCGCTGTACGACTACGACAAGGAAAGCAAAGTGCGTTGCTCGCATGAAACACCTGCTGTCGAAACGCTGTATAAGGAGTTCTTCGGCGAACCCAACTCTCACAAGGCACACGAATTGTTACATACAACCTATCAACACAGAGAAAAGTATTAACATATAAT
>CAJTVA010000022.1 GCA_910579585.1 uncultured Christensenella sp.
CCAAGGTTCGGGAAGTTGAAATTCGCCATTCTGACTTGACACAATTTTATGGCAAGAGTGGCAGTCGTTTGATTTTGCTTTTTCAACTTCACAGCAATTTGCAATTTCAAGTAGAAGATTTTTCATAATTATTAATTATATAAAGCAGAATCCACCTTGTGTTTATATTGGTTATTAATTTCTACAAGAGATTTTTTTCCGTCTTTGAACAAGATTTCGTAAGTTGTAGAAGTATTTGTACTATTTTTAATCGTATAGGATTCAACGTCCGTGTTATCAAATCTATATTCTTCAGGTTTGGTAAAAAATATTAACGCTTCGTCTTGTCTCACAGCACCTATTGAAACAGATGATTTTGTGCTTTTAGTCCCGAAACCGACAGAAACACCTTTATAATCACCACCGATTACTACTCCGATTTTTGTCGCCATTGCTTTGGCAAGAGATTGAAAGAAACCCATTTTAATTTCCTCCTTGGGCAATTTTATTGCCACCAATATAACATACATTACGATAAAAGTCAATAATATCGTGTATATTATGATATTTTATCATTATTTCAATAAAAATGGGTTAATAGCAAAGATTAAGTTTAAGACATTCTACTTTATACTTTTATTAGTAGCGTAAATGGAGTAAACTTTATGGAATTAGACACGTTAATTGAACGAATAGGCTATATTAGGATAAGAGCTAATTTATCGGCAAGAAAATTATCACTTATGATAGGTAAGAACGCAGGCTATATCCATATGTTAGAACAAAATAAAAACTTTGCTCCCACATTTGAAACTTTAACAGCTATCCTTGAAGCCTGTAATACTACAACCGAAGAATTCTTTTATTACGATATAGAAGAGTATAAAAAAGATAGCCAAATAATCGAACTACTGAAAAAAGTCAAAGACGAAGAAAAGAAAACAGCAATTTTAACTTTATTGAATAAGTAAAAAGGCAGGTCGAAATGACCTGCCTTTTTTATACTAATTAATTTCGTCTATATATTTTTCCCAATTATTATAATAGTTAAAAATTCCGTTAGTTGATATTAATTGTTCTACAAAATCATCAATAATTTTATTATTTTGCAACCAACATAAATAGAAACAAAGAAGTTGGGTTGTAGTAATCAAACATTGCTCTTTTTTAGTTGCATAATCAAGCATTTGATTAGGAAATGAATCTTCAATGCGTCCAGAAAGTGGTACTTCACGAAAAGCATTTACTATTAAAATTTGTTTTGGATGGATTTCATAATCTTCAAAAAATTCGGTTTCCCATTTTTGCAGTTGATTAGAATTCTTTTCTCCTGCACTTTTTGTTAAGCCCTTAATTTCACAAACAAAATGTAAATCTTTATAAGTTAAATTTAAATCGCTTCTATTAATTCTTACGGGTAAAAGACTAAATCCTATTTCGAGAAATACTTTTTGAACAATATTCTCTAATTCTTTACCTGATGAATATAATAATTTTTTGTATTGAAAGCTCTTATTAAGATTAAGTTGAATTTGATTTTTTCGTTCGTTTAATTTTTGTATTTCACTTTCTATATTTATACATTCTAAATAATCGGATTTTTCGTTGGACAATATTATCTTATTTACCCATTCGGGTATATCGCAATTTTCATTAAGAGTATCATCCAATGTCCTTATAGAATCAATAACAAAATCGACATCATCTAAATATGCTTTCTCGTGCTTTTTATTATATGAACTTTCTTTAACCATTTCTGGAAGTATTATTTTATAACCATTACTAACTTTTATTAATCCCGCAACAACATTATCTTTATTACTTGTTGTTACTGCGGATTCTATAAATCTACATTTAAAGTAAGATTTGAAATAGATAAATTCTTTAACTTTTTTACTAAAATCGGTTAATTTAGTATTTGGCAAAATATTGATATTATGACCTTCAGAATTGGTTATTTTAATTTTATCTTCACCCAATAAAACTTTTGCTATATCAATTTGGTCAACAATAAAGGTTGTTTTGGCATTTTTACCTGTACCAGAAATATTTTTTTCATATGTATGATAATAACAAGTACACTCATCACCTAAAATAAAATAAATATTTTTGCCTATTGAAAGCAGAGATTTTATTTCTTCTCTACGCCTGTAAATATCATCAATAAAACCTCTTGAAGTATTCTCATTTATTAAAGGATAACCATTATAAGTTTCATCTAGACTATAACTATAATATTCATTTATGATACCACTATTTAGACCAATAATAACAATATCATAATCTAGCAATGTTTTTGAGTCATGAATGTGTATATTATCAATTTTTGCATAAGGTTTATAAACTATATTGAAATTAGTTCCAACTAAGGCTATGCTTTTCATTTGTACACCTGAAAATATTTTTAAGAAAAAATCAAACTATTTAATATTTAAGATAGTTTGATTTGAGTGGAGCTACTGGCCGGATTCGAACCGGCGACCTGCTGATTACGAATCAGCTGCTCTACCAGCTGAGCCACAGTAGCATAAATTATTAAGTTTTTACATTGATTTTTACAAGTTTTTTACACTTGTTTTTGAAAAGTAGTCCAAAGTAGCTATTTTTAAGCTCTGGGGTACGGTTTTAGCACATTTCTACTGGTTAAGTAAATAATTACGAATCAGCTGCTCTACCAACTGAGCCACAGTAGCACGGATATTAACTTTTATGTAAGCGAAGTTGTGCTTTTACGAATCAGCCGGACTAACTGAACCGCAGTAGCGCATCAACATAACCTTTATTATTATAACAAATAATTTGATTTTTGCAAGCGTTTTTACGTGGAAAATTAAATTACCTTTTATTTTCGGTTTTTATAAAATTGCTTGACAAATAGCTGTGTCTATTGTATGATAACAGTAGAAACAGTAAGAACGGTAACGAAATGCACATTATTATTTCCTACGAAACGGGGGAACCCATTTACGAACAAATTAAATGCCAGATACGCGGGCAGATTTTAAGCGGCGTTTTAAAAGAGGGGGAGATGTTGCCCTCTATCCGCACGATTGCAAAAGAGCTGAAAATCGGCATAATTACCGCAAAACGGGCTTACGACGATTTATGTGTGGAGGGGTTTTTATATTCCGTGCAGGGGAAGGGCGTGTTTGTTGCCGCTTACGACAGCGAAAGGACGGACGGGTATTCCGAGCGTACCTTACGCGAAAAATTCCGAGAGATTAAAAGTTTTGCGGAAATCAATTCTATTGATAAAACGACCGTAGAAAAAATTTATAAGGAGATATTCGGGAAATGAACGGTTTGAAAATCAGCGGATTAACCGTGAACTTCGGAAAGTTCAAGCTTGACAACGTTGACCTAGAAGTCAGGCGCGGCTGTATAACAGGCTTGATTGGCAGGAACGGAGCAGGTAAATCTACCTTAATTAAGGCTATTATGCGCCAGCAGGATGTGAACGGCGGAAGCATTCTATATAACGGAATGAAATTCTGCGACCACGAAATCGAAATTCTCAATAAGATTGCTTGCGTGTTCGATACTCCCACATTCAACATTTACGCGAAGCCGAAAAACCTTGTCAAGCTGTACAAAGCGGTTTACAAAAATTTCGATATGCAGCTTTATGAAAGGCTGATGACGAAGTTCAAACTAAACGGCGATATGCGGGTCAGTAAATACTCTTTCGGTATGCAGAGGAAGTTCTGCCTTATTCTGGCGCTCTGCCAGCGCCCCGAAATTTTGATTTTGGACGAACCGACTTCTGGCGTAGACCCGTTTGACAGAAACGAAATAGTCGGACTTATTCAGGAATATATGATGGACGAGAATAACACCGTTTTATTCTCTACGCACATTACAGAAGATTTAGACAAAATCGCCGATTACCTCGTTATGATTGAGAACGGAAAAATCACGTTCAACGAGGAAAAGAACGTTTTGACGGAGAGGTACAGGCTGGTGCAGTGTGCGGAATTGACCGAGCGAATGCGCGCTTCGGCAATCGGGTTGCAGAAGAATATGTTTGGCTATACTTTCCTGACTGCCGACAAGGAAACGTACGGAGAAGGAGTGCAGGTAAAGGTGCCGACGGTTGAAGAAATTTTTGTGCATATGCTTGGCGGAAAAAACTTCTGAAATTGAAATAGACCCCCACATATGCTTGAAATAACGCACTTTTCAGTGCAAAATTCTGAGGTTAAAAATGAGAGAATTTTTGTATAAAAACAGCTTTATCAGGTTTTACAGCTCGCTTTCGGGGCAGAGAATGACGTTAAGCCATAACGGGCTTGTTCCAATCATAATTTTTACGCTTTTAGCGTTTTTAGGAATGATGTTCAACCTGCCTCTATTTGGTAATTTTGTGATTGCAATCGTCTGTGCCAGTGCACTTGCGCTTTTTGTGCTATGCTTGGGGTACGGAAAAAGAATAGAAACGACGCCAAATAACGTAAATATTTTGCCTATTTCACATCGCAAAAAAACGGTATGGTATATGCTTGCGCCATTTTTCAGCTTGATAATAGGGCTTGTTGTGTTCTTTATCGTCATGCTTGTGTTTTTCGGTATCGAAAGCCTTATATTTTACTGCAACGGTAAGGATATAATCCCTCTTTTCGACTTTGAAGAGCTAGCTGCTATTCGCGAGGTCGGGTTATTAGGCGGATTGTTCTGTGCGATTTACGTCATTATTTGTTATAGCGTTGCAACTATTGCAGGCTTGACTAAGAAAAAGTTGTATAAATATCTGACTTTGACGGCTTTCGTGGTTATCAATGCGATAATCTTTCTTGCGGTCAGCGCCAGCTCGCCGACGGATGGAACGGGGGAAGCCTTTATATTTATTTACCAGTGTTCGCTATTCACAGCTAAAAGTTATACTTTATTGCCGGGCTTGTGGGCGCTTTTAATGTGTTGCGGGCTTATCGCGGCAGGGCTTTTGGGTTTTGCAATCTATCTTACGTGCAAACGTTTCGGCGTGAAAAAGTACTGATTAATAATTACTATCGAACACCCCTTTGCATATATTAATGCAAAGGGGATTTTTATGTCTTTAAGCGTATGTTTTATTGTAAAAAACGAGATTGAGGTGATAGCGCGTTGTCTTTCCTGCGTGAAGAAATTCGCCGACGAGATAATAGTTGCTGATACTGGCTCGACTGACGGAACGGTGGAAGAAGCGGCTAAATTCACCGATAAAATTTTCGGCTTCGAATGGGTGGATGATTTTTCCGCCGCGCGGAATTTTGCTTTTGAAAAGGCGACGTGTGATTTCGTTATGTGGCTTGATGCAGACGACGTAGTGACCGACGAAAACTGCCGCAAAATAAAAGAGCTTGTAAAAAAGGCGGACTTCGATATGGCTTTTCTTCCTTACGCGGCAGACTTTGACGGGGATAAGCCGACGTTCGTCTATTATCGTGAAAGGATATTCAGGCGGAGTAAAAATTACAGGTTCGAGGGCGCCGTGCACGAGGCGGTTTCACTTCGCGGCAAGATAGTCTACGGTGACGCGCAGATTTTTCATAAAAAGGTTAAAAGCAACGTGCCGCTGAGAAATCTTTTTATACTTCAAAAACAGATTGCCCGCGGGATATGCCTTAACGAACGCGAAAAATTCTATTACGGCAGGGAGCTACTGTTCAACGGAATGTACAGGGAAAGCATTGCCGTTTTAGAGAATTTTTTAAGCGGAAACGGGTGGGTGGAGAACAAGATAGAGGCCTGCCTTAATCTGTACCGCGCCTACAAGGCAATCGGTGACGAAAAAGGGGCTGTAACCGCGCTTTTAAGGTCTTTTACATACGCCGAACCGAGAAGCGAAGCCTGTTGCATTTTGGGCGCGCATTTTATGGAGAAAAATAGCGTTAGTTGCGCCATATATTGGTACCAACGCGCTTTGGAGGGTACCGAAGACGCAAAGGGCGGAGGGTTTGTAAATCTCGATTTCTGCGGGTTTATTCCGTATATTCAGCTTTGCGTTCTGTACGACAAGTTGGGCGATTATGAAAAAGCGAATTATTACAACGAGCTTGCCGGCGCAATAAAGCCGAACGACAAAAGCTATTTAAGTAACAAAAAATATTTTGAATCGAAGCAGTAATAAAGGTCGGCGTTAAGCCGACTTTTTTCAACCTGCATACGATTGTGATTTGACGTATCGGTAAAACGACGAAATCTTCATTCCTGACAGCGCGAGCGCTTCTTCCAAACCTATTTTATGCTGCATATAATCTTCGGCTATTTCAGAGAAATTATCGGGACAGGCTATCCTGGGCCTGCCGAATTTTACGCCGCGCTCTTTTGCGGCTTTAATGCCTTCTGCCTGACGGGCTTTTATATTTGCTCGCTCGTTCTCTGCGACAAAAGATAGCAGTTGTAAAACCAAATCGGCAATCAGTTTACCGATAAGGTTTTTGCCTTGACTGCGGGTATCGAGAAGAGGCGTATCCAAAACGTAGATGTCTGCGCCGATGTCTTTCGTTATGCGTTTCCATTCCTGCAAAATTCGGTCGTAGTTTCTTCCTAACCTGTCAATCGACTTGATGACCAGTAAGTCGTCGGGTCGCATTTTTTTTATAAGCTTTTTGTAGTTTTTGCGGTCGAAATCGACGCCGCTTTCTTTGTCCCAGAAAATTTTTTTAAACTCCAGACCGCAATTTTTGAAAGCGTCGAATTGCCGTTCTAAATTTTGGTCTTTACTTGAAACCCTTGCGTAGGCGTAAATCATAATTAACTCCTTCGTGCGTGAATATTTTCATTCCTTATTATAATATCTCGCAAGAAAAACGTAGCCACGAAAAACTATAAATAAAAAAATTTCCCAAAAACTATACTTTTTTAAAAATAAAGTATTGACAAATTTCGCAAGCCGTGCTACACTGTTAATAAGTAAAATAATTTGAAAATTAGTAACAATTGCCCTTTTCCAAAACGTATAGATTATGGAAACGCTTAGGTTAAGGGAAATTTAATTTTTTAACTAAGTTAAACGGTTAACTAAGCTAAAAATGCTAGAAAAGCCATTAATTTCGGTGTTTATGGAAGTTTAAAACGAAATTTCCAAGTGACATAATAAAAAATTTTAATGTGAGGGAAAAAGTATGACAAAGAAACTGAAAAGACTTTTAGCAGGTATTCTTTCTATCTGCGTATCGGCATCGTTGGGAATTTTCGCGGTGGCTTGTAACAACACGCCTGATAACGGCGACGAGGGCGGAAATCCTCCTATAGGTGACGAGGGCAATAATCCCGGAGGCGACGAAGAAAACCCCGGCGGTGATGAGGAAAACCCCGGCGGGGACGAGGAACCTACAACGAGTTACACTATTACGCTTAACGCGAACGGCGGAACGCTTCCTGCGGTCGCTGTTACGACTTATACGACGAAAGCCGACGGCACAATCGACCTTAAAGGTGAAGAATTCCTACCCGGAGCTACGGCTTCGGCAGAGAACTGGCATCATATCGGCTGGGCTGTGACTGAAAGCGGTGAAGTTATCGACGAAACTACGGCAACTTTTGAAGCGAATACCACGCTTTACGCGCAGTATGGTCGGAACGACGGATTGTGGAATGCTGACGGTAGCGAAATGATTGCTGCCGTAACCGAAAACACAGGTAATGCGGATACGTCCCTTGTAGAGTATTGGTTCGGTGCCGGTAATTCGGAAACGTTTACGGAGGGAACCGTTTTAACCGTCTATTTAAACGGCGCACAGTTTGAAAATTTCTGGCTTAAAGGTACGTGCGTTGACCTTAGCGCAGACGTAAACGGTTACGGCGGCGTAACCACTAGCGAAATTACAATAACGGCTGACGCAGAATTCGTAGTTTACTTAAAAGTTTATAATAACGGCGGCACTACTTTTGAATTTAACGGGACCGCTCTTAATATGGACACAACTTCTGAAATTCCTGCCGGTTGTGAAGCAATAACAATTACGGTAGGGGCAGATACTATAACTCTCTATCTCGTAGCGCCCGACGGAACTGCAATAGGTTCTGAAAATAAAGCTGACTATCAGATACACGCTTGGACGGGTTCGGATAATCATTTTGGTGCTTGGCAAGATAACCCGACTTTGGATCAGACGTTAACTATAACCGGAACCGTAATTAATACAACCAGTTGGATAATTCATTGGAACGACGGGCAGTCGAGTTCGTTCTCTAACATATTACCCGGTAAAGCTTACGTTGTTCGTTTGGCTTTAAGCGGCGACTGTGACGTAAAAGAGTACGTTGCTCCTGCAACAGACGCAGAATAATTATTAAAAAAGTCCAAACCGAAAGCTCTATCGAAAGGTAGAGCTTTTGGTGAGGTAGTTAAACGGTTAATCAGGATAGGAGGATAATTATGAAAAAGAGGAGCTTACTTAGCGCCTTAATTGCCGGAGTAATGCTTGTTGGCGTGGCGCTTTCGGGCTGTTCTGCGCCCCCTAAGGACGACAACCCGCCCTCGCAAGACGGCGGCACCGACGCGGTTACGGCGCAGTTATACGACCAATATCTTGACTGGGGCGAACAAAATCACCTGTACATACACTATATGCGCGGCGGACATTCCGCAAGCGAGCAAGGGAAAGTGAATTCTGCGGGTAAACCCGATTACTCGACCCAGATTGACTCTTCGGTTTACGGCGATTGGGGGCTTTGGGTATGGGAATATTACCCCACGAACAGCGAGGGCAGGGCTTTCTACCCTATGAAGATAGACGAGTCGGGCGCGGTGTACGATATTGACCTTTCGGCTTCCTATTCGGATGCGGGCTGGAATGAGGAAACCCTTGACAATAAGGGCCTTAATATAAGCTACGGAGCGGCTGAGCGTTTGGGTATTCAGGTCTTTTCGCAGGACAGCCGCGTCAACGGTACGGGCTTCTGGGTGAACGACGGCGGCGACGTTTACGTTGTTTTGGAAGAAGCCAGGCGCGAAAAGGGCGACTATCATTGGTTCGTGCGTCAAGGGGAAGTCGGTAGCGGTTCCGCACATTTTACGGGAACCCAAGTCAATAACCCTTACGAGGGGCTTGCTCCCGGTTCGGCGACTACAAAGTACGACGTCGTGTCGAATAAAGGCAACAATACCACTTATACGCAGCAGGAAGTTGCGCAAGGTTGGGAAGAAAACAGCGTCGGATACCAGATTTTCATTGCGTCCTTTGCCGACAGCGACGGCGACGGAATGGGTGATTTGAGAGGAGTTATAAACAAGCTCGATTACCTTGACGACCTGGGCGTGGATACGTTGTGGTTGACGCCTTTCCAGCATTCGAACTCCTATCACGGTTACGACATTATGGACTACTTTACGGTAGACCCGAGGTTCGGAACCCTTGACGACTATCGCGAGCTTTTGTATAAGGCGCACCAAAGGGGAATGAAAGTGCTTATGGACTTCGTTTTGAATCACACTTCACCCTCAAACCCTTGGTTCATCAAATCGCAGAATCTTGTAAAGGAAACCGTGACTCTTCCCAACGGAGCTACGAAAGAAATAGATTACCGCAATTTCTATACTTGGCAAAACGAAGAATACGTTCAGGGTTTGAAAGACCCCCTTGCAAAAGCGCAATGGTTCAAGGACGCGAACGGGTATTATTTCTATTCGAGCTTCGGCGCGTCTATGCCCGAACTCAACTTCGACTATCAGGCAACGCGCGACGCTATACTCGAAGTTGCGCTGTATTGGATGAGCTTCGGTCTGGACGGCTTCCGTCTCGACGCAGTTAAACACATCTATATGGCTAACGAGAGCCGCGACCGTTCCGACTGGGTGGTTTCGGACAGAGGCGAGGGCGACTACTCGTTCGATATGAATAAAGACGTTCACTTCTTTATGGAGTTCAACGCAAAGCTGAAAGCAAGTTATCCCGAAGCAATACTTTTGGGCGAAAACTTTAACGGGAACCCCAGCTATCTTGCGCCTATATACGCGGGTATGGATTCGCAGTTCAACTTTAACTGGTATTACGATACGACCGACCGCCTCACAAAAATAGCGAATGGCGGAGAGGACGCGGCGGGGCTTCTTAATCAGTATGCGGCTGCGCAAGCAAGTTTTGCGGAGTATCGCACCGACTATATCGACGGTATATTTACGTCTAACCACGACGTGCAGCGCGCCCGCGACAAAGTGTACAGCACCGGTTCTGGCGTTCCCCGAACGGCAACGGTTGGGGATACCGAGTGGACTTTATCCGAAAACCTTGCGAAGCTTTGGGGCGGACTTTCGCTTACCGTTCCCGGTATGACCTGGATATATAACGGCGACGAAATCGGAATGTTCGGTACGTTGGCGGATAACCCCGCAGAAGATGGTACGGGGCACGAGGACAGATGGTACCGTCAGCCCTTGAAGTGGACTACGGTGCTGGAAGACAGTACTTACAACTGCGAGTATCCTATAGGCTTCAATAACTACGTTATGACCTGGGACGCGCTGAACGCTCAGCTTCCGGGCGTAGCCGAGCAGGCGGAGGACGAAAACTCGATACTGAATTTCTATAAAGATATTATTAAAGTCCGCAAAGATAACCCCGTTCTTGCAAGGGGAAAAGTCGTTTCCCATACGACGGGCGGTAAAATTATATGTTATTCGGTAACGGACGGCGAAAGTGAAATTCTTATTTACGTCAATGCAAGTAGCGAGGTGCAAACCGCAAGCTATAAGCTTCCCGCAGACGCTGTAAAACTTTACGGGGCGGGTCTGAACGAGGCGGACGTACCCGCGATGTCTATTCAAATTTACAAGGTTAAATAAAGGGGGCGGATATGAAAAAGATAGTAGCTTTAACTCTTACGGGCGTAATTGCCTTGGCGGGCGCGGCGACGTTTGCGGCTTGTACGACGGATTCGCCTGACTTGTCTCCGCAGGAAAATTTGTATTTCGTTCCCGGCACATACGTGTCTAACGGCGAAAAGGTCGAAAACGAAATTTCTTCGGGTGCTACAAAACTTTCCGAGGAAGTCTGCGCGAGTATGAATACCGAAAACGTTTACCGTTGCGCACTAGGCGCGGGGCAAGCGCTTCCCGTGCCTACAAGTGCAAGGGTTGATAAGGACGGCGTTCCTTACACGTTTAACGGTTGGTGGTCAATAGTCAATGCTACGGTTACTTATTATGATAAGGTGCCTACGGTTACGACGACTACTTTCCTTTACGCGGACTGGCGCGCGGACTTATCACAGCGCAAAGACCCGATAATTCCGGACGCGGGAGTGGTGGTTGAACCCAACCATTATATGTCTGTCGTTCGCGCAGAATCGGGTGAAACCGAGAGAATAACTCTGCGCAAAGCTTTTACGAATATGATGAACGCTGAAACGCTCGGGTATCTCTATCCTGTCGAGCTGGTTGCCGAGGGGTTCGAGTTGTGCCCCGGCGACGTGATTACGGTCTACACGACGGGCTTGAAAGATTCCGAAGAAGCGGTGATATCCCCTGTTTTAGACAGTAGCAGAAAGCGCTCTATCAATCTTGAATCGAGCGGCGACGGAAGCAACGTAACTGCAGATTATCTGCAAGCTGCCGATTTATCAAGCTATGCTACCAGACCTACCGTTACATGCATAGCGGAAGAAGTCGGTTATTACAACATCTACATCAAATATTTTTCCGGCGGCAGTATTATGGCCGTTTATATGGAGCCGAGAGCTTAATTCGAAGTTTTCATTATCTCTTAAGTCCTTAATGACCTTCCCCCGAGAGGGGGAGGGTTCGGGGCTTACATAAACCGAAAACAAATTCAATTATGGAAAAAATCACGATAAAAGACGTTGCGCGTATTGCGGGGGTGTCGGTTGCGACTGTTTCGTACGTTATAAACGGCATTCACGAGGACAGATATACCCCCGAGACGAAACAGAAGATTTTACAGATTGTTAACCTGTATAACTTCCGACCGTCGCGGCTTGCGCAGTCGTTCGCGCTTCAGAAAAGCAGTAACGTAATTATTTTGACGGGCAAGCACGACTCAACCTTTCAGAAAGCCGAAAGTTACGACTTTTTAAGGCTTCTGGGTAAGACGTTCGAGCGGTTGGGGTACAACCTGAACTTACGCACGCATCTGGAAAATACGAGGATAGACACCGCCGATGCGATAATCTGCGTCGGTATGGAAGAGGAAAAGTTCCGTCGGCTTGCGCAGGAAAACTTCGTTCCTCTGATTTCGGTGGACGGTAAGATTAACGACGAACTGTTTTTCCAGATTTATCAGGACTTCGAACACGTTTTACTCGCAGGCGAGGAAAGATTCGGCAAGGACAATTTCAGCGTTGTGCTCGTCGATATGTACAACCGCTCGTTAAAAGAAGAGATAAGCGCGTTATCGGACAAAATCGTGTTTATTGCCGACGGGGATACGGACAAAATTCCCGAGGGCAACGTTGTGACCGTTCATTCCGCGCTAAAAGGAATGGAAAGCGTTAAAAACTCGAATATGCTTTTCGTGCCCGCAAATACACAGGCGAGGGTTGACGCCATTATAGACTGTTTCAATAAAGCGACCGAACGCGTGCAAGGCACGACGCACACCGTTAAAGTAAAGTAACCGGAAAGAAAATTATGAATAAATACGCAGTTTTTCATAAACCCGACAGTAACTTTGCATACGCCTCGGCAGGCAATAGGCTGACGGTAATTCTGCGGGTTGCCGCCAACGACAAATTAGATAAGGTCGAGATACTATTCAACAATAAATACCGTTTCACGAAAAAGCGTTTCGAGCTTGAGATGGAAAGGTGCGCCGAGGACGGAGTTTTCGCATACTACCGCGCGGACGTTACTCTTCCCGACTCGCGGTTTGCTTACGTTTTTCGAATTACGGAAAAGTGTAAGATTTTTTATTTTTCCGAAGACGGACTTAAAGAAGATTACGAATTCGAACTTGCTTATTATACGTTTTTTCAATTCGCGTTTATAAACAGAACGGACGTTATGCCCATAGTGGAATGGACGAAAACCGCTGTGTTTTATCAGATTTTCGTAGACAGGTTTGCGCGTGGCGATTTTGAGAAAGACGACGATTATATAAACACGCCGTGGGATGGGAATATCGACAGGTATTCGTTCACGGGCGGAGACCTGGACGGCGTAACGGAAAAACTCCCCTATCTTGACGGCATGGGAGTAACGGCTTTGTATTTAACTCCGATTTTTTTGTCGGAAACCAACCATAAGTACAACATTATAGATTATTTGCGGGTCGACCCGCAGTTCGGCGACGAAGAGAAACTTGCAAGGCTGCTTTCCGCGGCTCACGCGCGCGGTATGCGCGTGATGGTCGACTGCGTGTTCAATCACTGTGACAGAAAGCACGAATTTTTCAGGGACGCCGAAGAAAAAGGGCGGCAATCGAAATATTTCGACAGATTTTTGATTGACGGCGATTTTCCCGACTACGAAAAGGGGAATTACGCGCATTTTGCGGACTGCAAATATATGCCGAAGTGGAACGCCGACAATCCCGAAACGCGGAAGTATTTGATAGGTATAGCGCTTGAATATTTGCGTATGGGGTTCGACGGGTTACGCCTTGACGTCGCAGACGAAATTTCACACGAGACGTGGCGGCAGTTGCGGCGTGAAGTCAAAGAAAAATATCCGCAGGCACTAATAATAGGCGAGATTTGGCACGATAACGAGCAGTGGCTGAAAGGCGACCAGTTGGACGGCGTCATGAACTACAAGCTACAAAAAATTCTGATTGATTATTTCGGGGAGCTTTCCGTAAAGGCAGAGGTCGCCGCAGGTAGAATGAACGGGCTTTTGATTGCCAATTCAGGGCAAGCCAACGCAATGGCTTTGAATTTTTTGGACAGTCACGACACGCCCAGGTTTTTGCGCTTTGCGGGCGGTAACCGCGACAGGCTGTTGTGCGCGCTTTGCGCCGCGGTGATGTTCCCTGGAATGCCGTGCGTGTTATACGGCACGGAAATTCCGCTTGACGGAGGCGGCGACCCCGACTGCCGCAAGCCGTTTGACTGGAATTTTCAGAACGGTTCCGAGGAGTTCGCCGCTAACTTTAAGGCGGTTCTTGGCTTGAAAAAGCAGAGGGCTTTAACAGGCGAGCGGGCGGAAATTACGGCGGAGAACGGGCTTTTGAAAATCACGCGGACGGCGGACGGGGAAAGCGTTACCGCATATTTCAATACGAGCGGCAGGGCGAAAAAAGCTGATGTCGGCGGCGACGTGATTTTAGGACTGAATTTTAAAGACGGTAAAATTTTAAACGACGGTGCCGTCGTTGTGAAAAATATCAAAAATTAAACTTTCAGGAGGATTATCTGATGAAAAAACGTTTTGTTTCATTAGTTGCTTGCGGCGTGCTTGCGGCAGGTGCGGTTGCAGGATTTACGGGTTGTAGCGAAGATTCGCTTACGGTTTGGGGTTCGGCGGCACAGCAGGAAACGCTGAGAGCTATGGTAGAAGAGTTTAAAAAAGCAAATCCCGACTTGGAATACAACATTAAAGTCGGTATCTGCGAAGAAGAATGGGCGTACAGCAACGTCAGCAAAGACCCCTCTGCGGCGGCGGACGTTTACTGCTATTCCAACGACCAGCTTATTCCGCTTTTGCGTTGCGGCGGTCTTGCGGAACTGGGCGGTCAGTTCCTCGAAACCGTTAAGACTGAAAACAGTTCGGAATCTGTTGCGTCGGGTGCAGTCGGCTGGGGAACGGATAACGAAAAAGTTTACGGCTATCCGTACGCTTCCGATAACGGATATTTTATGTTTTACGATAAGTCGGTTGTAACCGAAGAGCAGGCCAAAACGCTCGAGGGGATAATCGAGGCTTGCAGCAACGCCGGCAAGAAGATTGGCTGGGCGCTGGATACGCCGTGGTATACGGCTGGCTGGTTCTTTACGTTCGGGTGCACATACAATGTCGAGTACGACGATAAGTATGCGGAAACCAGCGTCTCTATCGATTTCGACGGCGAGGGCGGAGTCAAGGCTTCGAAAGCAATGGCTAAGTTGACTTCGGCAACGTTTGCAAACGATAGCAATAAAAAGGTGTTTGCCGGTAAAAACACAAGCAACACTACGAATATCGACGGTTTTTCCGACCACAGTATGGCAGTTGCCGTTTCTGGTACCTGGAACGCTAACAAAATCAAGGAATTGCTCGGAGAAAACTACGGCGTTTGCGCTTTGCCTACCGTTACGGTTGACAGTGAAACGAAACAGCTTTATTCGTTCAAGGGCTATAAGCTTTTCGGCGTCAACCCGCACAGCAAAGACCTTGTTACGGCGCACAAGCTTGCGGCATTTCTGTCAAGCGGAGATATGCAGGAAGAGCGTTTCGAAAAACATCTTGTAGGACCGACAAATACCGTTGTTTCGAATCTCCCCGCAGTCGTGGCTGACCCTGCTATTAAAGCTTTAAACGCGCAAAACGCTTTCGCGAAAGAGCAAACTTCCGTTCCGTCGAACTTCTGGGAACCGATTAAAACTTACGCATTATACATTATCGACGGTTTGGCGACAGAAGCCAATTATCAGTCGCAGCTTAAAACGGCAGTCGACCAAATAAGAAACTCGGTAACGAATAAATAATTTTGCGGTGAAAGAATGAACCTGACATATCTAAAAATGTCGCCGCTTGAAAAGTTCTGGTTTAACTTCAAGGCGTTTTTCAAACGTCTGCCGTCATCGTTTGCGGCGTTCTTCAAGGCGATACCGAAAAAACTTTATAAGCTTTGGCTCGCATTTGCCGGAATATTTCTGAATATCGGCAGGGCGGCGCGGGACGGCGACTGGAAAACTCGGACCTCGTTCGGCGTAATGGGCTTCGGGCTTATCTGTCGCAAGCAATACCTGCGCGGAATTTTATACTTGCTTTTCGAGGTGCTCTTCGTTTTATATATGGTATTTTTCGGTTGGAAGTACCTTGTGAAAATGGGGAGCCTGGGCGAAGTTGCCTGCGTGGAGGGTAAGGACCCGTTGACGGGCATTACGACTTATACGTACTACGACAACAGTCTTTTGATACTTTTGTATTCGCTTCTGACTATCTTCATTATGGCGGCATTCGTCTATATGTGGTATCAGAACGTAAAGGGCAATCTACTGTCGCAACAGTTTGTGGAGGCGCACCTTACTTTACCAACGACTAAGGACGACGTTCATTCCTACGCGAACGAGAATTACCATAAGTCGCTTTTGTCCATACCTATGTTCGGGCTTGTGGTTTTTACGATACTGCCCATATTCTTTATGATTTTCATAGCGTTTACGAATTACGACAAGGCGCATATGCCCCCTGCCGAGCTGTTTCAATGGTCGGGCTTTGATAACTTCGTAACCGTACTTGGCGGAGGAGTATCGTCAAACAGCAAAATATTCGCTTATACGTTCGGAGAAGTGCTTCTGTGGACGATAGTATGGGCGTTCTTTGCAACGTTCACGAACTATATCCTCGGAATGGTGGTGGCGATTCTAATTAACAAAAAGGGTATACGTTTTAAAAAGCTGTGGCGTACCGTTCTCGTTATAACCATTGCCGTTCCGCAGTTTGTTTCGCTGATGTTCATGTCGCAGCTTCTTGCAGACCAAGGGCTTATCAACAAATTGCTTGAAAAATGGGGCTGGATAAATCAGGCGATACCTTTCCTGACGGACGGAACTTTTGCAAGGGCCACGGTAATAATCGTCAACGTATGGATAGGCATACCGTACTCTATGCTTATATGCACAGGCATACTTATGAATATTCCCGCAGACTTGTACGAGTCGGCGAGGATTGACGGCGCTGGTCCCGTGAAAGCGTATATGAAAATAACGTTGCCGTATATGTTGCACGTCACGACGCCATATCTCATTACGCAGTTTATAGGCAACCTCAACAACTTCAACGTAATCTTCCTGTTAACGGGCGGCGCTCCTTCGTCGCTGGATATGCAGAACGCCGGCAAGACAGACTTGCTTATAACCTGGCTTTATAAGCTGACGGTAAGCGAAAGTCAGTACGGCATAGCTTCGGTTATAGGTATATTTACTTTCGCCGTCGTTGCGGTATTGTCGCTGATACTTTACAACCGTTCCAAATCAGTTAAAAACGAGGAGGAATTTATGTAATGGAAAAGAAGAAATTCAGAAGCAAGAAGGGCGCGGAACGCGTTTCTCTTGTGCTTATCTACGCAATTCTTATTATTATTTCGCTCATATGGCTGATACCGTTTCTTATGCTCATAATTCTGTCGTTCCGCGGCGAACAGGTCGGTATGTCGGTTGACTACCTTTTCCCTAAACAGTGGTCGTTCAACAACTACGTGCGGCTGTTTACCGAAACGAAGTTTCTGACCTGGTACGGAAACACGCTTTTGGTTTCCGTTATCGTCACGGTAGTTCAGACGGTTATCGTGCTGATGACGAGTTACGCGCTGTCGAGGCTTCGTTTTAAGCTGAGAAAACCGTTAATGAACCTTATGCTCATTCTCGGTATGTTCCCCGGGTTCCTTTCTATGACGGCAGTGTACTTTGTTTTGAAAGAGATTGGGCTTACGCAGAACCTTTTGGGGCTTATTTTGGTGTATTCGGCAAGTTCGGCAATGCAGTACTACATTTGCAAGGGTTTCTTCGATACAATACCGAAATCTCTGGACGAAGCGGCAAGGATAGACGGGGCAAGCAGGCATACCGTATTTTTAAAGATAATTCTGCCGCTTGCAAAACCCATTATTATTTACACGATTTTAACGGCGTTCATAGCTCCTTGGGGCGAGTATATGTTTTCGTCGTTCATAATGCTCGGCAACGATGATAAATTTACGGTAGCGGTTGGTATGAAGTCTTGGCTAGACAACGCAACGCTTATGGGGCAAGAAGGATACTTTCCTATATTCTGTGCCGCCGCAGTCGTTGTTTCAATCCCTATAACCGCCTTGTTTATCTGGTTGCAACGGTACTATGTCGAAGGCGTAACGGGTGGTTCCGTCAAGGGTTAAAAGGAGAAATTTATGGCAGAAGTAAGTTTGAAACACATATATAAAGTTTATCCCAACGGCACCAAAGCGGTAAACGACTTCAATATGTACATAGAGGACAAAGAGTTTATCGTTTTCGTCGGTCCGTCGGGTTGCGGAAAATCGACTACGCTGAGAATGATAGCGGGGCTTGAGGATATTTCCGCAGGCGAACTGAAAATCGGCGATTTGGTCGTAAACGATATGGAACCGAAAGACAGGGATATTGCAATGGTTTTCCAGAACTACGCACTGTATCCGCATATGACTGTTTATGACAATATCGCGTTCGGACTGAGATTGAGAAAGCTTCCCAAAGATGAAATACACGATAAGGTTGTCGAAGCTGCGAACATTCTCGGCATAACCGAGTATCTTGACAAAAAACCCAAAGAGATGTCTGGCGGGCAGAGGCAGAGGGTTGCGCTCGGGCGGGCGATTGTCCGTGAACCGAAAGTTATGCTTCTGGACGAACCGCTGTCTAACCTCGACGCAAAGCTCAGAACGCAGATGCGCTCGGAAATTTCCAAGCTTCATTCAAAACTCGGAACTACGTTCATCTACGTTACGCACGACCAGGTCGAAGCAATGACGATGGGTACGCGCATAGTCGTAATGAAAGACGGTTTCGTGCAACAGATAGACACGCCGAAGAATTTATATAACTTCCCTGCAAACAAATTTGTTGCGGGATTTATAGGCACGCCGCAGATGAATTTCTTCGAGGGCACGCTTTTAAAAACCGACGATAAAGTAATTATTGCGTTTGATAACTCAACGGCGCAAATTACCGTTCCGTATTCAAAGCTTTACAAGGCGAAACCGGAGTACCTCGACGGCAAGACTAAAGTATATATAGGGCTTAGACCCGAAGATGTTTCGCTTGCGGACGGCGGGAATAAAAACGGCGGTTCGGTTGTAAAAGTAAAAATTTCGCACAAGGAAGAGCTCGGTAGCGAAACGCTTATTTACGGCGATATAAATATGGACGGCGACGGTTACGACGGTAGCCCGACGCGAATTATCATCAAGGATAACGGTAATCGTGAATGGCAGACCGGCGACGTTGTGGAAGCGGTTTTGAATTTGGAGCGCGTTCACCTGTTCGACGCCGAGACCGAAGCGTCTGTTCTGCCTCGTGTACCCGAATATAACTATCTTAACTGTGAGGTGAAAGGCGGAAGACTTATTTTCTGCGGCGCGGAAGTTGCGTTGCCCAAAGCGGCTGAATGCGGCGATCTGAAAGGCGAGTTGCTTCTGCCTACCGACGCCGTTATAATCGGCGGAAGTTTGAAAGCCGAGATTGTTTCGTGCGAGAAAATAAACGGGGTTTATCTGCTTGCCCTGACGTTAAACGGTAACAGACTTTATGCTGTTGTGCCCGAGTGCGTAGACGGCAATTCGGTCAATATAGGTTTAGATTTTAAGAAAATCACGGTGAAGACAGATGGCGAAAGCAAAATTACGCCGCTGCCCGAACTCAACGAATTTGCCTGCAAGTTCGTGAAAAACAAGGCTGTCGAAGAAATCGAAATCAACGGCAAGGTCAAAAAACAAAAGACGGTACGGTTCGGTTTCGTTGTCGAGGGTACGTTCTTTGAAGCGAACGAAGAAAACGTACAAAAGATTTTTGCCGCGCTAGGGCTCAAAAAAGCGTTTAGTGCGGGGCTGAAGATAGAGTGCGGGGCCAGTGACCTTACCGTTGCGGACGAGGGTATTGCGGCAAGCGTTCTTGAAACTCTCGATTACGGCACGGAGAAGTTTTTGAAGTGTGCGGTTGGGGAAAATATTGTTTACGTCAAATGCGACGCTGAAAAGAGGGGGGATATTCGTCTTTTACCCGATTTCGGTCGGGTCGGCGTAGTTGAAACCGAAAGGGAGATTAAAATAATTTAACTTATGAATGAAGTAGAATTTACCGAACAATTAAAAGGACTTAAAACGGACGGAAAGACTACAACGGAACTTTATAACGAAATTTCCGCCCTCGCTTTAAATTACGGTTTAAGCAAGGCGACGGCGCCTGCGACGAAAAACGCTTATTATTTTTCAATGGAGTTTCTAATCGGACGTAGTTTCTTCAATAACCTTATGGAGCTTGGCGTGCTTGAAACCGTGAGAGGTATTCTTGCGGAGAAAGGCGTAGATATCAACGTTTTTGAAGAAATAGAGGACGCCGCGCTCGGCAACGGCGGACTGGGCAGGCTTGCCGCTTGTTTTCTTGACAGTGCCGCGGGAGTGGGCTTGCCGTTACACGGCTATGGAATACGCTATAAATACGGTCTTTTTAAGCAAGCTATTGAGAACGGTTTTCAGGTCGAACTTCCCGACGACTGGCAACGCTTCGGCGACCCGTGGTCTATACGCAGAGAAAGCGAAAAGCGTTTAATCAAATTCGCGGATATGACGGTGACGGCGGTGCCTTACGATATGCCCGTGTTCGGCAAGCGCGTAAATTTTTTACGGCTGTGGCAAGCGGAAGGAAGCGAAAAAGCGCAAAAAATCAGCGAATATCTTTATCCTGCGGACGATACCGAAGACGGAAAAATGCTGAGGTTGCGGCAGGAATACTTTTTCTCGGCTGCGGCTGTTGGCGAGCTTGTTGAAAAACACGCTAAAAAACACGGCAAAAATTTTGACAATTTTGCAGACTTTAACGTTATTCAGCTCAACGATACACACCCCGTGCTTGCGTCGGCCGAATTCATAAGAAAGCTTACGGCGGAATATAAAGTGCCTTTCCCCGACGCTTTGGGTATTGCGAAAAAAACATTTGCCTATACCAACCATACCGTTTTACCCGAAGCTTTGGAGTGCTGGAACGCCGATTTAGTCAAGAAGATTTTGCCTGATATTTATTCTGTTCTTATAAAAATTCATCTCAGACAAAGGGAAGAGTTGACAGCGCTTAAATGCTCGGCGGAAGAAATTTCCGAAATGTCGATATATGCTTCTGACAGATTTTCAATGGCCAATCTGGCGGTTTATATAGGAAAGTCGGTCAACGGCGTAGCAAAACTGCATACCGAAATACTTGAAAACAATCTTTTCAAAACCGCGTACAAATATTATCCCGAAAAGTTTCAGAACAAGACGAACGGAATAACACAGCGTCGATGGCTGATGCTCTGCAATAAAGAGCTTTCCGAGCTTATCGACGAAACTATCGGGGAAAAATGGCGCAACGATATTTCGCTGCTCAGCGGTATTAACTCGCATATTCGGGATATTACAGACGGTTTTATTAAAGTCAAGTCGAAAAAGAAAAGTCAACTGTTCGACTATATTAAAAAGCACGAGGGCGTAGAAATACCCGACGGTTTTATCGTATATTCGCAGGTTAAACGTCTGCACGAATATAAGCGCCAACTTATGACGGCTTTTGCGATTCTCGGAATATACAAGGGGCTTAAAAGCGGGTCGATAAAAGACTTTCAGCCGTCAGTATTCATATTCGGCGCGAAGAGCGCACCCGCTTACAGGCGAGCAAAAGCGATAATAAAATTCATAAACGAAATTGCTGTTAAAGTAAATTCCGACGAAGCTACGAACGGGCTTTTAAAGGTCGTTTTCGTTCGCAACTATAATGTTTCTTATGCGGAAAAAATCGTTGCGGGAACTGACGTATCTTTACAGGTTTCCACTGCGGGGTTGGAGGCGAGTGGCACGGGAAATATGAAGTTTATGATGAACGGCGCCGTAACCTGCGGTACAATGGACGGCGCAAACATAGAAATCGTAGAGCTTGCGGGCTTAGAAAACAACTATATTTTCGGTGAGGAAGTGGACGGTATTGAGCGGCTTAAAAAAGTCGGTTACGACCCTTGCAAATTGCTTAAATCGAACACTTTACACAGCTTTGCTGCTTCGACGCTTATTGACGGAACTTTTTCAGACGGCGGGAGCGGAGATTTCAAAGAGCTGTACGATGCGCTTACGGTAGGTGCAAGCTGGCACAAGCCCGACAACTATTTCGTCTTACACGACTTGCAAAGCTATGTTGACGCGCTTTTGAAAATCAATGCGGACTATAAGAACAAAAAGGAGTTCGCGGTAAAGCAACTGAAAAATATCGCGAATTCGGCTTATTTCTCGTCCGACAGAACGATTAAAGAATACGCAACCGACATCTGGGAAATAGAATAGAAATTATTAAAAGCAACCGCACGGTTGCTTTTAAATTGCCCTGATTTATTACGCTTTTCACAGAAAGACCGAAAACTTCATATAATGTTAGGAGTAATAAATGAGGTAAGGGGTAAATGGTAAAATCAAGCGTTTTTTTTGCGTGTAACGACGGCTGTAACCGCGGGTGTAGTTCTGCCTGCAACAACGTGCAGAGAATTTACGTTAATACGATTACAGGGATTACGGGACCTGCCGGAGCTAACGGCGCGACAGGACCAACCGGCGCGACAGGTCCTGCGGGTAATGACGGTGCGACAGGCCCGACGGGAGCAACAGGCGCAACTGGTGCCACAGGTGCTACGGGAGTAACCGGTGCGGACGGGGCGAGCGTGTCTATGGTGGTAGGCACTACCGATACGGGCGAAGCGGGTACTGCGGCGGTTGTTACGAACAGCGGAACCCCGTCAAACGTAGTGCTTGATTTCATAATTCCCCGCGGGGAAACAGGTGCAACGGGTGCAACGGGACCGACGGGTGCAAACGGCGCCGACGCGGTTTTTACGCCTGCTGCGCCCGTGACCGACGCTACTGACGAGGCAGACGTTGTAATCAAATTCAATAATCTTCTTGCAAACTTGCGCGCGGCAGGGCTCCTGTCTACGTAAAAAAGCGCCTGAGC